>NZ_CDRTEH010000002.1:0-442963 GCF_977054825.1 Agathobacter sp.
CAATCAGGGTACATATGTCTTCACTTAGAAAAAAGCTTAAGGCGAAGCTGGGCTATGATCCCATTCTGAACAAGGTAGGTGAAGGCTATAAAATACGGGAGGAGTCTGACAGATGAAAAGAATGTCGTTACAGTGGAGACTTACGTGTATAACTACATTGTGTATTGCCATTATATGTGGCTTCCTGACTATGTTTGTCTATAAAAATGGTGTGCATTACATTGATTCTCTGCAGGATGCGGTAGAGTCACAGGGGGATGAAAAAGGAAACAAATCAGATGAAATATATATAAGCATACCGGACGATAAGTGGGATGAGTTTGCGGATGAATTTTCGGTCCAGGTGTACAATAATAAGGCTGACTATAAAAGAAACAGTCTGATAATCACTGTTTTGCTGGCACTTTTGGGAGGTGTTGTCACTTATTTTATAAGCGGGCATGCACTCAGACCAATCAGGGAGTTTTCTGATAAAATCGAAGAGGTGCAGGCTCAAAATCTGTCTGATTCAAGAATAGAGGAAAACAATATTAAGGAACTGAATCAGCTTGGCATTTCTTATAACAAGATGCTTGAGCGCCTGTCGGAGGCATTTGAGATACAGAGACAGTTTACTGCAAATGCAGCACATGAGCTGCGAACTCCATTAGCGTTAATGCAGGTACAGCTTGATTTATATAATTCTGCCTCTCACCCTGGGAATGATGCAGACACTTTGCAGACCATAAAAATGGTTACGGAACAAAATGATAAATTAAACAGGATGGTAAAGACTCTTCTTGACATGAGTGAGCTTCAGACGGTGGGAAGAGATGATAAAATTGTATTGGATGCTATTGTTGAAGAGGTTTTGGCAGACCTTGAGCCTCTTGCACAGGAAAAAAATATAAAGCTCATTGGAAAATGTGAGGATGCCACTATGATAGGCAGTGATATACTTATTTACAGGCTTGTATACAATCTGGTTGAAAATGCCATCAAATATAATCATCCGCTCGGACAGGTTACCGTAACCGCATATCAGAGAAAAAAGCATGTTTATCTGTCTGTAGAGGATACGGGAAGCGGAATACCAAAGGAGCTTAGAGATAGAGTGTTCGAGCCGTTCTTTCGTGTGGATAAATCCAGAAGCCGGGAGCTGGGCGGCGTAGGGCTAGGACTTGCTCTTGTCCGTGAAATCGTTAGAGTACATGATGGCAGTATTTGTATTAAATCAGGCTCTGCAGGTGGGACGATTTTTGAGGTGAAGTTTTAATGACTAAGGATGAATGGTACAGGCAGTTATTTGAGCGACTGGATAATTCCAAGTTCCGAAGCAGTTTTCACTTGAAGCAGAAGGATATTGATTACATAAATGAAAAAGGCCTTGATACAATAAGACAACATGCAAAGGATTTTATTGCAAAGAGAGAAGCTCCGGCATATATAGCAAATGATGGCAAACAGACACCAATGCGTGGACATCCGGTATTTATTGCCCAGCATGCAACGGCAACATGCTGCAGGGAGTGTATCCGAAAGTGGCATAAAATGCAGCCGGGCAAGGAACTAAGTCAGGTGCAGCAGGATTATCTTGTAGATGTAATCATGACATGGATTCAAAAAGAAATGGAGAATTTTTGTGAAAAAAATTAAAAAGGATAGCCTTATTTACGATGAATATGAAATAAACAATATTATTGCATTTTTATTCGGGGCTGGCACGGGCATCAGCGTGAGCAAAAACTGTAAATAAAAAAATAAATCGCATAGATACAGGAGCTGTGGTATACTGTATCTATGCGAATTTATAATATTTTAGGACGATGAGTTATATAAAATGACAATATGTTATTATGCATAACCCAAATAGTGAGGTGATGTTAAATGAAGTTAAATAATATCAAAATTTCCAATTATAGATGTTTCAAAGAAGTAAATATTGACTTTGATGATCATATAACATTGATTGTCGGAAAGAATGGGGCAGGAAAGACTGCAATATTAGATGCAGTTGCTGTTGCAATCAGCACCTTTTTACTGGGAATTGATGGTGGAATCAGCAGAAGGATTTCAAAAGATGATTCCAGATATGAGTTCCATGATCTTGATGGCACAGTTGATCCGCAGCATCAGTTTCCTGTAAGTATCGAAAGCATAGGTGATTGTCTGGATAATCATGATGTGAAATGGGTGCGTTCTCTAAATTCTGAAAGTGGTAATACTACAGTCAAAGAAGCAAGAGAATTAACGAGTATATCAAGGGATGCACAGAAGAGAATTATGACGGGAGACAAAACATTAATTCTTCCGTTGATATCTTATTATGGTACAGGTCGTTTGTATGCGCAGAAGAAGGAAAAGAAAAACATAAAATCATTGACTGAATTTAAACGTCAGGTTGGTTATGTAGATTGTATGGCTGCTGAATCAAATGAAAAGCTGATGCTTAATTGGTTTCAGATTCAGACATTGAAAAGTCTTCAAGAGCAGCAACGGACAGGAAAGGCAGAAAAGCCTTTATTATTAAAAACAGTAGAGTCTGCTATTTGCAAATGTTTTGAGAGAATTAGTGGCTCAAAAAATGCCAGCATTGTATTTGATCTTGATACACATAGATTGGTTTTGAATTTTGAAAGTACAGATGGTAGTTTACAGAAATTCGCAATGGATGAAATGAGCGATGGTTATAAAAATACTCTCAGTATGATTGGAGATATTGCATATCGCATGGCTGTATTGAATCCAATGCTTGGAGATAGGGTGTTAGAAGAAACATCTGGGGTTGTTGTGATTGACGAGATAGATCTGCATTTACATCCACAGTGGCAGCAGACTATTATAAGCGATTTAAATACTATTTTTCCCAATATACAATTTATTGTCAGCTCACACGCACCGGCAGTCATTAATTCTGTAGCCAAAGAACAGATTCGTATTTTGGATAATGGAGAAATCTATATGCCAGCAGCACAAACCTATGGAAGAGATGCAAATTCCATATTAAGAGAAGTAATGAAGGTATCTGAACGTCCAACGGATATTAAGCAGCGCATGAGTTTATTCTATTCATATATGGATGAAAATAATTATAAAGAAGCAGATAATGTTTTGAACGAGATTGAAGCAATTGTTGGTACAACAGATCCTGATATTGCAGCAGCGAGAACATCACTGGACTTAGAAAAGATACTGGGAGAATAGTATATGATAGTTGTGAGAAGAGGGAAAGAACCAAATAGTCTATTACAATTTCGTAAGCAGAATCCTGATGCAGATTATGAGACTGATATGCCTTCAAATGTGCTTAAAGATATAAGACAGCAGATGTGGGAGGAGCAAAGGAATCTGTGTGCATATTGTATGAGAAAAATTGATGATCCAAGATCTGAAAGAATTGAGCATTGTAGACCAAGACATCCGCAATATGAATCAGAGCATGATAAGAAGGCAACTTTAGATTTTAAATGGATGCTTGGTGTATGCTATGGCAATAGTCTGACCAGAGGTGTAAATCCGGAGGACACAACTTGTGATGCTCATAGAGGTAACACAGAACTTACGATAAATCCATTTGATGAATTGTCGGTTAGAAAGATAAAGTATAAAGCAGATGGTAGCATTTATTCAGATGATGAAGATATTAACAAGGATGTCACAGAAACTCTGAATTTAAACTGTGAAGCGGTCTCTCTTCCTGAAACCCGTAGAAGAGTTTTGATGGAAGAAAAAAGTAGAATTATGAGAAAATGCAAAGGAAAATCTCAGGATGCATTTATACGTGAATTAGAACGTACATACGAGAGTCTGGTAAAGGAACAAAATTTGACACCGTATTGTGGGATAATTATTTCGTGGCTTGAAAGTAAATTGAAGAAATGATAATTTGTGGTTAAATGTGGATATGACATGGATTCAAAAAGAAATGGAGAGCTTTTATGAAAAAAATTAAAAAATGTGGATTTGTTTTGATTGTTTGCTTAGTTTCCGTGATTATAGTTGGAGTTTATTTTATAAATCAAAACTGGACAATTAGATATGCTTCTGTATTTGACGGATTTTTCGGAAAGGGCAATTGGAAGTGTATTGATGAAGAGAAAAAGGATAGCCTTATTTACGATGAATATGAAATAAACAATATCTATCCGGAACTGTCAGAGAATGTTCCGGGAAAATTCCATAATTGGTATATTTTATATGATGATGGTCAAAATGAATCAATCTGGCATATCACAGATCATGTTTATAAAATAAACAATGATAAGTATAGCATTATCAACCATAATCGTTTATCGGCTAAGCAGGCATTGACGATGGAATTGATGGACATTTCATTTGATGTAATAGGGGACAATATAAAAAGTGACATTATAGAAGAATATCTTCCTCAAGCTGAATCGGATTGTATAGAAGTCGGCATATCCTACGAGGGTGGTAATCCCAAGCCTGAATTTTATGATAAACTGTTGAAAGAAAGCTGGTTCAAAAGCAACGAAGTCTCTGCAGAACATTACCTGTCAATGGACACTGCTGATTTTTATATAGATATCAAAGCATATGATTATCGGATAAAAAAGCTTTCAGATACAGAAAAAGATCATTTAATGAACAGTTTGGAAACGATTGAACAGGGATTGCGTGATAAATATGGAGAACATGCTTCATATAAAATTTACTTTGACGATTTTCATCAGGCAGAGCACAAGGCACAATGATATTTATTACATTTTTTATTTATGGCTGGCAATGGCATCAGCGGGAATTATTTTTAAAGGAAAATGTACATCAGCAACGCTTAAAAAGATAATGGATGAACTATATAACAGAGAAGAAAGAGACGAGTTTGTAGGTGTTCAACTCTATTATTTCAAAAAGCATTATAATTCGTTGATTCGCAGAGGAATGTAATATCTGATTTAGGAATAACAGTATTGATTATTGTTGAACACTATCGGACAATTTTTTACTTATTACGGGGCAAATCAAATTCGATGTAAATCGGTTTGATTTGCCCTCGTTTTTTAGTTCGATATTGCAGAGTATCACTCCACAGACACGCAGTACGAACAAGAGTCTATAATTCCTTGATTTTTTCATTCATTTTTCTGGCATCATTGCGATAGTGAAGCATGAAGCATCCCCAAATTATAAATGCCAAAGCTATTTGAAATATGGCTGCAATAATTCCGTGAAGGATAGAACTTGTTCCTCCTATCCATCCGACAGTATATGCGACGATTGTATAAATAACACAGCCTGTTCCCATGTGAATAATTACTTTAAATGGCATTGGAAGATTGTCTTTGTGATAAATCATGGTCGGAAGTCCAAAACCAAGACCTACAATTATGCATCCGATAACCATTTTGGAAAATTGGTAATTATCTAAACTGAAATTACCGTCATAGGCGATGTCAAATACCATTCCTGTAATGCAGAAAATGGTTAATGTTATACCAATGCTTGTTATAGTGCTTTTAATCAAATTTTTCATAGTTTCTCTCATTTTTGTCCTCCTATAATCCCAGATATTTTTTAAACTCAGGCAGATATTTTCTTGATACGTAATCCTTACATCCGTTTTTTAGTTTCAAAAGAAGAGTGCCGCTAAAACCAGCCTCGACATTGCTCATATAAGACAGATTGACCAAAGTTGATTTTGAAATTTGCATAAATCCGGCACCAAGCTGCTGTTGCATTTCGTACAGTCTTTTTCGGGAACGGTAGCGGTGTTCTTTGCCATAAATAATAGTATCCTTGTTTTCTACCCTTACCATGTATATTTCTTTTGGCTGCAAAATGACAATATCATTTTCGTTTTGTAAAGCTGTAATTGGGCTTTCATTTGAACCGAATATATCAAGGGTACGCTGGATGCTGTCAGTGATTTTATCTGCATATATGATGGCATATGGTTCGCTGTATTCAGGGGAAAGTTCAATACTTACCTTCATGTAAAATCCTCCTTTCTTTTTGGTGAGTTAATCATACAATATTTCATACATAATGTCTCGCCTTTGGATGTAAGTGGCGAAAAAACAAATGTAAGATGCGTAAAAGGTAGGCGGTAGTGGCATTGATTGTTTACCGTAAGTCTGTCACAGAATCCCAAAAGGGTAAAACTCAAAAGCGAAGGAGAACATCACAAGCACATAAGCTCTTCGCAAATGGAAAGATATTTATCGGTGTATATGCTATTTTTTTCCCAGATAAAATCAAAGTCATGCTGCATTTTGAAATCGTCCAGAGAGATTTCTTTTAAGATTCCGGATTTTAATTCATTTTCAACTGCAATTTTATATAGAAAAGATATCCCACAATCTTTTTTTAACAGACCAATAATGGTATGCATGTTTTCAACTTCGGTATAATGTATGAAATCAGATATGCGAAAACCACGGGAAATCAGGCTCTGTTCAAGAATATTCCTTGTACCGGAACCCTCTTCACGAACAAGAAGACGTTCGCACACCAGATCACTGATGGTATGAGGATGATCAGTCATAAAAATATGTGATGCAGCACAGACGGCTATATAGTCTTCGGTGCTGTATTTTTTGCGTGAATAATTTTCTTTTGGATAATTTCCCTCTACGATAGCCATGCTAATTAGTCCGTTATCAAGCAATTTTAGGAGTTGAAGCGTATTGCCATAATGAAGATGGACATTTATTTCAGGGTGCTGTATTAGGAAATTAGCAAGTTTATCTACGATGGCATACTCGCCTATTGTCATGGTAACACCAATAGAAAGTGTCTCTATCCCTGTAAAATTGCTTTTTAATTCCTTCTTTATGTTTTGTTCATCATTTTTCATTGTTAAAAGATGTTTACGCAGAATTTCACCGGATTGTGTGAGAAAAAGCTGCTTATTCCTGTAAATGAAAAGTGAGGTATTGTATTGTTCTTCTAAAAAATGTATGTGTTGTGAAACTGCCGGCTGGGTTATATTCAATTGCTTTGCGGCGGCAGTAAAATTCATTGTCTGACATACAGTAAGAAATGTCTCTGTTCTAAAATCAAGCATAGTGGTCATTTCATCAATAAGAATTATTTATTGTTCGATAGAATTATATAATTTTACCTTATTATTGTCCAGTGATACAATTC
Source organism: Agathobacter sp. (assembly GCF_977054825.1). NCBI lineage: Bacteria > Bacillati > Bacillota > Clostridia > Lachnospirales > Lachnospiraceae > Agathobacter > Agathobacter sp. The sequence continues at coordinate 7,090 of NZ_CDRTEH010000002.1, forward strand.
CATACAGAAAAAGAAAGTGAGGCATTTTGCAAATGAATTTTATGGAAAAAAATTTGAGAGGAATTTTTATTTGTTTTATAATTGCGATTCCATCGTGGTTTTTAGGAAGGACATTTCCGGTTGTAGGAGGAGCGGTAATAGCAATTATTGCGGGAATGATTATCACGATGTTTTGGAATGATAAAGGAAAAGCTGCAGCAGGAATCAAATGGACATCTAAGGTGATTCTTCAGACTGCAGTGGTTTTGCTTGGATTTGGAATGAATCTTGGAATAATATTTGAGACGGGAAAGCAATCCCTGCCGATTATTATATGTACAATTACAACATCTCTTATTATTGCATGGGTTATGAAAAAAGTACTCAAAGTTCCTGCAAATACATCAGTACTTGTAGGTGTTGGTTCATCAATTTGCGGAGGTTCTGCAATTGCAGCAACTGCACCGGTTATTGATGCAGACGATGACGAAATAGCACAGTCGATAGCGGTGATTTTCTTTTTTAATGTAATTGCAGCTATTTTCTTTCCTATACTTGGAAAAGCAATAGGATTTGATACTGTGCATGGTGATGCGTTTGGCATTTTTGCGGGAACTGCAATTAATGACACCTCATCTGTAACGGCTGCCGCTTCAACCTGGGATAGCATGTGGAATCTGGGAAGTGAAACTTTAAATAAAGCAGTTACGGTAAAGCTTACAAGAACACTTGCAATCATACCGATTACACTGGGATTATCTATGAAAAGAGCGAAAAAGGGCACTAGCTTTAGCCTGAAACAGTCATTTCCAATGTTTATACTTTATTTTGTGATTGCGGCAATTGTTACGACAGTTTGTGTACATATGGGAATTGGTGTGGAAGTGTTTCAGCCGGTTAAGGAATTATCAAAGTTTATGATTATTATGGCAATGGCGGCAATTGGATTAAACAGTAATGTGGTACAGCTTATCAAAACAGGTGGAAAGCCTATTGTAGTTGGGGCAGCATGCTGGTGTGGAATTACAATTGTAAGTCTTATTATGCAGCATATAATGAAAATCTGGTAAATGCAGTTAAAAGTGTGTAGCTTATCAGCGTAAGTCTGCACACCGGACGGCACTATCAATATTTGGCATGTGTGAAGTTTTAGTGATTAATATTTCTTTAATTTTGTCAGCATACTATTTACATAGTACAAATAGTAATGTACTTTAAAAAAGTACAGGACAGTACAAATAATCAGAAAGAGATATGATAATCATGAAGAAGAAATTAATCACAATAATAGTTGGAATGATGCTTTGTGCAGAGCTGTTGGGCGGTTGTGGTAATAAGAATATAAACAAGGATAATATTACCACGGATACTGCCGAGGAGTCGAAACAGCAGGATTCGGATAAAAAACAGGAGCTGCCAACTGCAACATATATGGGTGGAAGCAATACCATTACTGAGGTGTGCAAAGAGCTTGGTTCAGCCGGGGCATCGCATGTAGATACCTTTAAAGAATGGGTGACCGATTTTGCGGATTCTGCCGGGAAGAATGCAAAGCTGAAGGATACCTGGTCAGATGCATATAAAATGAAAGCAGATACAGGTAAATGTATGGATGGTTGGGAGGAAAAGCATGACTATTCAGATGCAGATTGCAGAATGACAGCTTTTCTTTTGCTGGATGGGCTGCTTCACGCACAGTCAACGGAAGATAGCTATAGTGGCACATATTTAATGTTTGATACAGAAGCAATAGATAATGTAGACAGGTATGAAATCATAAGGCAGAATAAGGACATGTTTACTACATTATACGGAGAAAAGAGTATTACGGACGATAAACATCCTGAAAAGACATTCTCTGACAACTGGAAAAAGTATGGATTTCAAATAGACAGTGATCGTATTTCACTTATTAGTATAGCAATATATGATCCGGATTCTGATGCTATGTTCGTGGGACATACAGGTTTATTGATAAAATACAGTGACTATTATCTGTTTGTAGAAAAAATAGCATTTGAGCAGCCATATCAGGCAACAAAGGTGAATAATATGGATGAACTATTAAGTATTCTTTCACTGAGACCTGAGTATTTCGGAGATGAGAAGGAGGCTGGACCGTTTGTATATAATAATGGAGACTATGTTGGAACATTAGAATTGCAAAGTGCAGAGTTGTAATAATGAAAATCCAAAAACGCCTTATCCGTTGACATAACTTATAATACACTATATAACTTTTATAAAAAATCCTCATAAGGATAAATTGGAAAATGAAATTAAAGAATAAAAAAAGCAGAAATATAATAGGTATTATACAAAGCTGTCTTATCTTTGCATTGGTTATTCTTGTTATTTTTATGATGATACAGATTGACCGGCTGCAAGGAACGGCAAGGGTAATAAATTACGCAGGTCTGGTACGTGGAGCAACACAGCGTGAAGTGAAATTGGAGATTACAGGTTCCCAAAATGATGAGCTGATTAAATATTTGGATGATATTTTAAGCGGATTAAAATATCAGGACGGAAAGTATGATCTGGTAAAGCTTCGGGACAAGGAATATCAGGATAAATTGCTGGAGCAAAGAGCATATACTGATGCCCGTACAGGATTGCCTAATAGAAGTGCCTGTAAAGAAATCCTGAAATGCTTATGTCTGGAAAAGGATAAATTAAACAACACCGGAAATGAACTGCAAATTGATTACGCTTGCGGATGGGCGATATCGGAGGATTATAAGGAGAGTACAATACAAATGTTATTTGATAGGGCTGATTCCTATATGTATGAAAATAAACAGATATGTAAGAAGCAAAACCAATGAGTAAAAGCAGATATCATAATTACCGTTGATGCAGAATACTTATCCTTACAGGTCCTTTATTGTGCCTTATCAGGTGTCTGTAAATCACAATCCCTGCGATTATGAAGCAGCCAATCTGGATTGAAGCTGTTTTTATGGTTAAATGGACATTAAATGCAAAAAATCCAAAGGTCAGAATAGATCTGAGGGAATGCGGATTTACTATGACCACAACTGAAAAAAATATAAAGAAAAATGCCAGATAGACAGCCGGATGCAATTCCGGAAACAGGCCCAAAAGTACTCCGAAGGAGGCGGTAATAGCTTTGCCGCCTTTTTCTTTTTGTAGAAAAGGAAATGCATGTCCAAAGACAGGTGCGACTAAAACCGGTACGAACAGCAGTGAGTTTATATCTAAATATTTCTGACCAAGATACACCGGGATAAATCCCTTTGCAAGCTCACATATGAGTGAGAGTATTCCACATAAAAAGCCACCGTACATAAATGCGTTGCTCACACCGGGATTGTGGTCATCGGGAAGTGTGCAGATATCTATGTTTTTTAATAGTTTTGGTATCCAGTAAGCAAAGAGAGTGCTTCCGAGTACGAAGCCTAAGAGTGTAAATAAAAAATATGGCATGATAATTTCCTTATAGTTTTATAGTTCATGGTTTTATAATCAGTCAGTTGTATTAATGTGAGCCAGTTTCTCAAGCAGACTGACAATCTGCATGGCAGCATCGGGCTTTCGCTCCCGGTGCTGTGCACGTATCATTTCTGCATTGCGTTCTTTATTTTCTATCATTATTTTTCCAAGCTCAATCTGCTTTGACAGACGCTTTGATGAGACAGACAGATGGCGTTTTTTGAAAAATGCAACATTTGCTGCCTCGCATCCCGGTATTGGAGCAGTGTGCACAATCGGTATATTTTTTACCAGTGCCTCCGTGGAGGTGAGACCGCCGGGCTTTGTATAGATTACGTCACAGGCATCCATGAAAAGTGAAACCTGATTGGTGTAGCCTATTATGTGTACACGTTTGTTGAACCTAAACTCCTTTTGCAGTATGCGTTTTATCTTAGTATTGTTGCCACAAATGATTACGATATGCTCATTATTATGGCATCTTATGGCAAGCTCCGCAGCAAAGACAGCAAGCTTGCCAAAACCCATGCTGCCACTCATCACAAGAAAAATAGGCACATCGGAGGGCAGATGCAGCCTTGCTCTTGCAGTGTCTTTAGCTGTTCTTGTACAAAAAGCCTGTTTCACCGGGATTCCTAATGGCAGCAGCTTATTTTCAGGAATACCGCGCTTTGCAAATTCATCGGTCAGATCCTCGTGTGGAATAACATAATAATCCACATTTGTCTCTTCCCAAAATGGGATACAGGTGTAGTCTGTTCCAACAGCGACTGCCGGGATATGAAGCAGATTTTTTCTTTTCATGCAGGTCATGGTCTCAGCAGGGTACAGATGAGGCGTGACGACAGCATCAAAGCCGTTTGATTCAATGTATGCTGATAGCTTTTTACAAAGGAGTGCATTGGCAAAATAGACAGGGGATTTATGCTTATCACTTGATATCAGCATGCCAATCCTATAGAGTAGTCCAAAGAAAAAAGGAATATGCTTTACAATTCCTATATATGCTCCTGATACGGCGTGTGATGTGTGTTTGCCCGATAAGAGAAACATATCTATCATGGTCACAGAATGTCCTTTAAGCTCGGCCGCTTCTTTTATAGCTTTACCGGCACTATTGTGTCCCTCGCCGGTGTCACAGGATAAAATAAGAATTTTCAAACTGTTTAATTCCTTCCTAAATAAAGTATGCGATAAGTGTACCATAATTTTTTAAAATAATCTACAGTGTAATAAAAGGTTGACATATCTAAGTCCAAAGCTTATTGTGGTAGAAGACATTGCAACAAAAGGTTTGCACAAAATGTTTTAAGAGAGAATAAGGAGGCCCGCAGATGGGAAATCTAATGTTTTGTCTAAATGCCACAGGACCTATTTTTCTAATGATGGTGTTTGGACTTTTTCTTCGCAAGGTGGGGATTTTGGATGAGGATTTTGCAAACAGGATGAATAAGTTTGTGTTTAAGATTCCTTTACCATTTTTGTTGTTTAGTGATCTGGCGGCAGTTGATTTTTCAAAGGTTTGGAACATTAAGTTTATAGTATTCTGCTTTGTGGTTACACTGATAAGCATTACAATATCAACACTTGTTTCCTGTCTGTGGAGGGATAAATCCATACGGGGCGAGTTTATACAGGCCTCATACAGAAGCAGTGCGGCGCTGCTTGGAATAGCATTTATACAGAATATTTACGGAAACGCTGGCATGGCGCCTGTCATGATTATAGGAAGTGTGCCGCTTTACAATGTGATGGCGGTTATTGTGCTTTCGTTTTTTAAGCCGGGACAAAACGGCATAGACAGGGTAGTGCTCAAAAAGACATTTAAGGGGATAGTGACCAATCCGATTATTTTAGGAATCGTTGCAGGACTTCTGTGGTCAGCTATTGGTCTGCCGTTTGCGGGAATACCGGCAAAGGCTGTGACGAGCATTGGCAATATGGCAACACCTATGGGACTTATGGCTATGGGAGCCACCTTTGATTTGAAAAAAGCCTCAGCAAAGGCAAAGCCGGCATTTGTAGCCACCTTTATCAAACTTGTGGGTTTTGTGGCTGTATTTCTTCCTGTTGCGGTAGCCTTCGGGTTCAGGGATAGTGAGCTCATTGCAATTCTTGTGATGCTTGGCTCAGCAACTACAGTGAGCTGCTTTGTCATGGCAAGGAATATGGGGCATGAGGGCGTTATCTCATCGACCACTATAATGCTCACGACGTTGCTCAGTGCGTTTACACTGACACTTTGGCTTTACATAATTAGAAGCCTAGGGCTTGTATAAAAATAAATTAACAGAAAATTTGCACAAAAATAGCCAACTGTATTTGTATTTCAGTTGGCTTTTTTGTTAGTCATAATCTATAAAAAACATATTAATTTAAAATAATAATTGTATATTCTGTGCATAAGTGATAATATAGTACTATATGAAATATCTGTGGGGGATAAATTAATTATGAAGAAAAGTCTTAAAACTATTACTTATAATCTTGAAAACAGCTTTTATATTCATGTAATCAGGCATGGGCTTGCTATGATGATTCCGATTTTACTTACCGGGGGCATTGCTAATGCACTGCTGAATCTGCCTATACAGGCTTATCAGAGGCTTATAGAGGATAGTTTTTTTGCTCTATTTCTGCACACTATATACGTTGGAACATTTGGCTTTTTTTCGGTGTCTATGCTTATTGCACTTAGCAGCAGCTATTGCATGGAGAAAAACATGACGGTAGATAAGACTGTGATGTATGTCATAGTAGCGATTGGAGCCTTTGGCACGCAGCTTTACAATACCGGTGGCAACTGTAATACAGATATGCTTGATGTGAAAGGCTGTTTTTTTGCAATTGTGACGGCTCTTTTATCGTGCATTCTGCTTGAAAAGCTGCAGAAGGTATCGCTGTTTGATTTCAGGGAACAGACGAATGGTGTGGAGAGAATTACGGCACTGGCTATTGGCATGCTGATTCCCGCAGCTATTGTTATGGTGATTTTTACAATTGTAGTGCAGTCACTGGTTACAGTGTTTGATGTGGATTCACTGTATGAGCTTTTTTCCAATGCAATGTGTGGATTTTTTGAGAATGTGCATAATGAGTTTTTTAAGGGACTGTTATATACCTTGCTGCTTCATATCATGTGGGCATTTGGTCTGCATGGCAGCCATATTTTAGAACCTGTTGCTTCAACATCGTTTCAAATAGGTGTGTCCGGAGATATATTCAGCAAAAGCTTTTTTGACAGCTTTGTAGTGATGGGCGGCTGCGGAACAACCATATGTGTACTGATCGCATTGCTGTTTTTGGTAAATAATACAAGGCTTCGCAAGATAGCTGAGCTTTCCGTTTTTACGGTTATATTCAATCTCAATGAGATTCTTACATTTGGTATTCCGATTTTGCTCAATCCGATACTCATTATACCGTTTATCTGCACACCTTTGCTTTGCTATATCGTAGCGTATACCGCGACATATATAGGCATTGTGCCGCCTGTGACACATACGGTGCCATGGCCTACACCCATTATATTCAGCGGTTATCTGGGTACAGGCTCTGTTGCAGGCAGTATTTTACAGATTGTTATGATTGCAGCGGGAGTTGCCATATATGTGCCTTTCCTGCGGCTGAACGACAGAATGGCTGTCAGGAACGCAAAGGAAGAGATGGATGGGCTCATAAGCTTCATCAGGGAAAAGGAAGAACTCAATGAGAGCTATGAACTGCTGTCACAGTCCGGCAGGATAGGACAGATAAGCCGTATGCTGCGACATGACCTGCGGACGGCAATTGAAAATAAAGAGCTTTATCTTTTGATACAGCCTCAGGTAGATGAAAAAGGACACTGTATAGGTGGAGAGGCTTTGCTTCGCTGGAAGCATCCGGTTTACGGACTGATTTATCCGCCGCTCATTATCTATCTGGCGAAGGCGAGTGATTTACTTGAAGATATGGAGAAGCTGATAATCGATATGACGGTTTCTTCTATTGCAGAGGTGTCAAAAGAATGCGGACCGGATTTTAAGATTTCAATGAATCTGACCGCCAAGTCGCTTTTATGGGATGTGGACAAATATATAGATAAGACACTGAAAAAGTATAATGTGAAGCCGTCGCAGCTGTGGCTTGAGATTACGGAGCAGGATGTGCTGTCAAAGGCTACAATGGTTATTGAAAAGATGAATCATCTAAAGGCTCAGGGACATGTGATGATGATTGATGATTTTGGTATGGGACATACATCTATTCTGTATCTGCAGTCGAGTAACTTTGGTGTGGTCAAGCTGGATGGTTCGCTTGTGCGCGACATAGAGACAAACACTACAAATCAAAAGATTGTTTCGTCAATCGTTACACTGGCAAGAAAGCTTGACATCGAGGTGATAGCGGAGTTTGTGGAGACCGGTAAACAGCGGGATAAGCTCCTTGAGCTGGGCTGCAACTGGTATCAGGGCTATTTATATGAAAAGCCGGTTGCTTTAAACAGCTTTATAGATTTTATGGAAGAACATAACTCGTGATTTGGTGGATAATTCCTCTTTACTTTAGCGTGATAATTTGCTAATATGTTAAAAGATTGTAGTTATCGGATGCTTCTGAATAATTATAATTATTAATTTAACATATGGAGGAAATGAGTATGAGAAGAGGATTAGCACTTCTTTTGACAGCAACATTAGCACTTTCAATGACCGCATGCGGTGGCAGCAAGGGTGCAGGAACACAAAAAAGCGAAAAGGGCGACGGCATGACCTACGCTGTTGAGGCAGGCTCAGCAGGAGAGGCTGTGGCAAAGGAAAAGGGCTTTAATTACAATTCGGTTTCGTCACAGGCAGATGCGCTTATGGAGGTTAAATCAGGTACGTCTGATGCGGCAATCATAGATCTTTTAATGGCAGGAGCCATGATTGGAGAGGGCACAAGCTATCCGGATTTAGTACATACAACAGAGCTTACATCAGAGAAGTATGGTGTCGGATGCCGTAAGGGCTCTGATCTTGCTTCATATATCAACAGTGTACTCGCAGATTCATATGCTGATGGCAGCATGCAGGAGATTGCAAAGAATTACGGAGTACAGGATTCACTCCTTGAGCAGGAGCCTTGCGAGTTCAAGCAGTCTGAAAGCGACAGTGATGTGGATTATATCAAGTCACAGGGCAAGCTGATTGTAGGTATCACAGAGTTTGAGCCTATGGATTACAAGGATAAGGACGACAAATGGATTGGCTTTGATGCTGATATGGCAAGACTCGTTGGTGAGAAGCTCGGTGTGGATGTTGAATTTGTAGTTATCGACTGGGACAACAAGGTTATGGAGCTCGACTCTAAGAAGATTGATGTTGTCTGGAATGGCATGACACTCACAGATGAGGTTACAAAGTCTATGGAATGCACAAATGCATACTGTAACAATGCACAGGTAGTTGTAGAGCGGGAGAAATAAAATGTTCTGGACTGTTACACAAGCACTTATGAGTGGTCTGTGGACCACCTTTGAAATATTTATACTGACACTTATATTTGCACTGCCGCTGGGGCTTATATTTGCATTTGGGCTTTTGAGCAGGTTTAAGCCGGTAAAGGCCGTTATGAATGTGTTTGTATGGGTTATCCGTGGCACACCGCTTATGCTTCAGCTTATCATCATATTTTACGGACCGGGGCTTTGGCTTCATCAGGCTATCTGGAGTGGCGACGAGACAGGCCGTATCACAGCGACTGTTGTAGCGTTTGTCATCAACTATGCATGTTATTTCTCTGTTATATTCAGAGGCGGCATAGAGGGGGTTCCGGCCGGTCAGAGAGAGGCAGGACAGGTGTTAGGCATGACAAAGCAGCAGATTTTCTTTAAAATCACTCTGCTTCAGATGATCAAGCGTGTTGTTCCGCCTATGTCAAATGAGATAATCACTCTGGTAAAGGATACTTCTCTTGCCAGAATTATTGCGGCATACGAGCTTACCTTTGCGGGAGCAGCGTTTATGAAGTCGGACGGACTTACATGGCCGCTGTTTTACACAGGTGTATTCTATCTCATATTTGTCGGAATCCTTACACTTTTATTTAATTATATCGAAAAGAAGCTGGATTATTTCAGGTAGGAGGATGACATGGCAATTTTAGAGGTTAGAAATATAGAAAAACACTTTGGAAGAACTAACGTACTTGAGGATGTCAGCTTTTCCATGGAGGAGGGCAATGCTCTTGCTATAATTGGTTCGTCGGGCTCGGGAAAGACTACGCTGCTACGGTGCCTCAATTTCCTTGAGAGACCTGACAGCGGGCAGATTATTGTAAATGGTGAGAAGCTATTTGATGCTTCCGAAGCGGGCAAGGATAAGGATGCCGAGCTTCGCAAAAAGAGGCTGCATTTTGGCATGGTGTTTCAGCAGTTTAATCTTTTTCCACAGTACACGGCACTTGAGAATGTCACCTTGGCAGAGCGCCTTCTGGCACAGGAGACACCTGAGTTTAAAAAGGATAAAAAAGCAATCCTTGCGCGTATTGATGAGCATGGAAAGGAGCTTCTTGACAGAATGGGGCTTGCTGAGAGGATGAATCATTATCCGCATCAGCTCTCAGGTGGACAGCAGCAGCGTGTCGCTATAGCAAGGGCACTGGCGCTTAAGCCTGATATACTCTGCTTTGATGAGCCTACATCGGCTCTTGACCCGGAGCTTACCGGAGAGGTGCTTAAGGTCATCCGTTCTCTTGCGGAGCAGAATACCACAATGATTATTGTCACACATGAGATGGCTTTTGCACGTGATGTTGCAGACCAGGTGATCTTCATGGACGGTGGTGTGATTGTTGAGCAGGGAGATCCGCATGAGGTGATTGAACATCCGAAGGAGGAGCGCACCAGGCAGTTCCTCACCAGATATGCGAACGGCTGATGTGTGAGAAATATATTATACATGTCGAAAAAGTGTGAAATAAGTGTAAATTGAAAAGTAGATATTGATTTTTTTTTAACAAACATATATACTAACAAAAGAAATGGATGCAAATCCATAATTTATAGAAAAGAGGTTTATTCAAATGGCAAATGTTGATTTAACAAAGTATGGCATTACCGGAACAACAGAGATCGTTCACAATCCTTCTTACGAGACATTATTCGAGGAAGAGACAAAAGCCGGCCTTGAGGGTTACGAGGTTGGTAAGGAGACAGAGCTTGGTGCAGTTAACGTTATGACTGGTATCTACACTGGCCGTTCTCCTAAAGATAAATATATCGTTATGGACGAGAATTCTAAGGACACAGTATGGTGGAACACACCTGAGTATCCAAACGACAACCATCCAATGAACGAGGATGTTTGGGCAACAGTTAAGGATCTCGCTAAGAAAGAGCTTTGCAACAAGAAGCTTTTCGTAGTAGATGCATTCTGTGGAGCAAACAAGGATACACGTATGGCAGTTCGTTTCATCGTTGAGGTTGCTTGGCAGGCTCATTTTGTAACAAACATGTTCATCCAGCCATCAGCAGAGGAGCTTGAGAGCTTCGAGCCTGATTTCGTAGTATACAATGCTTCAAAGGCTAAGGTTGAGAACTACAAGGAGTTAGGTCTTAACTCAGAGACATGTGTTGCATTCAACATCACATCAAAAGAGCAGGTTATCATCAATACATGGTACGGCGGAGAGATGAAGAAGGGTATGTTCTCTATGATGAACTACTACCTCCCACTTAAGGGCATCGCTTCAATGCACTGCTCAGCAAACGCTGATATGAACGGAGAGAACACAGCAATCTTCTTCGGTCTTTCAGGAACAGGTAAGACAACACTTTCTACAGACCCTAAGCGTCTTCTTATCGGAGATGACGAGCACGGCTGGGATGACAACGGTGTATTCAACTTCGAGGGTGGATGCTACGCAAAGGTTATCGGTCTTGACAAAGAGTCTGAGCCTGATATCTACAACGCAATCAGAAGAGATGCTCTTCTTGAGAACGTTACAGTTGCTGATGACGGAAAGATTGATTTCGAGGACAAGAGTGTAACAGAGAATACACGTGTATCTTACCCAATCAACCACATCACAAATATTGTTAAGCCAGTATCTTCAGCACCGGCTGCAAAGAACGTAATCTTCCTTTCAGCAGATGCATTCGGAGTACTTCCTCCAGTATCTATTCTTACACCAGAGCAGACACAGTACTACTTCCTTTCAGGATTTACTGCAAAGCTTGCAGGAACAGAGCGTGGAATTACTGAGCCAACACCTACATTCTCAGCTTGCTTCGGACAGGCATTCCTTGAGCTTCATCCTACAAAATACGCTGCAGAGCTCGTTAAGAAGATGGAGAAGTCAGGCGCTAAGGCATACCTTGTAAACACAGGATGGAACGGAACAGGAAAGAGAATCACAATCAAGGATACAAGAGGAATCATCGACGCTATCCTTTCTGGTGATATCCTTAATGCTCCAACAAAGAAGATCCCTATGTTCGATTTCGAGGTTCCAACAGAGCTTCCTGGAGTTGATTCTGGAATCCTTGATCCTCGTGACACATATGCTGATGCTTCTGAGTGGGAGGCAAAGGCTAAGGATCTTGCAGAGAGATTCAACAAGAACTTTGTTAAGTACACAACAAATGAGGCTGGTAAAGCACTTGTTGCAGCAGGACCACAGTTATAATATATTACAACAGAATTATATCGGATAATTCTAAAGCCGGGCGGTGTATATCGCCCGGCTTTTTATTGTGGTGTGCCCGGCGGCGCACGTTTCTAACGGCGGGAGAGTCTGGTTTAGCTTATACATTGCAAAGATGGTTATTAGATTAATAAGAAAACAGGGTTATTATTTATAATATTATGCTTGGAATATTACAAAACACTATAAAACAGGCATTTATCAAGGTTATGGATGTGTAAAAATTGTTATTGATAATATGAATTTAAGTTATATTAACGATATTGCTTGACAAATACAGATTATAGTAATATTATCATCATGTGAACAGAAATAATAGAAATTGTGAGGAAGGTTTTTCGATGAGAAGACAGGCATTATCTCTTTTAGTTGAGAACAATCCCGGAGTGACCAGTCGTATTTCAGGACTGTTCAGCCGCAGGGGATTTAATATTGATAGTTTCTCCTCAGGAGTTACAGCAGATCCGCGCTACACACGTATCACAATCGTTGCAAGCGGAGATGAGCAGGTGCTTGAGCAGATAGAGAAGCAGTTGGCGAAGCTTGAGGATGTACTTGATATCAAGAAGCTTGAGCCGGGACTCTCAGTGTGCAGGGAGCTTATTATGATAAAGATAAGAGCACTTGATACACAAAGACAGGCAGTCATGAACGTGACTGAGATCTTCCACGGCAAGATAGTTGATGTCACACATGACTCTATGATTATAGAGCTCATAGGTACACAGGACAAGCTTGATAATTTCATAGATCTGCTTAGCAATTATGAGATATTAGAGCTTGCAAGAACAGGAATCACAGGACTTACCAGAGGTTCCAATGATGTAGTTATGTTGGATTAGTCAAAGGACAATCCTTACATATAAATAGTTTACTTAAATTAACAGGAGGAAAACAAAATGGCAGAACCAAGATTATTTTATCAGGATGATTGTAACCTTTCATTATTAGAGGGCAAGACAATTGCCATTATCGGTTACGGCAGCCAGGGACATGCACATGCACTTAACTTAAAGGATTCAGGATGCAACGTCATCATCGGTCTTTATGAGGGCAGCAAGTCATGGAAGAGAGCAGAAGAGCAGGGATTCGAGGTATATGTTGCTGCAGAGGCTGCAAAGAAGGCTGATATCATCATGATTCTTATAAATGATGAGTTACAGGCAGATATGTACAAGAAGGACATCGAGCCAAACCTTGAGCCTGGCAACATGCTTATGTTCGCTCACGGCTTCAACATCCACTTTGGATGCATCAAGCCACCAAAGAATGTAGATGTAGCTATGATCGCACCTAAGGCTCCGGGACATACAGTACGTTCAGAGTACCAGGCAGGAAAAGGAACACCTTGTCTTATCGCTGTAGAGCAGGATGCTACAGGAAAGGCATGGGACCTTGCACTTGCATATGGTCTTGGAATCGGCGGAGCAAGAGCCGGACTTCTTGAGACAACATTCCGTACAGAGACAGAGACAGACCTCTTCGGTGAGCAGGCAGTTCTTTGCGGTGGCGTTTGTGCACTTATGCAGGCTGGTTTCGAAACACTTTGCGAGGCTGGTTATGATCCAAGAAACGCATACTTCGAGTGTATCCATGAGATGAAGCTCATCGTAGACCTTATCTACCAGTCAGGCTTCGCAGGAATGAGATACTCTATCTCTAACACAGCTGAGTATGGTGATTATGTAACAGGACCTAAGATTGTTACAGCTGAGACAAAGAAGGCTATGAAGAAGATTCTTTCTGACATCCAGGATGGTACATTTGCTAAGGAGTTCTTACTTGATATGTCACCTGCAGGACGTCAGGTACACTTCAAGGCTATGAGAAAGCTTGCTTCTGAGCATCCTTCAGAGAAGGTTGGTGAGGAGATCCGTAAGCTTTACAGCTGGAATGATGAGAGCGACAAGCTCATCAACAACTAATCTGTCAGATATATATGACAATAAGACCCGGGGCAGTGATGCACCGGGTTTTTTACATAGCAAAACTTGACAAAATATAGTGTGATGTGTAAAATTATGAATGTTAATCAGACGGATTAAAAATACGCCTTCGTCTCTTTGAGAGGCGGAGCGTTTTTGATATAAGGAGGCAAGTATGTCAGAACCATACAATCACAAGGCCATAGAGAAAAAATGGCAGGAATACTGGAAAGAACACGAGACATTCAAGACCGATGTTTGGGATTTTTCAAAGCCTAAATATTATGCACTTGATATGTTCCCTTACCCTTCAGGAGTAGGCCTTCATGCAGGACATCCGGAGGGCTATACAGCTACAGATATCATGTCGCGTATGAAGAGAATGCAGGGCTACAATGTACTTCATCCGATGGGCTATGATTCATTCGGTTTACCGGCAGAGCAGTATGCTGTAAACACAGGTCATCATCCAAACGGCTTCACACAGAAGAATATCGAGACATTCTCAAAGCAGCTTAGAGAGCTTGGCTTTGATTATGACTGGTCAAAGATGATTTCTACAAGTGATCCTGAGTTTTATAAGTGGACACAGTGGATTTTTAAGAAGCTTTATGAGGCCGGATATGCAAAGCACATCGACATGCCTGTAAACTGGTGTGAGGAGCTTGGAACGGTTCTCTCAAACGATGAGGTTATCGATGGCAAGTCAGAGCGTGGCGGATATCCTGTAGTCCGCAAGAATATGAAGCAGTGGGTTATCGACCAGCCGGCATTTGCAGAGAAGCTTCTTGAGGGTCTTAACGAGATTGACTGGCCTGAGTCTACCAAGGAAATGCAGAGAAACTGGATTGGCAAGAGTACAGGTGTCGAGGTTAAGTTCCAGATAGTAGGCGGTGGAGAGTTCTCTATCTTTACTACATGTATCGAGACAATATATGGTATCACATTTATGGTGCTTGCTCCGGACGGAGATATAGTAAAGGGTCTCATGGACAGAGTCGAGAACAAAGAAGAGGTTCAGGCTTATATAGATGAGACTGTAAAGAAGAGCGACATGGACAGAACCGAGCTCAACAAGACAAAGTCAGGCTGTGAGCTTAAGGGACTTCATTGTATCAACCCTGTAAACGGCAAAGAAGTGCGTATGTTTATCGGTGATTTCGTACTGGCAAGCTACGGTACAGGTGCTGTTATGGCAGTTCCTACTCATGACCAGCGAGATTTCGAGTATGCACAGGCTCATGATATTGAGATGATCCAGGTAATTGACGGCGCAGATGTATCAGAGAAAGCATTTGAGAAGCATGATTACCTCGGAAAGGGCTGCAAGCTCATCAACTCAGAGGAGTTTACAGGAATGGTAGTCGAGGATGCGAAGGAAGCCATCACAGCCAAGCTTGAGAAGATGGGCGTGGCAAAGAGAACAGTAAACTACAAATTCCGTGAATGGATTTTTGCACGTCAGAGATACTGGGGTGAGCCTGTTCCTTGTGTATACAAGGAGGATGGTTCAATCTATTTCCTTCCTGACGATGAGCTTCCGCTTATCCTTCCTGAGCTTGAGGATTACAAGGGCAAGAACGGCAAGGCACCTCTTGAGAATGCTACAGAGTGGAAGCAGTATGACAGAAATGGTGTCAAGGGCACTCGTGAGACATCTACAATGCCTGGCTCAGCCGGATCTTCATGGTACTATATGAGATATATCGATCCACACAATGATAAGGAATTTGCAAATCAGGAGCTCTTAAAGCACTGGATGCCTGTAGATCTCTATGTTGGTGGTCCTGAGCATGCGGTAGGACACCTCATGTACTCAAGAATCTGGAACAGATTCCTCTTTGATCAGGGCTTATCTCCTGTAAAGGAGCCATTCAAGAAGCTTGTTCACCAGGGAATGATCCTTGGCTCAAATGGTATCAAGATGGGTAAGAGATTCCCTGAGTTCGTAGTAAATCCTAGTGATGTAGTCGAGGAGTACGGCGCTGATACACTGCGTCTCTACGAGATGTTCATGGGACCGCTTGAGGTTTCAAAGCCTTGGAACGACAGCAATGTACAGGGAGCAAAGAGATTCATCACACGTGTATGGAATTTCTTTACAGAGCCTGAGAACATCATCGAAGAGGATGACGGAAAGCTTACAAGAATCTATCATCAGACAGTAAAGAAAGTCACAAACGACTTCGAGGCACTTGGCTACAACACAGCTATCAGCCAGATGATGATCTTTGTTAATGAAGTATACAAGGCAGGAAAATGTCCAAGAGAGTTTGCAGAGGGACTTATCAAGATGCTTTCATGTGTATGTCCACACGTCGGAGAGGAAATCTGGCAGAAGATGGGTCATGACGATACAATCGCATTTGAGCCATGGCCAACATACGATGAGGCAAAGACTGTTGAGGATACAGTAGAGATTGCTGTACAGATCAATGGAAAGACAAAGGGCACTCTTGCAATCGGAAAACAGGATCCTAAGGATGAGGTTATCGCAAAAGCAAAGGATGTTATTGCAGATAAGCTTACAGGAAATATTGTAAAAGAGATTTATGTTCCGGGACGTATTGTAAATATCGTAATGAAATAAAAATTCACCCGGTATTTTGCACAGCCATTAAATGGCCGGCAGAATACCGGGTGATTTTATTTTTTGAGCACATGTGGTGGAAGTGACGGATCGCTTCCGCGAAGCTTCTGCATACCGCGCTGGATCGCATCCTTGGAATTTTTCCAGTCGGCATCTTTGTTTTTATAATCGTATTTTTCTATAAACCATGCTACATCATCATAGATACGCTTCATGTTTTCCTGCATCATTGGAAGCACTATGTCATAAAATTCTTTTCTTTTTTCACCCTTTAAATATGTATCAGCGCCCTCAAGTACCACCTTCAGATGGTCAAGACAGAAGCCCTTTGTGTTTTTTAGCTTTTCTTTTATCTCAGGATCCTTTTCATACATAGTGAAGAAGGTCTTCATGTATGCATTAAAGGTCTTGTTTACGCTGTCACATATAAAGCAGGTTGATTCACGCTTGTTAATCCAGTCCACGATGGAATTGGAGGAGGCGTTTGCTTTTTTGAAAAGACCGCTCCTTTGCACTGAATCAGGCTTAAAGTTCTTAAATTCTTTGTCCATCTCCTCAATATGGCGCATGTACATGGTTTTTAGTATCCAGGCGTTTCCGAGTGAATTGCCATAGTCAAACATTTTTTTGAAATGTGCACGGCAGAAGCCCTCCTTATCGGTCATATCGCGTATGTCAGCCTCCATGTAAGAGGCACCATGACCAAGTACGAAATCCATGACGTGATCCTCGGTGCGCTTTTCTATATAGCAGAAGGGACATTCACCGGCATTGTCAAAGGCATCTGATATGGGAATGGTGTGTATCTGTTCTTTCAAGGTAATACCTCCGGGGTTGTATTTTGTGATTTAAAAATCCTCTGGTGTGTAGCTCTCGTAGAACTTTATAAAGGTCTGTAAAGAGGTGGAAAGCTTTGATGACTCCTTGTATGCAAAGCCGACCTCACGCTTGTGGATTGGTATACCGAGAGGGATTTCAATCAGGGTACCGTCTGCAAGCTCCTTTGAAACTATGCTTTTTATGACGCAGGCCACACCTACGCCTATTTTGGCAAAGTCGATGAGCAGGTCCATATTTGATATATCTATTGAGTCCTTTACGTGTATCTGGTTCTCCTGCAGATAGTCGTCAATATATTTACGTGTCATATTGCCTTTATCGAGAAGCATGAGAGTGGAGTTTTGTAAAATCTCGCTCTTTTTGACACCGCGGGCACTTAAGTTGCGCAGATAGTCCTTTGTGGTGACAAATATATCCTCGATATTGTCCAGATAATAGAAATTGAAGGTCTTAAGGGACGTTGGTTTTCCAATCAGGCCTATATCGATCTTGTCCTCATCGAGGAGCTTTAAGGTCTCGTTTGTGGACTGGCATTCGATGGAAATGCTTATATGAGGATTTCTGTGTATGAATTCCTTGAGATATGGCAAAAGCATGTATTTGCAGAGTGTTGAGCTGACACCAATCTTGAGCTGGCCTACACCAAGCTCTATTGAGCGTTTCAGCTTTTCCTCACCCTCATTTAATGCCTCGAAGGCCTCGCTTACATGATCATAAAGAAGCCTGCCCTCATCGGTTAAGACGACACCTCTGGAGCTTCTGGAAAAAAGCTTGCATTCCAGTCCATCCTCGAGCTTTTGAATTGACTTGCTGATGGCAGGCTGGCTGATATAGAGCTCCTTGGCTGCCTTTGATATATTGCCGGCATTGGCGACAGTATAGAAAATCCAGTAAGATGAGAGATTCTGGTTCATTTGTACCTCCTGTGGTTTGTACTTTTAATGGGCTGTAATTGTTGCTTGTCACAAAAAGGTGTGAACATCAACAAATCTGTGTTTATTATACCATGAGATTTAGTTATGGTAAATATGTTTATTATGTATTTTTATTATGGTAAATCATATGTTATGATGTCTTAAGTAAACTTGATTCAGATACAATCATAATACAATATTTTTATATGCTAGGAGGAATATAAGCATGGGAATGACAATGACACAGAAGATTCTTGCTGCACACGCAGGCCTTGACTCTGTTAGTGCAGGACAGCTCATTGAGGCTGATTTAGATCTTGTGCTTGGAAACGACATTACCTCACCTGTAGCGATTCATGAGATTGACAAGATGAAGGTAGAGGGAGTGTTTAATAAAGATAAAATCGCACTCGTTATGGATCACTTTGCACCAAACAAGGACATCAAGTCCGCAGAGCACTGTAAATGTGTTCGTGAGTTTGCCTGCAAGAACGAGATTACAAATTACTTTGATGTAGGAAAAATGGGCATTGAGCATGCACTTTTGCCTGAGCAGGGGCTTACCGTGGCAGGTGATGTGATTATCGGAGCAGATTCACATACATGTACATACGGAGCTTTAGGAGCCTTCTCTACAGGTGTGGGAAGCACTGATATGGCAGCTGGAATGGCTACAGGCAAGGCATGGTTTAAGGTGCCTTCTGCTATCAAGTTCAATATCGTCGGAAAACCGGCTGAGTGGATCAGCGGTAAGGACGTCATCCTTCATATCATAGGTATGATTGGTGTGGATGGCGCACTTTATAAGTCAATGGAGTTTGTTGGAGATGGACTTAAATACCTTTCTATGGACGACAGATTTACTATCGCCAATATGGCAATCGAGGCCGGCGGCAAGAATGGTATCTTCCCTGTAGATGACCTCACAAGAGAGTACATGAAGGAGCATTCAAAGCGTCCGTTCACAGAGTATGAGGCTGATAGTGATGCAGAGTATGATGAGGAGTATACAATTGACCTTAGCACACTTAAGTCTACAGTTTCATTCCCACATCTGCCTGACAACACACGTACCATCGATGAGGTAGGAGATGTGAAGATTGATCAGGTAGTAATCGGTTCATGTACCAACGGTCGTATGGATGATCTGCGTATTGCAGCAAAGATTCTTGAGGGTAAAAAGGTTGCGGACGGTATCAGGGTTATCGTGATTCCTGCCACACAAAAGATTTATCTTCAGGCCATGGAAGAGGGACTTCTTAAGACATTTATCGAGGCAGGTGCCATCGTGAGCACACCTACCTGCGGACCATGTCTTGGCGGATACATGGGAGTGCTTGCTGAGGGCGAGAGATGCGTATCTACCACAAACCGTAACTTTGTCGGACGTATGGGTCATGTGGATTCTGAGGTTTATCTGGCAAGCCCTGCTGTTGCAGCGGCAAGTGCCATCACAGGTAAGATTTCAGGACCAAAGGATGTTATGTAAAGATTGGAGGAATCACAATGAAAGCAGCACACGGTTGTGTATTTAAATATGGAGATAATGTCGATACAGATGTAATCATTCCTGCAAGATATCTGAATTCTTCTGATCCTAAGGAGCTTGCAACACACTGCATGGAGGATATCGACAAGGATTTTGTAAATAATGTAAAGGCCGGAGATATCATGGTAGCCAACAAGAACTTCGGCTGTGGTTCATCAAGAGAGCATGCACCGATTGCTATCAAGGCAGCAGGCGTAAGCTGTGTTATCGCAGAGACATTTGCTAGAATTTTCTACAGAAATGCAATCAATATAGGTCTTCCTATTATCGAGTGCCCTGAGGCAGCAAAGGCAATAAATGCCGGTGATGAGGTGACTGTGGACTTTGATTCGGGTATCATCACAGATGAGACAACAGGAGAGAAGTTTAAGGGACAGGCGTTCCCGCCGTTCATGCAGAAGATTATCGACTGCGAGGGTCTTGTAAACTATATAAATCAGAAATAACATGGATATATGCTTAGTTATATTCTGTGTAAAAACTTCCCGTGGAAAGAACAACACGGGAAGTTTTTCATAATATGTATTATCGGGATTATCAGGCTTGTTTTAGGTTATGGCTTCAAGATATTTTACGAACTTATCGGAAATGCTGACAGTAGTGTAGATGTCGGCATATTCACTTGGAGAAATGTTTTCTATGTAGTTTTCATGATAGTTTTTTAAAAGACCATGTGAATGTGCCATATCCACTGCCTTATTGTAGGCGATGGCGGCTCTTTCTATGGTGCTGTAGGTTCCTATGACAAAATTGCCGTTTACGTGTATGCGCGTTTTGTATTTGTCAAGCCCGGCTGTTTTGACAATCTCCACACCGTGGTATGGGTTTAGCAGCTTGATGTTTTCGTAGCGCATGTCGGTGGAATCGTTGTTTACGAATACATAGTCCCGCCCGCAAACCGCATGTGGCTGTATGCCATAGCGGCTAAGAAGAGTGACCTGCATGCCGTAGTCATTGACGTACAGATGTCCCTGCCGTCTTAGTATGCGGTGCTCTGAGTAGTAGAACAGGTCATCTATATCGAACTTGAGCTCGCATGATATATCCATGTAGTAGCTGAAATAGTTTTTGCGCAGATATATGGGAGTCTTTATGTACATGCCGTTGTCACGGTAGTTAATCAGTGTGACAATCTTGTCAAAGGCAAGGGCATATGTGTGATAAAATGAGTCTTCAATGCTGTCATGACTGTTTAGTATGGATGCAGCAGCAGAGTAGGCACGGCCGGCTTCAGGCTCACTTTCGAAGCTTCCGAGGCTTATATGTTTATTTTTATAGGTGATACTGGAGCGGTAATACAGTGTTTTGTCCTTTTTTGTTGCGGTGTAAACTCCTTGCAGCATAGATATATATAGTCCCTTTCGTGTATATTTTGGTACTGTTTATTAAAACATTTATATAATTGTAGCATTTTTGTTATTGATTTGATATATGAAATTTATTATACTATATAGGAAAATAATTGTCTGCATGTTTGATGCAGCAATACGGATTTAGAAAAGATAAAAAGAGAAATGAGGTAAAAAATGGATTTATTATATTCAAGCACAAGAAACAGTGAAAAGAAAATAACAGCTTCACAGGCTATCCTTAAGGGACTTGCCGATGACGGAGGATTATTTGTACCGGAGAGTATTCCTGCACTTGATGTTTCAATTGAGGAGCTTTCCAGGATGTCATATCAGCAGGTAGCATATGAGGTTATGAAGCTTTTCCTTACGGATTTCACAGAGGATGAGCTTAAAAACTGTATCAACAGGGCATACGACAGCAAGTTTGATACTACTGAGATTGCACCGCTTAAGTTTGCTGACGGGGCTTACTACCTTGAGCTGTTTCATGGCTCTACAATAGCCTTCAAGGATATGGCATTATCCATTCTGCCTCATTTACTTATCACATCTGCGAAGAAAAACAATGTAAAAAACGAGATTGTCATCCTCACAGCCACATCAGGAGATACAGGAAAGGCAGCTATGGCAGGCTTTGCTGATGTTGAGGGTACACAGATTATCGTTTTCTATCCAAAGAATGGTGTCAGCCCGATTCAGGAGAAGCAGATGCTTACACAAAAGGGTGCCAATACTCATGTAGTAGGTATTCACGGTAACTTTGACCAGGCGCAGTCAGCAGTAAAGGCTATGTTCAATGATAAGGCTCTTGCTGAGACAATGGATGCAGCAGGCTATCAGTTCTCATCTGCCAACTCAATCAATATAGGACGTCTTGTGCCACAGATTGTGTACTATGTATATGCTTATTCAAAGCTTTTTGCACAGGGAGCTGTTGCAAAGGATGAGAAGATAAATATCGTTGTTCCTACAGGAAACTTTGGAAATATACTTGCAGCGTTTTATGCAAAGAACATGGGACTTCCTGTTGCTAAGCTTATCTGCGCTTCAAATGAGAATAAAGTGCTTTATGATTTCTTCACAACAGGAGAGTATGATAAGAACAGAGAGTTTATCCTCACAAATTCACCATCCATGGATATCCTTATCTCTTCAAATCTTGAGAGACTCATTTACCGTATCGCAGGCAATGATGCAAATAAGAATGCGCAGCTCATGGCTTCGCTTTCAAAGGATGGCAAGTACACTGTAACACCTGATATGAAGGAGAAGCTTTCTGACTTCTATGGTAATTACACAAGCGAGCAGGAAACCGCAGAGGTTATCAAAAAGCTTTATGAGGATACAGGATACATAATTGATACTCATACAGCGGTTGCAGCAGGTGTATATGGCAAGTATAAGGATGCTACCGGCGATACAGCCACAAAGACAGTTATCGCATCTACAGCAAGTCCGTTCAAATTCACAAGAAGTGTAATGGATGCAATTGATCCTAAGTACGATTCAATGACAGACTTTGAACTTGTCGATGAGCTTTCAAAGCTCGGCAAGGTTAAGGTGCCAAATGCAATTGAGGAGATCAGGGATGCAAAGATTCTTCACAATACAGTATGTGATGTAGATCAGATGGAAAATACTGTTAAGAAAATGCTTGGTGTACAGTAATTAATATAATTGTAACTGCTCAGATATATAATTATATATAGCGTAACATAAAAAGAACATCTGTCGTTGGCAGATGTTCTTTTTGTGCTCAAAGCATAGAGCAAATTATTATCAGCTTGCTGAAAATACCTTGTAGAGGTATTAGAATTCAATAATAAAGTGAATGGTTCCAAAAGGATATAACAGCTTTAGCTTGCACGCTTTATTGAAGCTTAGTGTCTGTCCATCGAAATGTTCAGGTGCTGTGAGAGTAAGCTCAAGTGCCTGATCGTTGGAGCAGTTGACCAGAAACAGTCCATTGTTTAAGTTTAAGAAATCATCCAGAGATGCCTGTACATACTCGTCGTATACCGAGAAAGGTTCCTTTACGTAGCGTGATGCAAAATTGATGGCTGTCGTCTGACTCATGCCTATGTATGTAGATATAGCGTAGCTGCCCTCAATGTCCTGACGTACCATGCAGTCTGCACTAAAGCTGTCACATATCTCAGCAGACAGCGGAGTGTAGTCATCACCGACAAATCGGATAAAGCTGTTAAACAAAAGCTCAAGATACATAGTGTCAATGGCAGAAGGCTCTATACCTGTATTTTCAAAAAAATGACCTATCAGGTGGTTTATACTGTCCTTATCCTCGAGTACCATGTCAAGGTCGGAAATAGCATTCTCACTGCGGTAATCATGTATACTCTTTTCGAGAGTGGTATTGTCGATTATGCCTTTGTCTAAAAGAATCTGTCCTAAAAGAAGAAAGTCAGGACTCTGGATGCTTAAGAGCTCCTTTACCTGCTCGTCTGTCAGATAACCCATTTCAATCGTCAATTCGCCAAATTTCTTGTCCTGGTGAGTCTGCTCGACTATTACCGAATCAACCTCGGCTGCTGTCATAAGCCCTGAGTGGATAGCAAGAGTACCAAGCTTTGCGTGCTTTTGAGCTTTTTCCTTGAGAGCGTCAAAAAGCTGTTCATTAGTGATATACCCCTTTGATAGGAGAAAATTGCCAAAAAATTGAGTATACATATTAATTTCCTCCTATGTGCTTTTGAATAAGGCTTATGACCTGATCCTTGTCGATAGGTTTCTGAATGAAGTCACATGCTCCGGCAGCAAGAGCCTTTTTAAGCTCGGACTGTGTGCCGACAGATGATGCAACAAAGATTGTAGCACTGCTGTCATACTCCATAATCTCTGAGATAGCGGCATTTCCGTCCTTTACAGGCATTACAATGTCAATAAATGTGAGATTTGGCTTATGCTCCTTGTACATATCAATGGCGAGCTGTCCGTTTGCCGCCTCAATGATAGTCGGTGAACCAATGGAATTGATGATATCCTTCATCTGTTTTCTTGCGAGGATCGAATCGTCGCATATAAGTATTTTTAAATCGTCAAGTTTCATTTTAAAAACTCCTTCCCCATGTAAATATAAATACATTTTACTACATTAACAAAAGAAATTCAAGAAATAGTTGGGACTTATTTACCATTTATTTTTTCCTTACAGGAGGTTATACTAATTTTGGTGATTTTACATATTTTTGTATATAAAATCCGGTGTAACTATTGAGGAATAATAAATAAAAATACAGGAGAAAGAAGAATGAACTATTTTATTATAATAGATGCGGTCACGCTGATACTTGGAATTTACATAATTTTTGTCTCACTGCGAATGAAGAAAAGCGGCAAAATTGAAAGCACCTTTGTGGCTGATGAGGAGATGAAAAAGATAAAGGATACGGCTGGCTATATATCGTATATTTATCCAAAGTCACTGGTATTCGGTATTGTGATTTTTGTTATCAGTATAGTTGCGATAGTTTCGGATTGTCTTAAAAAGATACCATACTGGTCATATGTTGAGATGATTATATTTGTCGCAGTAATTATCTGGTTTTCAAATATGTTACGAAATGCCAGAGAAAAATTTGTTAAATTCTAACATGAATTTTGCATTGCAACATGAGACATAATAAAGTATAATGAATTTACAAAGATACCTGAGATGTTCGACAACCCTGTGTATTTAGAACCTACATTTACTTTAAACGGGATTCCTATATGAGCTGTTGGATGTCAGGCCGTCATTATGCAGCGGAAGGCAGAAGGCAGACTGCGGTTACCCACCTAGCAAGAGCGCTAGGAGTCTAAATTACAGGACCGGCATTTTGGGTTCTTACAAAAGAATAATAATGTACAAAAGAACTCCGGACGCACAAAAGATTCATGAGATACAAATGATTTTTAAAGCACAAAGGATTCTTAAGTACAGATGATAAAGGGAGCTGTTTTTGCAGCTCCCATTTTTTGAGCGGTAAGTAACCACTATTTTGGTGTTAAGGAGAACAGAAATTTGGCAAATAGGAGACGAAGACGGCAAAAGCCGAATCAGATGGTCTGGATAATGCTTGCGATAACCATGGTATGTGTGGTTATTGTTTTTGCAATTGTCATGGCACAAAAGGAAAAAGGGACGCTTGCAAAGCAGGCAAAGGCTGTGACAAAGGATATGGTGTATGAGAATGCATATATTGTTTCAAATGACGATGGAAGGCTGATTTTCATTTGTGATGGAGAGCTTTACAGGGCAAAGGGAACCATGGAGGAGAGCTTTACCGGTGTCTGTGATATTGAAATCAGTGGCTCTAAGGTAAAAAAGATACAGATAAAGCCGGATGATATATCAGGTGTGATGCTGTCGTACGGAAACGGCACAATGCAGATTGCGGGACAGGACGATATTCCGATGCAGTCAGATGAGCTGCCCGTGTATGATGAGACAGGAGATACGCCTAGGGAAATATCAGTTTCTGACCTGATAATAGGCAGTGAAACACTTTCCTACATACTTGATTCGGGCAGGATATGTGCCATTGTCAGAAGACAGGCACCAGACCTTACATACATAAGGTTGCTTATAAAAAACGACGGAAAGGATGCGTTTCCCACAATTGCGGCAGGTGCAGCGTCTAACCTTTATGTGGATGATGCCGACTGCGGCAGCAGTGCTATTGATGATGTGGGTGCATATATGGCAAATGTACAGAAAGGTAAGATAAAGGTGAGCTCAGCAGACAATTATGTCAGCATAAACGGTAAGAGCTATCCGGGCTCGTTTGAGTTTATCGGGACAGCTGCAGGCATTGTGGCGGTGAATACAGTCGATGTGGAGACATATGTGCGCTATGTGCTGCCGTCGGAGATGCCGTCCACATTTGATGCGGAGGCGCTTAAGGCACAGGCTGTTTGTGCGAGAACCTTTGTGTATTCACAGATGAAAAATACACAGTATGCGCTCTACGGAGCCAATATAGACAATACCACGGCTTTTCAGGTCTATAACGCTTCAGATGCAAAGCAGTCAACCGATGAGGCAGTAAAGGCTACGGCAGGGCAGGTTGTATCATGTGGAGGAAGCTTGATAACATGCTATTATTTTTCCACATCTGCCGGAAAAACCGAGGATATGGAGGTCTGGTCTTCGAGTACACCGGATTTCATACACAAGGTGGAGTCGGTGGATGACAATTCGCCATACTACAGATGGACCTCGGAGCTTGAATTATCGGCATACAATGATCCTCAATATGGTGCGGCTACAGGCATTTGTGCGGATAAAACCTCTGACGCAGGATATGTACTTTCACTTACTATAAGCTATGGAAACAAATCACAGACATTTACGGCAGAGAATGATATAAGAAAAGCACTGGGGCATTATCAGAAAAAGGTTACATTAAACGACGGCTCTGTGAGGGAGAATATGTCGATGATACCAAGCGCCTGCTTTAGTGTGAGTGCCGGTGCAAATGGTCACTATACGCTGTCCGGAGGAGGCTTTGGTCATGGAATAGGCTTCAGCCAATATGGTGCAGACAGGCTGGCAAAGGCAGGAAACAGCTATAAGGATATAATCGGATATTATTACAAGGATGTGACAGTTGTGGATATAAGCAGTTTAAAAAATTGATAGCATGGATAGTAGAAATGTGGTAATATCGAAGTACTTAGACACATGAGTATGTGTGTGGTAGCAGGATACATTTAGAGAACAAGAGGATTTGACAATGAATTTACCGATAGAGTTTGAGAAAAAGATGAAGGCCTTTCTTGGCAATGAGTGGGAGGAGTTCTTATACAGCTATGACAATAACCGTTTTCAGGCGCTTCGCTTTAATACACTTAAAGTCGGAAAAAATAAAAGCGTTGAAGAAGAAATCGCCGGAATAATGGATAAGCTTTGCATACCGATGGACAAAAAAGTTACGTGGGCGAATGATGCTTATTATTATGACGAGGAAAAACGCCCCGGGAAGCATCCGTATCACGAGATGGGGCTTTATTACATACAGGAGCCAAGCGCCATGTCGGCGGCTGCTCTTTTAGCCCCAAAGCCGGGCATGAGAGTGCTTGATCTGTGTGCGGCTCCGGGTGGCAAGAGTACACAGCTTGCCACATATTTAGGAGACAGCGGGCTTTTGGTGTCAAATGAGATTAACACACAAAGAAGCCGGATTTTGTCGCAGAATATAGAGCGTATGGGAATCAAAAATGCGATTGTGACAAATGAGGACAGCTTTGTGCTTGCTTCACATTTTCCAAGCTTTTTTAATGCCATACAGGTGGATGCACCATGCTCAGGAGAGGGAATGTTCAGAAAGCTTCCTGAGGCTGTAAATGAGTGGAGTCCACAAAATGTGGAGATATGTGCCGCACGCCAGAAGGAGATACTTGACAATGCAGCGACTATGCTTAAAGCCGGTGGAACGATAGTCTACAGTACCTGCACATTCTCGCAGGAGGAAAATGAGAACGTTATTGAGTATTTTTTGGAGAGACATCCTGATTTTACACTTGAAGAGATGGAACGCTTCTGGCCGCATAAGGTGGATGGAGAGGGTCATTTTGTGGCAAAGCTTGTGAGAAGAGGCAGTGTTAATGAGTTTGATGCGGATTATGAGGTATGCGAGGAGAGCTGTAATAAAGTAGAGGACACAGGCCTTAAAACTGACAGGAAAACCAAAAAGAACAAAAATAATAAGAACAGGAAAAATGAAACGAAGCCGGCTCTCACAAAAGAAAATATGAAGCTTCTCTCAGAGTTTCTTGATGAGACCGTATCAGAGGATATGGCAGCCTGGATAAAAAACTCAAGGCTTGTCATGTTTGGGGAACAGCTTTACAGGCTGCCGGATATGGAGGTGGATATCAAGGGGCTTAAGGTACAGCGTGCAGGGCTTCATGTAGGAGAGTTCAAAAAACAGCGCTTTGAGCCGTCACATTCGCTTGCACTTGCGCTTAAGCAAAGTGATGCCCAAAATGTAGTAAAGCTTACCTGTGATGATCCGCAGACTACCGGCTTTTTCAACGGTCAGTCAGTCATGTTGTCT
Source organism: Agathobacter sp. (assembly GCF_977054825.1). Lineage (NCBI taxonomy): Bacteria > Bacillati > Bacillota > Clostridia > Lachnospirales > Lachnospiraceae > Agathobacter > Agathobacter sp. The sequence goes on from NZ_CDRTEH010000002.1 coordinate 35,420, forward strand.
GATGAGCAGGCGGCAGAATGCAAAAAGGGCTGGGCGCTTGTATGTGTAGACGGATATCCGGCCGGCTGGGGCAAGGTGAATGGTGCACAGGTTAAAAACCATTATCCTAAGGGTCTTAGAAATAAAATATAAATCAAAATATAATAAAATAGAGAAATTTTTACTTGCAAAATATAGAGATTGTGCTAAAATGTCTTATGTGTTATTAAGACATAAGCGTTTGCGATATATATGTCGCAGCTATATATATATAATAAAAGCAATGAAGGTGCATAGTAGATTATAGTACTTTGACCAGAGAGAGATTGTCACCGGCTGAAAGCAGTCTTACAAAAAGGCTATTGATTGAAGTTCACACTGAAGCTGCATGGATGAAGCAACAGTAGTTCATGACGTTTTATGTACGTTACACATATCAATGAGAGTCCATTGGATACTTCTTCAATGGAAATCAGGGTGGTATCGCGGAATTTTCGTCCCTGCACGGTTTAACAGCCATGCAGGGGCGTTTTTTATCGCATAAACGGCGAATTCAGGCTTGGAGTTACGAGTTTATGCAAATTAAGAAAAATATTATGAGGTGAAATTCGATGAGAGACAAAATTCAACAGATCAGAGAAAAAGCACTTGCTGAAATTGATAAGGCTGACGGCCTTGAAAAATTAAATGATGTGCGTGCTGCAATTCTTGGAAAGAAGGGTGAGCTCACAGCAGTCTTAAAGGGCATGAAGGATGTTGCTCCTGATGAGAGACCAAAGGTAGGCCAGTGGGTCAATGAGACACGTGAGGCAGTTGAGAAGCTTCTTGATGAGAAGGTTAAGAAATTTGAGGCAGAGGCACTTAAGCGCAAGTATGAGAGCGAGAAAATAGATGTCACTATGCCTGCAAAGAGAAGCAAAAAGGGTAATCTTCACCCGGTAACACAGGTAAAGGACCAGCTCTCAGAGATTTTCACATCTATGGGCTTTGAGGTTTACGAGGGAACAGAAATCGAGAATGATTACTATAATTTTACAGCCTTAAATACTCCAAAGGATCATCCGGCGCGTGATATGCAGGATACATTCTACTTATCACCTGAGTTCTTACTTCGTACACAGACCTCAGCAGGACAGATTCATGTTATGGAAGCAAAGAAGCCGCCTATCAAGGTTGTTTCACCGGGTAAGGTTTTCCGTTCGGATGATGATGCAACACATTCTCCTATGTTCACACAGATGGAGGGACTTGTGGTAGATAAGGGCATCACACTCTGCGATTTAAAGGGTATGCTTGACCAGCTTGTAAAGAAGATGTTCGGAAAGAATGTCACAACACGTCTTCGTCCTTCATACTTCCCATTTACAGAGCCATCTGTAGAGGTTGATGTAAGCTGCTTCCAGTGCCACGGCAAGGGATGTTCTTTGTGCAAGGGCACAGGCTGGATTGAGGTGCTTGGTGCAGGCGTTGTAAATAAAAAGGTGCTTGAGGGCTGCGGTATAGACACAAATGAGTACAGCGGCTTTGCATTCGGTATCGGTCTTGAGCGTATTGCAATGCTCAAATACGGAATCAACAACATCAAGCTTTTATTCGAGTCAGACCTTAGGGTATTAGACCAGATTGATGACAACTAGATTCATTTCTTGAATATATAACAGGAGGCAAAAATTATGTTAACACCACTTAGCTGGTTAAAGGATTATGTAGATATAGATGTAACACCAAAGGAGTTAGAGGAAAAATTATTCTCATGCGGTTTCGAGGTTGAGGAATCATATGAGGTGGGAAAGGATATCTCAAACGTAGTAGTCGGCCTTGTAGAAAAATGTGAGCCGATTCCTGAGACACACCTAAGCCTGTGTCAGGTAAATGCAGGAGAACATGGCACATTCCAGATCTGCTGCGGTGCAGACAATGTAAAAGCCGGCGGCAAATTCCCTCTCGCACTTATCGGTGCAACAGTATATGCCACAGCAAAGGATCACGTTACAATAGAGGGCGTGATGGAGATAAAGCAGGGCAAGCTGCGTGGATATGATTCATATGGAATGTTATGCTCAGGGGTAGAGCTTGGCTTAAATGAAGACCTCTATCCGGGCGCAGGATATAACGGACTTTTGGTTTTGCCTGAGGATGCTAAGGTTGGAGCAGATGTAAAGCCTATCCTCGGTCTTGATGACTGGATTTTTGATATTGCAATCACTGCAAACAGACCTGACTGCCAGAGTATATACGGCATGGCAAGAGAGGTTGCTGCGGTTTTGGGAAAAGAGCTTAAGGAGCCTGCACTTGACTATACTGCAGATGATGTGAAGAAGGAAAACTTCAAGGTATCTGTTCTTGCACAGGATATCTGCCCACGCTACACAGCTCACTATGTACATGATGTAAAAATCTCCGAGTCACCTGCATGGATGAGAAAACGTCTTGCACTTGTAGGAATTGGTTCTATCTCAAATGTGGTAGATATCACTAACTTTATTTTAAAAGAGCTTGGACAGCCAATGCATGCTTTTGATTACTCATACCTTGAGGGAGATGAGATTGTAGTAAGACGTGCAAACGATGGAGAGAAAATTGTCACACTTGATGAGAAGGAATTTGAGTTAAACAGCAATAATCTCGTTATCTGTGACGGAAAGAAGCCGGTTGCACTCGCCGGTATCATGGGCGGCTTAAATTCTGAGATTAACGACGGTACCACAGAGGTGATGTTTGAGTCTGCAAAATTTGCAAGAGATAATATCAGAAAGAGCTCACGTGCGTTGGGACAGTCATCTGATTCGAGTGCACTTTACTCAAAGGGAGTAAACGAGTACACAACAGCCATGGCTATGAAGAGAGCACTTCATTTGATGGAGGAGCTTGGCTGTGGTAAGGTTTCTTCAACACACGTTGAGATGACTACAGGAAATTCACTTGAGCCAAAAGAGATGAAGGTTTCTATTGCAAAGGTAAACGGCGTGCTTGGAATAGAGGTTCCTACAGAGGATATCGTGAGAATACTCACAAATTTAGGCTTTGCACCGGTTGTAAACGGTGATGAGCTGACACTCATGATTCCTGCATACCGTGAGGATATGGAGGATTATCCGGATGTGGCAGAGGAGGTTATCCGTATGTATGGCTATGACCATGTCATTCCTGCATTCATGCCTACAGCACAGGTTACACTCGGAGGACTCAACCTTAGACAGCAGACAGAGCGCAAGCTAAAGGAGGTGCTCTGTGCAGCAGGAGCATATGAAGGAATACACTACTCATTCTTCTCACCTGCTGATCTTGATCTGCTCAGGTTCCCGGAGGATGCACCGGAAAGACATGCAATCAAGCTTATAAATCCAATCAATGTTGACCTCTCGCTTATGAGAACAACACTTGCTTCTGAGATGCTTTATGCCATAGCAAGAAACCAGAAGAAGGGTATTTTGGAGGGAAGAATCTTTGAGCTTGGAAATATCTTTATCGCAAAGGAGCTTCCGCTTACAGAGTATCCTGATGAGAGAGAGACTCTTTGCGCAGGTGTATTCGGTGAGGATGAGTCATTCTTTACTATAAAGGGACTGGCTGAGACTGTAGCAGATGCACTTGATGTGAAGTTTACATATAAGCCGGCTCAAAAGCCATTCCTTCATCCATATCAGACCGCAGAGGTATTCTGTGACGGTCAAAAGGTCGGATATCTCGGTCAGGTAAGATATGAGATATGCGATGAGCTTGACATGAGAGTGCCGGCATATGTGATGGAGCTTGACCTTAGAGTACTTTCAAAGTGGTATGGAAAGGACAGAGTATTTACTCCAATCTCAAAATTTGATGATGAGAAGAGAGATTTTGCCTTTGTCGTGGACAAGGATATCACCTGTGAGCAGATTGAGAACGGTATCATGGAAGCCTGTGATTATGTCTCAGATGTTACACTGTTTGATGTTTACGAGGGCGTACAGCTTCCTCCGAATAAGAAGAGCATGGCGTACAGTGTAGTATTTACACCAAAGGATGAGGAACTTAAGGCTAAGAAGGTCGAGGGCTTTGTAAAGGATATACTTGCTCATCTTAAAGAGACTGCAGGTATCACGCTTCGTGGCTAGATATTGGTATAGTTTTAGGAATAGGAAATTATGGACGTAAAAGATTTTGATTATGATCTTCCGGAGGAGCTTATAGCGCAGGATCCTCTGGAGGACCGCTCCAGCTCAAGGCTCATGGTGCTTGACAAGAATACAGGAGAAGTCAGCCACCATGTGTTCAAGGAGATTGTTAAATATTTAAGACCGGGCGACTGCCTTGTGCTCAACAATACAAAGGTTATTCCTGCACGTCTGTTTGGCGTGAAGGAAGGCACTATGGCAAAGATAGAGATACTTCTTCTAAAGCGCAGACAAAACGACGTATGGGAGACTCTTGTAAAGCCGGGTAAAAAGGCAAAGCCGGGCACGAAAATTATATTCGGTGACGGACTTTTAATCGGTGAAGTAATAGATGTGGTTGATGATGGAAACAGGCTGATTCAGTTCAGCTATGAGGGTATTTTTGAGGAGATACTTGATAAGCTCGGACAGATGCCTCTGCCTCCGTATATCACACATCAGCTAAAGGACAAGAACCGCTACCAGACAGTATATGCAAAGTATGACGGCTCAGCAGCTGCGCCTACTGCAGGACTGCATTTCACAAAGGAGCTTTTACAGCAGGTAAAGGATAAGGGAGTGGATATAGCAGAGGTGACTTTACATGTAGGTCTTGGCACCTTCAGACCGGTAAAGGTTGATAATGTGCTTGATCATCATATGCACTCTGAGTTTTACATGGTGTCACAGGAGGCTGCAGACAAGATTAATAATGCAAAGAAAAATGGTGGCAGAATAATATCTGTCGGCACTACAAGCACACGTACCTTAGAGGCTGCGTCAGATGAAAACGGCATGCTAAGAGAGTGCAGCGGATGGACGGATATATTTATTTATCCTGGCTACAGCTTTAAGGTGATTGATTGTCTGATTACCAATTTCCATCTGCCACAGTCCACGCTTGTCATGCTTGTGTCAGCGTTAGCAGGCAGAGAGCATGTTCTTAATGCATACAAAGAGGCCGTAGAGGAAAGATACAGATTTTTCAGCTTTGGGGATGCGATGTTTATCACAAACGATATGCATATGGAAGATGAGACGGCTGAATAAATTTTACTTGTAAAAATCAGTCATATATACTAATATGTTGATTGAGGGTTATTTGTTCCCTTTATCAATAATATAATAGATGGGGTAAAGTGCATGGAAGAAAAGAGAAGACATAAAAGACTTGACATTGATGTATCGGTACAGTTAGAGCGTTTGGATGAGGACGGAGTGACAACACTTAAGTATTGTCATGTGGATGTCACGGATATTTCCAGAAGCGGTATCGGATTTAATGCAAAGGTACCTCTCGATATACATACATATTATGATACCAAGATCCAGATTTGGACCAAGGAGGTTGTGGATGCGGTTATCGAGATTGTACGAAGAACAGACGGTGAAGAAGGAGTATATCATTATGGTGCAGTGTTTATCGGCATGACAGATACTGATGCACTCAAGATTGATATTTATCAGATTTTCAATGATTTATAAAGTAAAAAAAGTAAATCATCCACATGATATTGTAACCAGTGTACCTGGCTCAAAGAGTATCACAAACAGAGCCCTTTTAATCGCTGCACTCGCAAATGGGCGCAGCGTTTTAAAAGGGTGTCTTTTTAGTGATGACTCGAGACATTTTATAGATGCACTGATTCGTCTGGGATTTCCGGTTTTGGTGGATGAGGATAAAAGAGAAATAACAATAACAGGCTTTGGAGGCAGGATTCCAAAGAATGAGGCCGAGATAGACGTGGGAAGTGCAGGTACCGCTGCGCGTTTTCTTACAGCACTTCTTGGACTGTCAAAGGGCAGATATCATATAGTGTCATCTGAGCAGATGAAGAAGCGTCCTATGAAGGATTTGCTTGTATCGCTTGAAAAGCTGGGGGCTCATATTGAGTATGATGAGAAGGAGTATCATTTTCCTTTTACAATCGGAAATACAGGAGAGTATGCTGATGCTGTTGATATAAACGTAGACAAGAGCAGCCAGTTTCTGAGTGCCCTTCTTATCTCGGCTATGGTGATGGAAAAGACCTTTACAATTAATGTCACAGGAACACATGGCATGGCATATGTTGAGATGACACTTCTTATGATGAAGCAGTTTGGGCTTGATGTGATACAGAACCAAAAAAATAACAGCTTTATTATCCCTGAGAAAGCGGCATATGTAAGCTTAGACTATGATATAGAGCCGGATGTGTCGGCTGCATGCTATTTTTATGCCATGAGTCCGCTTTTACATGTGAAGTCACAGGTACGTGGTGTGCACCAAAACAGTTTGCAGGGAGATGTGGCATTTCTTGATGTGCTGGCGGATATGGGCTGCACACTTTCTGACGAGGCAGACGGCATAGTGTGTATGCCACCGGATAATGGACAAATGCATGGCGGAAGCTGGGATTTGTCAGCATTTTCTGATCAGGCACTGACACTTGCTGCGATTGCACCGTTTGCAAAGGAGCCTGTAGGGATAGAAGGCATTTCACATATACGTCTGCAGGAGTGTGACAGGATAAATGCCATCGAGGAAAACCTTGCTGAATTAGGTGTGAGGGTTGAAGAAACTGAAAATGGATTAAGGATTTATCCGGCAGAGAGTGTTAAGCCTTGTCAAATTAAGACGTATGACGATCACCGCGTAGCCATGTCATTTACACTGCCGGGGCTTATGGCAGAGGGCGTTGAGATAATTGACCCTTATTGCTGCCGTAAGACCTTTGAGGATTTCTATGAGATACTTGAGGAGAGCGTATACTAATAAAGTGTTATTGGTGCAGTTTAATGGTAAGGGCTGTTGCATCGGATGATATAAAAAGAGCCGTAAAACGAAATTACTTCGCTTTACGGCTCTTTGTTTTGGATTAAAGCCATATAACAGGATAAATCATCTGCGGTGAATAGTATAATTTCTCTCTTTAAGTACACTGATAGCTGAGTCAAGAGCATTTTCGTCATAGAACTCTATGCGCAGTACGCCCTCCTCAAACTCACGGTTGTTCATGATGCCGATATTCTTGATGCTGATGCCGTTGAAGGCTAAAAGGCTTGCAAGCACTGCGATACCGCCTGCCTCGTCTGCAATATCGACAAATACCTCGTGGAAATCCTTGCGGATTTTGGCACCGGGCAGTGTGAGTGAATCCCTGTAATTCTTTGAATCCTGGAAGTAATCGAGCATCTTTTGAGAGCTGCCCTCTGCAATTATTTCGCGAAGCTTATGGAAATTGGCTTCATACTGGTCCATGAGTGAGAGCAGCTGCGTTTTGTTGGATTCACATATATTTTCCCACATGACCGGTGAGCTTGCAGCGATACGTGTCACATCGCGGAAGCCTCCGGCGGCGATGGTTTTCATGGTCTCTTTTTCAGAGTCGATGTGCTCAACCAGATTGACGAGAGAGTATGCAATCATGTGTGGCAGATGGCTGATGGCTGCGGTAGCATGATCGTGCTCCTTGTAGTCTAAAATGAGAGCTATCGAGCCGAGCGAAAGTACAAACTGTCTGAAATTATTCAGATTTTCTTCAGTTGTTGCCGTAGTAGGAGTGATGATGTAGTATGCATTCTCCAAAAGCTGCTTGTCTGAATTGAGTATGCCTGTTTTTTCAGAGCCCGTCATAGGATGCCCGCCAATGAAATTGCGCTCAAGGCCAAGCTCTGTGACCTTTTCATGAATCTGTGTTTTGGTGCTGCCAACATCTGTGATGATACAGTCATCCTTTATGATATCCTTAAGCTGTGTGAGGTATTCGATATTTTTGTTTACCGGTGCACACAGAAAGATTACGTCGCAGTCTTTAAATGAGTTGAGCTCTAAAAGCTCATTATTATCTATCAGGCCAAGCCCAAAGGCATCATCTATGGTCTTTTGATGTCCGGCTGTTGCGATAATTGAGACCTTTGGATTATTTTCTTTCATTTTTCTGGCTATCGAGCCTCCAATCAGACCGAGCCCGATAAAGCCAACTTTATCAAAATGCATTTATGTGTATCTCCTAATTCTTTATTATCTAATATATTATAATCAATTTAACACTATAAAGCAATAAATTATTGCCATATTTATTATAATAAAATGATAAAAAATAATCGTCAGATTGCATAAAAGTGTTGTAAATTATCTAAAATATTAGTACAATGTATACATACTATAATAATGTCAGGGAGGTACTTGAAATGAATGTTTACACTACTGAGAAGATTCGAAACGTCGTGCTTTTAGGCCATAGCGGCTGTGGCAAGACATCACTCGTGGAAGCTATGGCATATCTGGCAGGACAGACTACCAGAATGGGAACTGTAGCGGACGGCAGCACTATCAGCGATTTTGACAAGGAAGAGATAAAGCGTCAGTTCTCTATACATACATCGGTTGTACCGATTGAGTGGGATAATGTCAAAATAAATATTCTCGATACTCCTGGTTTTTTTGATTTTGTAGGAGAGGTTGAGGAGGCTGTATCGGCTGCAGATGCTGCAATCATCGTGGTTTCAGGCAAGGCAGGCATACAGACCGGCACAAAAAGAGCATGGGAGATATGCGAGAAATACAAGCTGCCGAGGATGATTTTCGTGACGGACATGGATATCGACAATGCAAGCTTCAAGGATGTGGTGCTAAAGCTGCAGGAGCTTTACGGCAAGAAAATAGCTCCATTTCATCTGCCAATCAGAGAGAATGAGAAGTTTGTGGGATATGTCAATGTCATCCAGCAGAGGGCAAAGAGATGGAATGAAAGCGGAGGCGTGGATAAGTTTGATGTGCCTGAGTACTCAAAGGAGAACCTGGGAATATGCCGTGAAGCCTTAGTTGAAGCTGTAGCTGAGACAAGTGAGGAGTTCATGGACAGATATTTCGGAGGAGAGGAGTTTTCTGAGGATGAAATCAGGGCTGCGCTTCGTGCAAACGTGCTTGAGTGCTCTATTGTACCGGTGCTTATGGGATCAAATATTCTCGCAAGAGGCATGTATACACTTATGGCTGATATTGTGAAATACCTGCCGAGTCCGGAGAAGAGAAGCTGTACAGGTATTAACACCAAAACAAATGAGGTGTATAATGCTGATTATGATTTTGCAAAATCAAAGAGTGCTTATGTGTTCAAGTCGATAGTTGACCCGTACATCGGTAAGTATTCACTGATCAAGGTTAATTCGGGTGTATTAAAGACAGACGATGTGCTTTACAATTATCACAGGGACTGCGATGAGAAAATCGGAAAGCTCTATGTGATGAGAGGAAGTAAGGTGGAGGAAGTGAAGGAGCTTCATGCAGGTGATATCGGAGCGCTTGCAAAGCTTGCGAAGACTCTTACGACAGATTCACTTTCCACCAGAAATATGCCGGTTACATATCTTAGAACAAGTATATCAAAGCCGTATGTGGCAATGCGCTACAAGGCAAAGAAAAAGGGCGATGAGGACAAGATTTCCCAGTCTTTACAGAAACTGTTAATGGAGGATCTGACTCTAAACAGTGTAAATGACAGTGAAAATGGACAGACTGTACTATATGGTATCGGAGATATGCAGCTTGAGGTAGTGGCAAGTGAGCTTCTTGAAAAGTACAAGGTGGAGATAGAGCTTATGCGTCCAAAGGTAGCCTTTAAGGAGACTATCAGGAAAAAATCCGATGTAGAGTATAAGTACAAGAAGCAGTCAGGCGGACACGGACAGTACGGACATGTCAAGATGACCTTTGAGCCGTCAGGTGATATGGATACGCCATATGTATTTGAGCAGACGGTCGTAGGAGGAGCTGTACCGAAGAACTTCTTCCCGGCTGTTGAAAAGGGTATCGCAGAGTCTGTGAAAAAGGGACCTCTTGCAGCCTATCCTGTGACAGGCATAAAGGCTGTGCTGTATGACGGCTCTTATCATCCTGTGGATTCATCGGAGATGGCCTTCAAGGTGGCAACACAGCAGGCATTTAAAAAGGGCATTATGGAGGCAAAGCCTGTGCTTCTTGAGCCGATTGCCACACTTAAGGTAGTGGTGCCTGAGGGCTATACAGGTGATGTGATGGGTGAGCTCAACAAGAGACGTGCAAGAGTGATGGGCATGAACCCGACAGAAGGTGGATATCAGGAGATAGCAGCAGATATTCCTTATTTGGAGCTCTATGGATACAATGCCACCCTTCGCTCAATGACGAGCGGAAGCGGCACATTCTCATATGAGTTTGCCAGATATGAGCAGGCACCGGATGATGTGGCTGCAAAACAGATAGAAGAAAGGGCAAGCAAGCTTGTTGAAGTTGAAGAGTAGAATAGCATTAATTATATTACTTACATTGATTTTTACCAATACTCATGTGTTTGCATCGGAGATAAAAGAGGCAGAAGCTGCCTCTTTTGCTTCCGGGCCATCACTAAATACACTACTTGACAATATGTCGGAAAGTGATGGTGTTTCATATATTTACTATAATCTGGGCGGTGCGGCAAACAATATCAATAATTATGGATACATCACACCAAAGCAGAAATTCATGGGACTTAGAGAACCGCACAAATACGGTTATAAATTTGATGGCTGGTATCTGGATGAGCATTTTTCAAAAAAGGCAGATGTTCTGACCTACGAAAAAGCAAATGGATATGTCGTATATGCCAAATGGGTCAGGACTGTTAACAACGAATACAGCGTAGAGCATTATAATTACAGGAATAATAAAAAAGCGCATACAATGGCGCTTAAGGATTGCGATTACGATTTTATAGATGAAATAAATATTCCGGGAATGCCGGAGACGAAGGAGAATGATTTTCTCAATAATTATATTTTCAGTGAGGCACAGTGCCCGCAGGGAATCTGTATCACGGACGAATACGTGCTTATCACAAGCTATTCTGATGACAAGGGCTCACTAGGGGAGCTGATGGTATTTGACAGGGAGGACGGAGAGTACCTCGTGACACTTGGCATGGATGCAAACAGCCATCTGGGAGGAATTGCCTTTGACGGAGAAAATGTATGGGTATGCAATTCCTACGACACAACTGTGGAGCGCATCTCATATGATTTTATCTCTCTTATGGCCACTGCGAATTCCAAGCAGGTCATCGATGCGACAGGTGTGGTCGATGTGTTTGATGTGGGAAACAAGCCGTCGTGCATCACGTACTATGGAGGCAGGCTGTGGATAGCCACTCACAATATCCTTCTTAAGTCAAAGATGGTAGCATATTATTATGACAAAAAGGATGACAGGCTCACAAGCTTAAGCACATATACGATACCTGCCAGAGTGCAGGGAGTGACATTTGATACCTCGGGAAAGGTATATCTGAGCACCTCCTATGGCAGGAATGTGTCATCGTATATCAAGTGCTACAAATCACTCATAGCTCTCTCATCAAGGCCAAACAGCCCCGACATCACAATAGAGATGCCACCGGGCTCAGAGGAGCTTGACAGCGTGGATAAAAGCCTGTATGTCATTTTTGAATCTGCGGGGGAGAAGTATCTTGAGGGCACTGATGGCAAGGGAAACTCGCCGGCACCGATAGACAAGATACTCCGCATAAATACAGATTCATTTAAAAACTAAACTATAGCATTTTTAAAAGCCTTTCAACCTGCCTGCGGTTTTTCTCAGGCAGGTTTTTGCTTAGCTCAGTGCACATGGAATAGACCTCTTCTTTGGTAAATTCTATGCCGTTACGCTTTGCTTCCTTAATACTTTCCATGAGAAACGGCATGGCGCTTGTTGTATCCTTCGGTTTTTCCTTTTGTGCAAAATTATTTAAAAATTCCTGCTTTGTCATAAATCTCCCTATTGTCCAAAACTGAAAAAATATTTAACAGATTGTCTATCGTATCCTGTTCGCTTTTACTGCAGTATTTCTTTAAGGCATTGAGCATGGAAAGCCTTCTGTCTGCCATACTTTCTGTCTCTGCAACGGACAGTGCCGGCGCAGAATCTATCATTCTCATTGAATTCATAAGTGATATGTAGTGAACCATAAGAGTCATCTGCTTTTGTGAGTCGTGCGGCATATATGGGATTATGGTTTTAAGCATCTGAAGCTCCCTTGTCTGGGTTATTTCATCGAATGGTGTAAACAGGCTGTTCTCGTCCATAAAAATCCTTTAAAATATATTTCTATATAATATGTCACCTGATTCACATTATGCATGTTTACAGCATACATTATTAAAAAAAGATATATGCTTATCATAGATGGTCACGACGTATACGAGATAGATGAAGAATGCATCAAAAAGCACAGGGTGAAGGGCGAGTGTAAAGTCATTGAAAAGCTCAAAGAAAAAGAGCAGCACAGGCAAAAAAAGAATACTGAAAAATCGTAAAAAGCTGCGGGTCCTAAAGACCCGCAGTAAAAATGTAAATCAGCAGCCGCAGCCACATCCGCAGCCATTATTGCTGCCACCACCACAGCCAAAGCCACCACAGCAGAAAAGTAAGATGATAGCCCAGATACAGCTGTTATTGCCGCTTCCACAATCGTTTCCTCCGAAGAAAGAGCCTCCGTTGCCATTTCCACAACAGCAGCACAGTAACAGGATAATCCATAAAATCGAAGAACATCCGCATCCGTTATCTGTATTGCTGCATGAACAGTTTGTTGCTGCTAAATCACTCATAAGTGACCTCCAATAAAATTTATTTACACTCTAGGTTATGATAGACATAACAAAGTGTTACACTAAGATTTAAATTTTTTTATTGACACAAAAAGTATAATTGTATACAATTATTCAAAAGATAAAACTAAGCACAGGAGATGCGAAGATGAGAGAAGTTTTGATGAACGAAAAAACAAATTTACTACAGCTTGAAGAGCATTTTTACCAGCTCGTTGATGTAGATGAGCCGAATACTTTTAGAAATCTCTTTCCTTATTCAGAAGTTCCTAAGATAGCATTCAATGACAGAATAGTGCCTCACAATATGCCTGAGGACATTTGGATTACAGATACCACCTTCAGAGATGGTCAGCAGTCGAGAGCACCATACACTACTGAGCAGATAGTTACCATTTATGATTATTTACATAAGCTTGGAGGCCCTAAGGGGATAATCAGACAAAGTGAGTTTTTCCTCTATAGCAAAAAGGACAGGGACGCTGTTTATAAGTGTCTCGAGAGAGGCTACAAGTTCCCTGAGGTTACATCGTGGATTCGTGCCAGCAAGAAGGATTTTGAGCTGGTAAAGGATATAGGCTTAAAGGAGACCGGTATACTTGTAAGCTGTTCGGATTATCATATTTTCTACAAGATGAAGATGACCAGACGTGAGGTTATGAATATGTATCTGTCAGTCATCAGGGAGTGTCTTGAGACCGGCATAAGCCCTAGGTGCCATCTGGAGGATATCACACGTTCAGATATATATGGCTTTGTTATTCCTTTCTGTGTTGAGCTCATGAAGCTGCAGGAGGAGTACAAGATTCCGATTAAGGTGCGTGCCTGTGATACAATGGGATATGGAGTAAACTTCCCGGGAGCAGTTATACCTCGAAGTGTGCCGGGCATCATATACGGACTTAACACACATGCAGGTGTGCCGTCATCACAGATTGAGTGGCATGGACACAATGACTTTTACAAGGCTGTAAACAACTCTACAACAGCATGGCTCTACGGAGCAAGCGGCGTCAACTGTTCACTGTTTGGCATCGGAGAGAGAACCGGAAACACACCGCTTGAGGCTATGGTATTTGAGTATGCACAGCTTAAGGGTACACTCGATGGCATGGATACAACGGTTATTACAGAGCTCTCAGAGTACTTTGAGAAGGAGCTTGGATACGTGCAGCCGAGCCGTACACCATTTGTCGGCAGAAATTTCAATGTGACGAGAGCCGGAATTCATGCTGACGGACTTCTCAAAAATGAGGAGATTTACAACATATTTGATACAGGTAAATTCTTAAACAGACCACCTCTTGTAGCTGTGTCTAATACATCAGGACTTGCAGGAATAGCGCTGTGGATAAACACCTACTACCGCCTGCCTGATGACAGAAAGGTAGATAAGAACTCAAAGCTTGTGACCATGATAAAGGAATGGGTAGATGAGCAGTATGACGAGGGCCGTGTGACTACCATCACAGATAATGAGCTTGTAGTTCAAATTACTGATTGCTGTAAAAAGCTTAATATAGTATTATAGTGAGGTAGATTAGTACATGTCACATGATAATTACAGCCTGAGTGCCAGAGTATACAATCATATCAGGGATGGTATACTTGCAGGAACATTTGCAAAGGGCGATGAGCTTAAGGAAAAGAATATCGGTGATGAGCTTGGGGTGAGCAGGACTCCCGTGAGGGAGGCACTGCGCCAGCTTGAGCTTGAAGGACTTGTATCTATTATCCCAAATAAGGGCGCATTCGTGGAGGGTGTTTCCACGGATGATATCAGGGATATATATGAGATAAGGGCTCTGCTTGAGGGACTTTGTGCCAGATGGGCTGCAACGAGGATATCGGATGAGCTCATGGCGGCCATGGAGGAGAATATTTATCTCACGGAGTTTCACGAGAAAAAGGGCAATGCAAAGCAGCTTCTTGAGCTGGACAATAGGTTTCATGAGCTATTGTATGAGGCCGGTGGAAGCAAGGAGCTTATGAGAGTATTAAAGGACTATCATGAGTATGTCGGCAGAGTGAGAAAGGTGACACTCGGCGAGACAAAGAGAGCTAAAAACTCCACTCACGAGCATAAACAGATATGCGAGGCAATTAAGAATCATGACGCACTGCTGGCAGAAAAATGCGCCAGAGAGCATATAAACAATTCAAAGGAAAATATGGAACACCTTGGTTGGGAGAACCTTATTAAGTAAAGGAGATTTAAGAATGAGCAAGATTACGATGACAACACCCCTTGTAGAGATGGACGGAGACGAGATGACCAGAATCCTCTGGCAGATGATAAAGGATGAGCTTTTAACACCTTTTATCGATTTAAAGACAGAGTATTATGATCTGGGCTTAGAGGAGCGAAATCGTACAGATGATCAGGTGACCGTTGAATCAGCAAAGGCAACCATGAAATACGGTGTAGCAGTAAAATGTGCGACAATCACACCAAACGCAGCCAGAATGACAGAGTACAATTTAAAGGAGATGTGGAAGAGCCCTAACGGCACAATAAGAGCTATGCTTGACGGAACAGTATTCAGGGCTCCAATCGTTGTAAAGGGCATAGAGCCAAACGTAAAGACATGGGTTAAACAAATCACAATCGCTCGTCATGCATACGGTGATGTATACAAGGCATCAGAGATGAAGGTAGCAGGTCCGGGAAAGGCAGAGCTTGTATTTACAGCAGAAGACGGAACCGAGACAAGAGAATTAATCCATGAGTTTAAGGGTGCAGGAGTTATTCAGGGACAGCACAACTTAGACGATTCAATTGAGAGCTTTGCACATAGCTGCTTTAAGTATGCGCTTGATACAAAGCAGGATTTATGGTTTGCCACAAAGGATACCATCTCAAAGAAGTATGACCACACCTTCAAGGATATCTTCCAGGAAATCTTTGATGCACAGTACAAGGATGCTTTTGAGAAGGCAGGAATTACATATTTCTATACACTTATCGATGATGCCGTTGCCAGAGTAATGAAATCTGAGGGTGGATTTATCTGGGCATGCAAGAACTACGACGGAGATGTAATGAGTGATATGATCTCATCTGCATTCGGCTCACTTGCCATGATGACATCAGTGCTTGTATCACCTCACGGATACTATGAGTATGAGGCAGCACATGGAACAGTCCAGAGACACTATTACAAGCATTTAAAGGGTGAGGAGACATCAACAAACTCTGTAGCTACTATATTTGCATGGACAGGAGCACTCAGAAAGAGAGGAGAGCTTGACAAGCTTCCTGCACTTTCAGAGTTTGCAGACAAGCTCGAGGCAGCCTGCATAAAGACTATTGAGAGCGGAAAGATGACAAAGGATCTCGCACTCATCACAACAATTGAGAATCCTACTGTTTTAAACAGCGAAGGCTTTATCAAGGCAATCAGGGAAGAGCTTGAGAAGACAATTTAATCTGAATTTTGGCTTTTAGCCTTGGAATATGATATAACCCGGGGATAATTATAAATTTTTTGAATGTTAAATTCTTAACACATTGACAGATGACCTTCAAAAAATTATAATTAATCTTGGGTTTTTGTCTTTAAAAGAGAAATGACATCCCGATGATTGGAGGAATAAGACTTGAGTAAAGAAATATCACAGGCGGTTATAAGACGACTGCCACGATACTATAGATATCTCGGAGAGCTTTTGGATGAGGGAGTGGAGCGTATTTCATCAAACGATCTGAGCCACAGAATGAAGGTGACAGCTTCACAAATCAGACAGGATCTCAACAATTTCGGAGGCTTTGGACAGCAGGGATATGGATACAATGTTCAGTTCCTCTACGAGGAAATTGGAAAGATAATGGGACTTGACACTGAGCATAGAATAATTATTATCGGTGCAGGTAATCTGGGACAGGCGCTCGCCAATTATGTAAAGTTTGAAAAGCTTGGCTTTGTGATTACAGCTCTATTTGATGTGAATCCTGAGCTTTCAGGAAAGAGTGTGCGTGGTATTCCGATTCTTATGCTAAGCGAGCTTGGCGAGTATTGCAGGACACACAAGGTGGATATAGCAGCACTCACCATGCCAAAGTCAAAGGCTGACTCCATTGCGTCAAAGCTTGTGGAACTTGGCATAAAGGCAATATGGAATTTTGCTCATGTGGACCTTGAGATTCCTGACAAGGATGTGGTTGTGGAGAGTGTACATCTGTCTGACAGCCTTATGCAGCTCAGCTATAATATTGTAAAAAATTCCAAAAATAAATAGAGGGTGAGTCTTATGGATGATAAAAAAGATTTTGAGGCTGCGTTAAAAGGGAAAAAAGTGCCTTTACTTGTTTTAGACCAGAAGTGGCACAGACTTTTTGCCATTCATGGTAAGACTGATGAAATATCAGCCACGGAAAAAGAGCTGGATGAGCTGTTGAAGCTGCAGGGCAAGTACAACAATGAGCTTAAGAATTTGAAAAAGCTTAAGTCAAAAATTATGTCTAATATTGTTGCTAATATGGGAGATGACGGAGATGAAAAGCGTGATAAGGATAAGCAGCTTATAGATGAAATTAATGAGAAGGCCGACAATATCGAGGGAGAGCTTATTGAAATCCAAAAGAATATAAAGACCGTAAATGACAGACTGATGCTTTTGTCGATGGATTATTTCAGTGAAAAAATTGAGAAAAACAAACTGGAATCAAAGGAAATTGACGACTGGATTGCAAATATAAGAGTTGAGCTCAAAAAGAATGTAATAAGGAAACAGAACAGAGATATCAACAACAGGGAAATTTATTCGTACCTTCATGATATTTTTGGTGCAGAGGTTTTAAATCTTTTTGATATTGAATATGATGATCCTATGGTTTTCAATGCTACTAATGCAAAGGCTGATAATGCAAACAATGAGAATAAGGGGAATTGATATTGGAATATATTGTTACAGGTAATGAAATGAAGCTTCTGGACGATACAACATCACAGACCTTTTTGGTTCCTTCGGTGGTGCTGATGGAGCAGGCTGCGGCCGGTGTTGTCCGGGAGCTTGTTGCATGTTTTGATAAATCAAAGGAGTTTGCCGTGATATGCGGCAGAGGCAATAATGCTGGGGACGGTATCGCGATAGCAAGGCTTCTAAATCAGGCCGGATACAGATGCATGGTGTACTATGCGTTTGGCACAGATGCGGCAGGAAGCGAGCTCTTTGAGCTGCAGAAAAATATATACGCAAGGTATGGCTTTCCGGTGGCCAATGATATCGAGAATATATTAAAAAGTGACGTAATAATAGATTCACTGTTTGGCACAGGGCTTAAGCGAGCCATAGAGGGCTCCCTAGCAGATGTGATTTCAGCCGTTAACAGGGCAAATGCTTACAGGGTGGCAGTTGATGTGCCATCGGGAGTGGATTCAGATAAAGGACATGTGATGGGAAGTGTTTTTAAAGCAGATATCACATATACCTTTTCTTATAAGAAGACAGGTCTTCTACTGTGGCCGGGCTGTGATTATTGCGGCAGGGTCAAGATGGTGCCTATAGGTATAGATGACCACAGCTTTTGTGGCAATCCGCCATCCGTAAGGGCTCTTGATGAGTCTGACTTAAAGAAGCTTGATAACAGACCGGCACACTCCAACAAGGGAACTTTCGGAAAATTGTTAATTATAGCCGGAAGCCGCAATATGGCGGGTGCCGCAGTACTTTCCGCAAGGGCTGCATACAAAAGCGGTGCAGGACTGGTGAAAATCATGACGCCTGAGTGCAACCGCTCAATAATCCAATGTGCTTTGCCGGAAGCACTGCTTTGTACTGATGTCACATCAGCTGATGTTCTGGAGGCGGAGCTTAAATGGGCAGATGCGGTGGTGATAGGCCCGGGGCTTTCAAAGTCTGATGATGCCAAAATGCTTGTGGAAACAGTGCTTAAAACAGCAGAGATACCTCTTGTAATCGATGCGGATGCGCTTAATATCATATCAGAAAACATGGCACTGCTTAAGGAACATAAAATGCCTGTCATCGTGACTCCGCACCTGGGTGAGATGTCCAGACTTACCGGGTATGGTATTCCTTATATTCAGGAGGATATCATCGGTGTGGCAGGAGAGTTTGCGAGCTTGTACAAGGTGGTTTGCGTGCTTAAGGATTTTCGCACAATTATAGCGGCGGCAGATGGTGATGCGTTTATCAATCTGTCAGGCAACTGTGGTATGGCAACAGCCGGAAGCGGAGATGTGCTAAGCGGTATCGTGGGAGGACTTCTGGTGCAGTGGCATGATACGAAAAAGGCTGCGGCATACGGCGCATTTATTCATGGACTTGCCGGTAATATGGCATTTGACAATACTGGCTCTTATGGTATGATAGCAAGTGATATTATTGATGGATTAGATAAAGTTTGGATTAAGGTGGAAAAAAATGGCAATTAACAGAATCAGAGCAGATATAGATCTGGATGCAATTTTATATAATATGGAGTCGATGCATAATAAGCTAAAGCCGGGGACCATGATGGCAGCAGTTGTAAAGGCTGATGGCTATGGCCACGGCGCAGAGGCTGTTTCAGAGGTGCTTGAGCCGCTTCCGTATCTGTGGGGCTATGCTGTTGCCACAAGCAACGAGGCAATGCAGCTTATCGCGGCAGGCAGGAAAAAGCCGATACTTATTTTAGGACTCAGCTTCCCGGAGCAGTTTGAGGAGATAGTGGACAATGATGTGCGTCCGGCAGTGTGCACCTACGAGACTGCTAAGGAGCTTTCACGTATCGCAGCTTCTAAAAATAAGACCTGTAAGATACATATCAAGATAGATACCGGCATGTGCCGTATAGGCTTTCAGGTGACTGAGGAAAGTGCAGATATTATTGCACAGATTGCTAAGCTGCCGAATATTATGATAGAGGGAATGTTCACTCACTTTGCAAGGGCTGATGAGCTGTCAAAGGAGCCTGCCTTTGAGCAGTTTGAGCTTTTTAAGCGTATGATAGCTCTTGTTGAGGCAAGAGGAGTGGAGATTGCAATCAAGCACTGCTCAAACAGTGCGGGAATAGTAGAAATCCCGGAGTGCAATATGGATATGGTCAGAGCCGGTATCACACTCTATGGTCTGTGGCCGTCAGAGGAGGTTGACAAGAGCAAAATCTCATTAAAGCCTGTTATGTCACTGCACAGCAGAGTTGCCTACGTAAAGGAGCTTGAGCCGGGCAGACATATAAGCTACGGCGGCACCTTTACGGTAGAGCATCCTATGAGGATAGCTACAGTTCCGGTGGGCTACGGTGATGGATATTCAAGAGGGCTTTCAAACAAGGGCTGGGTTCTCATAAAAGGAAAAAAGGCGCCTATATGCGGCAGAGTCTGTATGGATCAGTTTATGGTTGATGTGACAGACATACCCGATGTGAAAATAGGCGATGCAGTTACTCTGCTCGGTAAAGACGGAGATGAGACAATCACGATGGAGCAGTTAGGTGAGCTGTCAGGCAGATTCAACTACGAGTTTGCGTGTCTTATCACACCGCGTGTTCCAAGAATCTACCACAAAAACTAAAAAAGTGTAACTTTTAAGAATACACTCGAAAAATCTGGAGATACTTTTTGTATACCATAATATGGAGTGTATTCGTGTATGATTATTCAAAGAGGAGATATTTATTACGCTGATTTAAGGCCTGTTGTAGGCTCAGAGCAGGGCGGGATAAGACCTGTCCTTATAATACAAAATGATGTCGGAAACAGACACAGCCCGACGGTAATATGCGCAGCCATAACCTCGCAGATGCATAAAGCAAAGCTGCCCACCCATGTGGAGCTTGCCTGTAAGGAGTATGCGCTTGCAAAGGATTCGGTTGTGCTTTTAGAGCAGCTTCGCACAATTGACAAAAAAAGGCTTAAGGATAAGGTGTGTCATCTTGATGAGGATACACTGCTTAAAATCGACAGGGCACTTGAAATCAGCTTAGAACTTATTACATAGGATAATAAAACATTATGTTATATGCAATTATAATTTTATCAATACTTGTAGTGATACTTCTTTTATGTATTGGAGTATTACTCTACGGAATGAAAAACAACAAAAAGACTCTCGATGGAATACTTGGAAATGATGATGTCACAGAGGAAGAAATTATTTCCATGGTCAGGGAGGGGCACGAGCAGGGTACAATCCTTGCGTCTGAGGCAGAGCTGATACACAATGTGTTTGAGTTTGATGATAAGGAAGTAAAGGATATCATGACTCACCGCAAGAATATCGTAAGCCTCGACGGCAATATGTCCTTTATCGATGCCATCGAATTTATCATAGATACCGGCAAGTCACGTTTTCCGGTCTATGAAAACGATGTTGACAGTATCATCGGAGTCTTACATATCAAGGATGCTTTTACGTTTTTTGAAAAAAATGAGGTTTACCGCAGCAGTATCAAGGACATAGACGGACTTATCAGGCCGGTGGACTTCATACCCGAGACGGTAAATATCAATGATCTGTTTAAAAAGATGCAGTCTAAAAAGAGTCATCTTGCGATGGTTGTGGATGAGTACGGCCAGATTTCAGGCCTTATCGCGATGGAGGATATACTCGAGGAGCTTGTCGGTAACATAGAGGATGAGCATGATGAGGAGGAAAACTACATCAGAAAGAGTGATGATGAGACCTTTATCATGGATGGCATGACGGAGTTTTCCGATGTAAAGGAGGCGCTGTCACTGCCAGTTGAGGATGATGCCTACGAGACACTTAACGGTTTTATCATATCGCTTTCGGATAAGATTCCGGAGGAGGGCGATAAGACTGTGATTAGCGCGTATGGATATAAATTTTCTGTCATGAGCGTAGAGGATAAGGTCATTAAGCAGGTAATGATTAAGAAACTTGCGCCGGAAGAGAAAAAATGATATTATAAGATATGGATTATTTTTAAAAGTAGAAAAGAGGATACAAATTATGTCAGGACATTCTAAATTTGCGAATATCAAGCATAAGAAAGAGAAAAATGATGCTGCAAAGGGCAAAATCTTTACAATGATCGGTAGAGAGCTCGCAGTTGCAGTTAAAGAGGGCGGACCGGATCCGGCCAATAACTTCAAGCTCGCTCAGGTGGTTGCCAAGGCAAAGGCCAACAACATGCCAAACGATACAATCGAGAGAGGTATCAAGAAGGCAGCAGGAGATGGCAACAGTGTAAACTATGAGACAGCTACATATGAGGGCTATGGACCATCAGGTACAGCTATTATTGTAAAGTGTCTTACAGACAACAAGAACCGTACAGCTGCCAATGTCCGCAATGCCTTTACAAAGGGACAGGGAAGTATCGGTACACAGGGCTGTGTATCTTACATGTTTGACGAGAAGGGGCAGATCATCATCGACAAGGAAGAGTGCGATATGGATGCAGATGACCTTATGATGCAGGCACTCGATGCAGGCGCTGAAGATTTTGCCGATGAGGATGACAGCTATGAGATCACAACTGCACCGGCTGATTTTGATGCGGTAAGGGCTGCTCTTGAGGAGGCAGGCATCACAATGGCTTCAGCAGAGGTCACAATGATTCCACAGACATATGTCACACTGACAGATGAAGCTGACATCACAAATATCGGCCGTATTTTAGACCTTCTTGACGATGATGATGACGTTCAGGAAGTATACCACAATTGGGAAGAGTAAACTAAATATTATATATCACGGGTTTTAGCGGGAGGAGAATATGAAGAAGATTCTATTTGTAGCTTCAGAGTGTGTACCATTTATAAAAACAGGAGGTCTCGCAGATGTGTGCGGTGCACTTCCTAAAGAGTTTGACAAGAACTATTGGGATGTAAGGGTTGTAATACCTGATTATAGCTGTATACCGGAGCAGTATCGCAATAATTTTGAGTATGTTACCCATTTTTACATGAGCTCAGGTCCTTACGTGCAGGACAAGTATGTCGGAGTGCTCAAATATGAGCTGGACGGCGTTACATATTACTTTATTGACAATCAGGAGTTCTTTACAGGATTTTCTCCATATACTTCTGACACAAAGTTTGAGATTGAGAAGTATACATTCTTTGACAAGGCTGTACTCTCAATGCTCCCGCTTATTGATTTTAAGCCGGATATTATACACTGTCATGACTGGCAGACAGGCCTTCTGCCTGTATACTTAAAGAATGAGTTTGCCGCGAATCCATTCTTCTGGGGTATCAAGACAATCATCACTATCCACAATCTTAAGTTCCAGGGTATCTGGGACAGGGAGTGGGTACAGGGCGTTTCAGGTCTTACAGACAATCTGTTCACACCGGATAAGCTTGAGTTCAAAAAGGACGCAAATATGCTTAAGGGTGGTCTTGTATATGCTGACTATATCACCACTGTCAGTGATACATATGCAAACGAGATTCAGACAGAGTACTATGGTGAGGGCTTAAACGGACTCTTAAGTGCCAGACATTTTGACATGCAGGGTATCGTAAACGGTATTGATTACAATGCCTATGACCCACAGACTGATGGCAGAATCTACTGCAATTACAATGCTTCCGATTTCAGAAAGAAGAAGTTCAACAACAAGACAAAGCTTCAGCAGGATCTTGGCCTTGCGGTTGACAAGAAAAAGTACATGATAGGTCTCATTTCAAGACTTACAGACCAAAAAGGGCTTGATCTCATCAATCATGTGATTGAGGGTATCGTGGATGATTTCACACAGCTTGTTGTTATCGGTACAGGAGATCCTCAGTATGAGAATATGTTCAGACACTATGCATGGAAATATCCTGACAGGGTTTCAGCAAATATCTGTTACTCAGATGATCTGGCGCACAAGCTCTATGCGGCTGCTGATGCATTCCTTATGCCGTCCAGGTTTGAGCCTTGTGGTCTGACACAGCTCATCTCATTCCGTTACGGAACTGTTCCGATTGTTCGTGAGACAGGAGGTCTCAAGGATACTGTTAAGCCTTACAATGAGTATGAAAATTCAGGAGATGGATTCTCATTCTCCAACTACAATGCTGATGAGATGCTTGCGGTTATCAATTATTCTAAGCATATCTTCTTTGATAAGAAGCGTGAGTGGAACCAGATTGTGGACAGGGGCATGGCCAATGATTTCTCTTGGAATGCTTCTAAGTTCAAATATGAGGGACTTTACAATTATCTTATTGGTGAATAAAATATTTTTGAAGGAACCGGTTTATATGCGAAAGGACTCGCATAACAAAATGCCCCGCCGTTTAAGGTGGGGCATTTTTTGTTCTCAGTGGCTCTGAATAGTTACTTATTTTAACATAAAATCGAAAAATAACTGTAGAAAAATTCACACAGAACAGAAGAAATATGTTATTATATACTCTGTAAATCAAAATTCGGAGGTTAGTTACATGGCAACGAGGAAGAAATCCTCAGCAAAAAGACAGACGAAAAAGGAGAGAATGGCTCAGATAGAGAGACAGCAGGCCTTTAAAAAGGAAATATTTCTATGGATAGTAGTAGCTGTTTCAATCCTTTTATTTATAAGCAATTTTGGAATAGGCGGTCACTTGGGAAACGCGGTAAGCGGTTTCCTTTTTGGCGTATTTGGAATGGTGGCATATATTTTTCCACTTGTGCTCCTGATAGGCAGTTTTTTTGCTGTGTCAAATAAGGGTAATTCATATGCTATTATGAAGCTTGTTATGACCATGATTCTCATATGGTTTATATGTGTATTTATGTATCTGGCAGTGTATGGTGACTTCGCGGTTTCGCCGGTGCAGTCATATATTGACAGTGTGGCAAGGCACTCAGGTGGTGGCTTTATAGGGGCTCTTATAGGCTGCATTTTGGTTCCGGCGGTAGGTATTATAGGAGCATATGTGGTGACGATAGTTGTGATGATTATCTGTCTTGTACTCATTACCGGTAAATCATTTATGAAGGGCATGAGAAACGGCGGCCGCAAGGTATACGAGTCAGCGCGTGAGAATAATGAGAGATACCAGGAGTATCGGCAGTATAAGTCAAGAGAGCGTCAGACTAAAGCTGCTTTGGCTTCGGATGCTACAGAGAGTGAATTAAAGGATGATACAAAGGGCGGCAGAAGGAGTAAGCGTGCCGGACGCAGGATGGACAATAAGATATCAGGCGTGTCACTTGATACAAAAATTGATGGCAGTGAAAATGCGTTAGATTCAGGCATAGCAGGTGGTGATACAGCACATGCCGGGATATTTGGACAGGGGGCTTTTGCTACAGATGCACTTGGTGAGATAACTATAGAGAATTATCCGAGTTCACCGGCAATAAAGGAGAAAAAGACGACAAGCCTTACTTCGGGAAATGCAGGAGAGATAGTGCAGGAACCGGATTTTGGTGTAGCATCGGAGCCTGTACCTGTTTTTGGCGGCGGAGCCGGTAGCGACAATGCAGATGAGCTTGGCAGAAAGATCTTGCAGCAGATTAACGGCATGAAACCGGATGACTTGGATGAAGCAGATGAAAGCCATGTGTCGCAGATACCTATATCGGGCTGCGTGGAGCCTGATATACCGGATGATTTTGGCGGACAGAAGGATGATGATAAGCTGAAATCGGACTTATCAGACCAGACTGCAGAGGAAGCCATGGTAAAACCCCATGTAGCAGAGAATAAGAAGAAAAATGTCAAATCAGACAAGGATGAGCTAGCAAAAGAGGTTGAAAAGGTAAGCGAGCAGATAGCAATAAATGATGCAGAAAATGCAATCCAGCAAAAGCCATATGTATTTCCAACGGTTGATCTGCTTAAGGCTCCGGACAGGAGCAAAACCGGCGATTCGCAGGCGCATCTGCGTGAGACGGCTGCAAAGCTTGAGCAGACACTCAATGTGTTTGGAGTGAATGCAAAGGTGAATAACATAAGCTGCGGTCCTGCGGTTACAAGGTTTGAAATCACACCGGAGCTTGGAGTGAAGGTATCAAAGATTGTGAATCTGGCAGATGATATAAAGCTTAATCTGGCTGCAGCAGATATACGAATCGAGGCTCCGATTCCGGGAAAAGCCGCTGTTGGTATCGAGGTGCCGAACAGTCAGAGTGTTGCTGTTTCATTCAGGGAGCTTGTGGAGTCTGAGGAGTTTAAAAATGCCAAATCAAAGATTACCTTCGCAGTTGGAAAGGATATTGCAGGTAAGGTTAAGGTTACGGATATCGCAAAGATGCCGCATCTTTTAATTGCCGGTGCCACAGGCTCGGGTAAGTCGGTCTGTATCAATACGATTATCATGAGTATACTGTACAAGGCAAAGCCGGATGAGGTTAAGCTGATCATGATTGACCCGAAGGTGGTTGAGCTTAGTGTATACAATGGCATACCGCATCTGATGATTCCGGTTGTTACAGATCCTAAAAAGGCAGCCGGAGCATTAAACTGGGCGGTTTCAGAGATGACTGACAGATACGAGAAGTTTGCAAACAGCGGTGTCAGGGAGATAAACGGTTACAATGCCATGATTGATGCGATGGATGGCAAGGATACAGAAAAACCGCCGAAGATGCCGCAGATAGTCATTATAGTGGACGAGCTTGCAGACCTTATGATGGTTGCATCAAAGGATGTAGAGGAGGCAATATGCAGACTGGCACAGCTTGCACGAGCTGCCGGCATACATCTGATTATAGCTACACAGAGACCATCTGTTAATGTTATCACAGGTCTCATCAAGGCAAATATGCCAAGCCGTATCGCATTTGCGGTTACAAGCGGTGTTGACAGCCGTACCATACTTGATATGAATGGTGCGGAAAAGCTCCTTGGAAAGGGAGATATGTTATTTGACCCACAGGGTGTTCCGAAGCCCCTTCGAGTACAGGGTGCATTCGTTTCAGATAAAGAAGTTTCAGATATTGTGAAATTTATTATTGAAAATAATGAGAATGCACAGTACAGTAATGATGTGGCACAAAAGATGGAGAGCCTGTCGAATGATACGACAAATACAACCGTTACCATTTCAGATGTGGAAAACACGGATGATGGCAGGGATTCCTACTTTGCAGAGGCTGCGTCAATTATCACAGACAAGGAGAGAGCTTCAATAGGAATGCTTCAAAGATACCTTAAGATTGGCTTCAACAGAGCGGCCCGCATCATGGATCAGCTCGAGGAAGCCGGTGTAGTGGGACCGGAGGAGGGAACAAAGCCACGCAAGGTTCTGGTGACTAAAGAGGAATTAGATACAATATTAGAGAATAATTAACAAAGGAGCAGAGAAAAATGAAAACAGATATTCAAATCGCACAGGAAGCAACAATGCTTCCAATCAAGGATGTAGCAGCATCTATAGGGATTAAAGAGGATGACTTAGAGCTTTATGGAAAGTACAAGGCAAAGATTTCTGATGAGCTCATCAATCGCACAAAGGAAAATCCTGACGGAAAGCTCATACTTGTTACTGCTATAAACCCGACTCCTGCAGGAGAGGGAAAGACAACCACAAGCGTTGGTCTGGGAGAGGCATTCGGACGCCTGGGAAAGAAAGCGCTTATCGCACTTCGTGAGCCGTCACTTGGACCTTGCTTTGGTATCAAGGGAGGAGCAGCCGGTGGCGGATATGCACAGGTTGTCCCAATGGAGGATCTGAATCTTCATTTTACGGGAGATTTTCATGCTATTACATCTGCAAACAATCTGCTTGCAGCACTTCTTGACAATCATATCCAGCAGGGCAACGAGCTTGGTATCGACCCACGCCAGATTGTATGGAAGAGATGTATGGATATGAATGACCGTGTCCTTAGAAATATCGTTGTTGGTCTTGGAAGCAAGATGGACGGAATGGTCAGGGAGGATCATTTTGTTATTACTGTAGCATCTGAGATTATGGCAATACTTTGTCTGGCTGATGATATGGCTGATTTAAAGAAGCGCCTTGGCAGAATTATTGTGGCATATACCTTTGACGGAAAGCCTGTAACAGCCGATGATCTACAGGCTACAGGCTCTATGGCTGCTCTCTTAAAGGATGCCTTAAAGCCAAACCTTATCCAGACACTTGAGCACACACCGGCGATAGTTCACGGTGGACCTTTTGCCAATATAGCACATGGCTGTAACAGTGTCCGTGCCACAAAGACAGCATTAAAGCTTGCAGACTATGTTATCACTGAGGCAGG
The DNA here is from genome assembly GCF_977054825.1 of Agathobacter sp. NCBI lineage: Bacteria > Bacillati > Bacillota > Clostridia > Lachnospirales > Lachnospiraceae > Agathobacter > Agathobacter sp. Next base: position 63,244 of record NZ_CDRTEH010000002.1, read on the forward strand.
CTTTGGAGCAGACCTTGGAGCAGAGAAGTTCTTTGATATCAAGTGCCGTATGGCAGGACTTAAGCCGGATGCAGTTGTACTTGTTGCAACAATCAGAGCATTAAAATATAACGGCGGCGTGCCAAAGGATGAGCTTTCGGCAGAGAATCTTGATGCACTTAAGGCAGGAATCGTAAACCTTGAGAAGCATATTGAGAATCTTCACAAGTTTGGCGTGCCTGTAGTTGTCACATTAAATTCATTTGTCACAGATACAAAGGCTGAGACTGATTTTGTAGAGCAGTTCTGTAAGGAAAGAGGCTGTGAGTTTGCACTCTCAGAGGTATGGGAGAAGGGTGGCGAAGGCGGAATTGACCTTGCCAACAAGGTGCTTGAAACAATCGAGCACAAGGAAAGCAATTTCAAGGTGCTCTATGACGATAGTCTGTCTCTTAAGGAAAAGATTGAAACTGTTGCAAAAGAAATATATGGAGCAGATGGTGTTACATATTCTCCGGCAGCAGAGAGAGAGCTTAAGAGAATTACAGACCTTGGAATGGGAGATTTCCCTGTATGTATGGCAAAGACACAGTATTCGCTTTCTGATGATGCAAAGAAGCTTGGCAGACCGAGCGGCTTTAAAATCAATGTACGTGAGGTTTATGCGTCAGCAGGTGCAGGCTTCGTGGTAGCAGTAAACGGTTCTATCATGACTATGCCGGGACTTTCAAAGAAGCCGGCTGCATATGGCATTGATGTGGACGACAATGGTGTGATTACAGGATTATTCTAGGAGGAAATATGGCTAATCTTATAGACGGAAAATTAATTTCAACGCAGATTAAGGATGAGCTTAAGGAAGAGGTGGCACAGCTTAAGAAAAAAGGCATCGAGGGCTGTCTTGCGGTGATTCAGGTCGGAAATGACCCTGCATCATCTGTGTATGTGCGCAACAAGAAAAAGGCATGTGAGTATGTCGGAATCAAATCGCTTTCATATGAGCTTGCAGAGGAAACTACACAGGAGGAGATATTGGAGCTTATCGAAAAGCTCAATGCCGATGCTTCTGTAAATGGCATTCTCTGTCAGCTTCCGCTGCCAAAGCATATTGATGAGGACAAGGTTATTGATGCTATTGATCCGAAAAAGGATGTCGACGGCTTCAGCCCACAGAGCGTTGGTGCGATGGTTATAGGAAAGCCCGGCTTTTTACCGTGTACTCCGGCCGGTATCATTCAGCTCTTAAAGAGAAGCAATATAGATATTGATGGCAAAAGCTGTGTTGTGGTCGGCAGAAGCAATATAGTCGGTAAGCCTATGTCAATTCTTATGCTTAGGGAGAATGCAACTGTTACGGTATGTCATTCACATACAAAGGACTTAAAAGAGGTGTGCAAAAATGCTGATATCCTCATCGTGGCAATAGGAAAGCCTAAGTTTATAGATGCCTCATATGTGAAGGATGGTGCTGTTGTCATTGACGTAGGAATCCATAGAAATGCTGAAAATAAGCTGTGTGGTGATGTGGATTTTGATTCTGTTATGCCTAAGGCATCACATATCACACCGGTACCTGGCGGTGTAGGACCTATGACAATTGCAATGCTCATGAGCAATTGTGTTGAGGCTATGAAGAGATAATTAGACAATTAGACAATATGTAAGAGGATTAGATGTATGAGATGTGCCAATTGTGGTAATGAATTGAAGGAGGGCAGTCTGTACTGCGATGCCTGCGGGCGTCCGGTGCAGATAGTGCCTGATTACAACGAATTTGATGATTATCTTGATAATCTGGTTGGAAATGACGATAGGAGAACTGATGAACGAAAGACTGTACGGCCGGTATCTGATAAGACAGTCAGGTTTGATGAGCCGGTGAGACAGCAGCTTCAAAGTGCAACTCAGCGGACAAGGCAGAATCAGGATAGATCATCGCAGTCTGAAAGGCAGCAGGCAAGACAGACGCAGACAAAACAGGCGCAGGAGAGACAGGCTCAGCCTAAAATACAGCAGACCCAGACAAAACAGCCGTGTGAGAAGCCACAGTCTGACGGGCAGAAGGCAAAGAGGGCGCAACAGAAGAAGATAATTATTATTTCGGCTGTAGTGTGCGTTATAGCGATTATTATACTTGTTGCAGCTGTTGTGCGTAATGTGGGCAGATCACATGACAATTCATTTGATTATCAGGTGAAGCAGGCTAAGGAGGCTTATGCGGCAGGTGATATAAATTCTGCAGTTTCTTATTATGAGAAGGCTTTGTCAATTGATTCGGACAATACGGATGTCAGATTTGCTCTGGCTGATATATATATGTCCAAGAAGGATTATGATGCCGCTCTTGTGCTGTATCAGGAAATTATTAATACCGATTCAAAGAGCGAGGAGGCATATAAAAAGCTTATCTCAATCTATGAATCCAAGAGGGATTATGATGCGATTGTTGCGCTACGTGACAGTGCTAAGGATGAATCGATTTTAAAGCTTTTTGCGGATTATACAGTATCAGAGCCGAAGCTTAGCAAGAGCAGCGGCAAGTATGGAGAGGCTATTGAGCTAACGATAACTGCGGACAGCGGTACAAAAATATACTATTCATATGATTCCGATAATCCCTTGACTAGAGGAGAGAGATATTATAATCCAATCACTTTGGACAAGGAAGGCACATATGAGATAACGGCTGTTGCGGTTGATGACAGAGGAATCAAGAGCGAGGTGGCATCGGCCAGGTATGAGATTGAGTTTGAGGCACCAAAAGCACCGGAGGTGGATCCGGATGGTGGTACATTTGGTGCTCAGACCGATATCACAATCACAGCACCAGAAAACTGCAAGGTATACTATACCTGGGATTCGTCAGATCCGAGTGCTGCGTCAACAGAGTATACAGCACCAATACCTGTTCCTGAGGGAAACAATGTGCTTTCTGTTATTGCGATAGACCAGAATACCGGAAAGTGCAGTGATATATACAAATCAAGATTTGAATTTTATATGAATTGATAAAAGAAAAAGAACACGCATGATTTGATCATAAATATGCGTGTTCTTTTTATGAAAACATCTGTTATGGCTGTAAAGCTGTTACGGTGTCAGGATTCTGTGTGGATGTATAGTATTCTTTGTTTGAGACAAAATCTGTGAAATACACATACTGTGATGTTACGTTAATGTTGCAAAACTCACCCTTTGCGAGCTCTTTAAAGCCGGAACCATCATTTTTTACAACACACAGAGCCGGATTATCACCACCGCGCTGATAGAATATCAGACTGCCATACACATTGTAATGTTCAATATTTGCTTCCGTTAAAACTACAGGATTTGGATTGTTGATATTGACATGGACAATAGCATTGTCTTGATTTACATCCATGTAGTATACATTTGTGTCATCCAGCACAACCGGCTTGTAGCAGTTGCAGTCGTAGAATAAGGCTTCACTCTGTGAAGCGGTGTCATATCTGTACAGCTGTCCGTTTTCGGGATTATTATAATAAAAATACTGACCTGATGTGTTGCAGGTGAACAGATAGTGGCTTTTTATCTTCTTTTTATCTTCTCCATCTATTCTGATGCGGTATAGAGAGGTTGCGGTTTTGGTATCATAGTGCAGATAATATATGTAGTTGCCTATCAGGGATGCATAGATGCATGGGTCAGGATCCAGCACGGTGGAGCCGTGGCCATTTCTTTTTATGCGGCAGAGGCTGTTCCTGTCATATGAAAAGAAGGTCTGGCTTGTGATTTTCTGATTGTTATTTCTCACGTAATAGACATAATTTTTATCAGCGTTTATGTACATGGCAGTATCGTTGCTCAGCTTATGTATATTGCTGCCGTCAATATTCATGGCATACAGCCTGCCGTGGTCATTTGTATTTGAGAAAAATACTTCACCATCACTTTCACAGAAGAGGCCGGCATTGTAAAGATTACCTGCAGTATTGCCATTTACATAGGATGAATTAAGCTTTACCTTTGTTGCAAAATAATATATCGTTAGTCCTGCGATGCATATTAAAATGAGTGGAATGATTATTTTTATATATTTTTTCATGTGATTCTCCTGCCTTGATTTCGTATACATGTAACTAAATTATATCTGTATACAATAAATCTTTCAAGGTTTACTTGCCTTTCTGCAAATTTTGTAATAATATTTTATTATATTTTTTTAGGAGACAATGATGGAAGATTTAATGAAATTAAGAGAGTCTATCGATGAGATAGACAGTGAAATAGTCAGATTATATAAGGAAAGAATGGAAATCTCAAAGCACGTTGCCGAGTATAAGATAACTACCGGCAAAAAGGTCTTTGATAAGGCAAGAGAGGATGAAAAGCTTGAAAAATTATCGTCTCTTGCAGAGGATGAGTTTTTAAAGCATGGCATAGTCGAGCTCTTTGAGCAGATTATGTCGACCAGCAGAAAGAAGCAGTATCAGCTCATGACTGAGCATGGCATAGTGGAGAAGGAGGACTTTACAGAGGTGGAAAGCCTTGATTTTTCCAATGCAAGGATTGTGTTTCAGGGAGTCGAGGGCGCATACTCACAGCTTGCCATGAAGACATACTTTGGCGAGAACTGCAATGGCTACAATGTGGATACATGGAAGGATGCCATGGAGGATATCAAGTGCGGAAAGGCTGATTATGCGGTGCTTCCTATAGAGAATTCATCAGCCGGTATCGTATCGGAAAACTATGATCTGCTTGTTGAGTACGACAATTACATAGTTGGCGAGCAGATTATCAGAATTGACCACAGTCTGATGGGACTTCCGGGCGCAAAGCTTTCTGATATCAGAACAGTGTACTCGCATCCACAGGCACTTATGCAGTGCTCGGACTTTTTTGATGAGCATAAGGAAATCAATCAGGTAGCTGTCAGGAATACAGCTTTTTCAGCAAAGAAAGTAAAGGATGACGGAGATATAACACAGGCCGGCATAGCGAGCCATATCTCAGCTGATATATATGGTCTTCAGGTGCTGGAGAGCCGCATACAGAACAATAAAAACAATGCAACAAGGTTTATAATTGTGTCGGCTAAAAGGGTATGCCGCAGGGATGCGGACAGGATAAGCATCTGCTTTGAGACTCCTCACAAGAGTGGTGCACTGTATCATATGCTCGCCCACTTTATATACAATGGAATCAATATGTTAAATATCCAGTCGAGACCGATATCCGATAAGGCCTGGGAGTACAGATTCTTTGTTGATTTTGAAGGCCGTTTTACGGATACGGCAGTGCAGAATGCTCTAAGAGGCATAAGGGAAGAGGCAATTGCCCTTAAGATTCTTGGTACATATTAATAAATGGTTCTGAATAGACAATGATTGTAATATTAAATACCGGAAAATACCGGAAATTCAGATAAAAGTGTTGACAACAGGAATTGTCTGTGATATATTCTAGTAGTTGTATGAAAACAAAGTAGAGTATCCACTCTCACCTAAGCGCAATCGCGCGACTTAGTGTTAATATTTTCAAACATTTGTGTTGAAGATTGTATAGTGGATAGTCTGCCTATCCACTATTTTTTTATGGAGGTACAAGACCATTAGCGAATTAATGATTAATGAACAGATCAGAGACAGAGAAGTTCGACTGATTGGAGCGGATGGAGAGCAGTTAGGAATCGTTTCTTCAAGAGAAGCTCAAAAGATTGCAGACGAGGCAGGACTTGATTTAGTAAAGATTGCACCAAATGCGAAGCCACCTGTATGTAAGGTGATCGATTATGGTAAGTATCGTTATGAGCAGGCCCGCAAGGAAAAGGATGCAAAGAAAAAGCAGAAGACCGTTGAATTGAAAGAGATTCGTCTCTCACCTAACATTGAGGCTAACGACTTGAATACCAAGATGAATGCTGCAAAGAAATTCCTTGCAAAAGGAAATAAGGTAAAGATCACACTTAGATTCAGGGGACGTGAGATGGCTCATATGAATGCAAGCAAGCATATCCTTGATGACATAGCTGAGAATCTTTCGGATGTAGCGGTAGTGGAGAAAGCACCAAAGGTTGAAGGAAGAAGCATCGGTATGGTGCTGGCAGAAAAGAGATAACAATTTAAGGAGGAACACACAATGCCAAAAATGAAAACAAGCAGAGCAGCTGCAAAACGTTTCAAAGTTACAGGAACAGGAAAGTTAAAGAGAAATAAAGCCTACAAGAGACATATCTTAACTAAGAAAACAACAAAGACAAAGAGAAATCTCAGAAAAGCAACAATGACAGATGAGACAAATGTTAAGAATATGAAGAAGATTTTACCATACATGTAATCGGTAGTATTAGTTAAGGAGGAATCAACAAATGGCAAGAGTTAAAGGCGGTTTAGGCGCTAAGAAAAGACATAACAGAACATTAAAGTTAGCAAAGGGTTACAGAGGCGCTAGATCTAAGCAGTATAGAGTAGCAAAGCAGTCAGTTATGAGAGCACTTACAAGCTCATACGCTGGACGTAAAGAGAGAAAGAGACAGTTCCGTCAGTTATGGATTGCCCGTATCAACGCAGCAGCTCGTCTCAACGGACTTTCATACAGCCAGTTCATGCACGGCTTAAAGTTAGCAAACGTTGACCTTAACCGTAAGGTATTAGCTGATATGGCTGTTACTGATGCAGCAGGATTTGCTAAATTAGTAGAGGTTGCTAAATCTAAGCTTGCTTAATTTAGCATAAACGAATATATGATAAAAGCTACCGGGCTTCATGTGAAGCTTGGTAGCTTTTTTATGTTATTCCTGAATCTTTTTATATTTACTGCGATACTCCTTCGGCGACAGCCCTTTTATTTTATGAAAGGTTTTTGAAAAATACAGGCTGTTATCAAACCCTATTGAGCCTGCAATTGCTGTGATGGATAATGGGGAGTGCTTAAGCAGATAGCAAGCCTGCTTGATTCTGAAATCGGTCAGATACTCCTTTGGTGATACTCCGAGTATGCGCTGGAAGGAGCGGAACAGGTGGCTTCTGCTTAAGCCTATATATGATGCGATATCCTCAACAGTGATAGGGTATGAATAGTTGGCAGATATGTATTCGATGCCCTTTTGTACATAGGAGTTGGCGCTGTTTTGCGGTGGCTTTGATGTGGCTGCGCTGACAAAGAGGGCGAGGGTAGTGTAGAGTCGCCCGGTCATTTCGAGTGCATTTTCAAATTCTGTGCCTCTGGCGTCGTATATATGCATGAGCTGTCTTTTTATTTCGTTTCCGTTTGATACACTGTGTATGTATGGATGCGCCTTTGTGAAATCCGTTGCTCTTAAAATGGTTGCGGCATCGCTGCCGGTAAAGCCCACCCAGGTATATTCCCAGGGATCTTCCTCATCAGCCTGATAAATCACCTCGGTATTTGGGTATACGAGAAATGCATCGCCCGGGGTTAACGTGTGAACCTTGCCGTTTACAGTGTAGCGGCCCTTACCGCTTATGATATAGTGAATCAGATAATGATCCCTGATACCCGGTCCCCACTGATACAGGCTGTCGCAGCTCTGAAAGCCTACATTATATACGGACAGGGATACAAGCTCTTTTTCTTTTACGATATAGGAATTTTTGTATTTATTGTTCATATTACCCACCTTTACAACATTTTTACATATTTCTTCTACATTTTATTCTATACAAAAATGAGCAAATGCGCTACAATAAATTTAACAAAAATGAAAAGGAGATATTTATTATGGCAATTTTAGTTACTGGTGGAGCCGGATATATCGGAAGCCACACATGCGTGGAGCTTCTTGATGCAGGCTACGATGTGGTAGTACTTGACAATCTTTCAAATTCTTCTGAGAAGTCACTTGACAGAGTTAAGGCTCTTACAGGCAAAGAAGTAAAGTTCTATAAGGGAGATATCCTTGACAGAGACATCTTAAATAAGATTTTTAAGGAAGAAAAGATAGATAGCTGTATTCACTTTGCAGGACTCAAGGCAGTAGGAGAGTCTGTGGCAAAGCCTTGGGAGTACTATAACAACAATATCGCAGGAACACTTACACTTGTTGATGTGATGAGACAGAATGGCTGCAAGAGCATCATTTTCTCTTCATCAGCTACAGTATACGGAGATCCTGCACAGATTCCTATTACAGAGGAGTGCCCGAAGGGACAGTGTACAAACCCATACGGCTGGACAAAGTCTATGCTTGAGCAGATACTTATGGATATTTACAAAGCAGATAATGAATGGAATGTCATCCTGCTTCGCTACTTCAACCCAATCGGAGCTCATCAGAGCGGAACAATGGGTGAGAATCCAAACGGTATTCCAAACAACCTCATGCCTTATATCACACAGGTGGCAGTAGGCAAGCTTAAGGAGCTTGGAGTATTCGGAGATGACTATGATACTCCTGACGGAACAGGTGTGAGAGATTACATACATGTAGTTGACCTTGCGGTTGGACACGTAAAGGCATTAAAGAAAATCGAGGAGAATGCAGGTCTTTGCATCTACAATCTTGGAACCGGACATGGCTACAGCGTGCTTGATATCGTAAAGAATTTCGAGGCTGCAACAGGTGTTAAGATTCCTTATACAATCAAGCCTAGAAGACCTGGCGATATCGCTACATGCTACTGCGACCCATCAAAGGCAAAGAGAGAGCTCGGCTGGGAAGCACAGTATGGTATCAAGGAGATGTGTGCCGACTCATGGAGATGGCAGAAGAACAATCCTAACGGATATGATGACTAATTATCAGAAATATTGGCGCCCGGAGTACGCTCTGTGACGCACAATACCTCGCATGCGCTAACGCTTTGCAGTTAAGATACTGTATGAATTATGCATATAGAGTTTCGCAGAATGACGAAACCGGCTTTTACGCACCGTCCGTGGTGCGTAACGCCTTGCCCCACCGTCCATGGTGGGGCATTTTACATGATATTGATATAAAAATATTAAATGTTTATTTATCACAGCGTGGATAGACGCCGGACGCACCCGCAGCAGTAACAATAAAAAAACATCGCATAAATGCGATGCTTTCGGGTTGGGCTGTATTTAATTAAATAAATATCAGTGAGCAGTCCGTACGGGAATCGAACCCGTGTTTCCGCCGTGAGAGGGCGGCGTCTTAACCGCTTGACCAACGAACCGTGTATTATACTATCATGGAGTTTCAAAAAAAGCAAGTACTTTTTTAAAAAAACTTGATTTTTTTTTCTGATAGTGCTATTATACTTATGATAACAACGTTGACTAGATTGAGAGAGGGCAAAAGTCCTCTCTCAATTCACGTTTATAAACATCAATAATCAAAAGAGAGGTGATAAAATGTCAAAGGCAAGTGTATATGAGACAAAGACAGAGAGTTTTATAAAACCAATTCTTGACAGCATGAATTTTGAGCTTGTTGATGTCGAGTATGTTAAGGAAGGTGGCATGAACTACCTGAGAGCATATATCGATAAAGAGGGTGGCATAACTGTTGATGACTGTGAAGTGGTTGCAAGGCAGATGAATGAGATTCTCGACAGAGAGGATTATATTCCTGATTCGTACACCTTCGAGGTCAGCTCGCCGGGGCTTGGAAGACCTCTCAAGAAGGAAAAGGACTATGTGCGCAATATGAATAAGGAAATAGAGATTCGCACATACAGGGCTATCAACAAGTCCAAGGAATTTTACGGTCTGCTGACAGCTTATGATAAGGATACAGTGACAATAACCGATGAAGACGGCAATGAGACTACATTCAATAAGAGTGACATTGCGCTTATACGTCAGGCATTGGATTTTTAATTAAAGCGCACGATAACACAAATAGGAGGAAAAAATAATGAGCAATGAGTTATTAGAAGCGTTAAATATATTAGAGCAGGAGAAAAACATCAGTAAAGAAACTTTACTTGAGGCAATTGAGAACTCTCTTGTGACTGCCTGCAAGAACCATTTTGGTAAATCAGACAACGTAAAGGTAGAAATCGATCCTGAGACATGTGCTTTCTCATGCTACCAGGAGAAGACAGTTGTGGATGCGGTTGAGGATCCTGTTGAGGAGATTTCCTTAGCAGATGCGCACAAGGTAAACGGTAACTACCAGCTTGGAGATATCGTGAGAGTTGAGGTGAAGTCAAAGGAATTCGGACGTATCGCCACACAGAATGCAAAGAACGTTATCCTTCAGAAAATCCGCGAGGAGGAGAGAAAGGTAATATTTGACGAGTACAACAGCAAGGAAAAGGATGTTGTGACAGGTGTTGTTCAAAGATACATCGGAAAGAATGTCAGCATCAACTTAGGCAAGGCTGATGCACTGCTGACTGAGAGTGAGCAGATAAAAGGCGAGGTATTCAAGCCTACAGAGCGTATCAAGGTATATATCCTTGAGGTCAAGTCAACATCAAAGGGACCAAAGATTCTTGTTTCAAGAACACATCCTGAGCTTGTGAAGAGACTTTTCGAGTCAGAGGTTACAGAGGTTAAAGAGGGTATAGTTGAGATAAAGGCTATATCACGTGAGGCCGGAAGCAGAACAAAGATTGCCGTATGGTCAAATGATCCAAACGTAGATCCTGTAGGAGCATGTGTAGGTATGAATGGTGCCAGAGTCAATGCTATCGTAAATGAGCTCCGCGGTGAGAAAATCGATATCATCACATGGGATGAGAATCCTGCAATACTTATCCAGAACGCGCTTAGCCCTGCAAAGGTTATTTCTGTTATCGCAGATGCAGATGAGAAATCAGCAAAGGTTGTTGTTCCGGATTATCAGCTTTCACTTGCAATCGGTAAGGAAGGTCAGAATGCAAGACTTGCAGCAAGACTTACAGGCTTCAAGATTGATATCAAGAGCGAGACACAGGCCAGAGAGTCAGGAGACTTCATGGATTATGAGAATGACTATGAAGAGGATGATTATGATGACGATTATGATTATTCAGATGAGGAGCTTGCAGAGAACGAAAGCTTAGTAGATGCAGATGCTGATGAAAACGAAGCAGCAGATGTAGAAAATGCTGCAGCAGCCGAGGATACGGATGCTTTAGATTTCGAAGAGACAGATGATACAGCAGATAGTGGTGATGAGCAGTAATGGCAAATAAAAAGATTCCAATGCGTAAATGCGTAGGCTGTCAGGAGATGAAGGAAAAGAAGTCGCTTATCCGCGTGGTAAAGACTGCGGAGGGAGACATAATTCTCGATGACACCGGCAAGAAAAATGGCAGGGGTGCTTATATATGTAAGAGTCTTGAATGCTTTAAAAAGGCAAAAAAGACAAAGGCACTTGAGCGTTCCCTTGGTGTTTGTGTATCAGAACAGGTATATGAGGAGCTTGAAAAGGAGATGAACCAAATTGACAGATAGAGTGCTTTCAATGCTGGGATTAGCAGCAAAGTCAGGCAATGTGGTTAGCGGAGAGTTTTCAACAGAGAAGGCAGTAAAGACAGGAAAGGCATATTTAGTAATAGTTGCAGATGATTCGTCAGACAATACCAAGAAGCATTTTTCGGATATGACTGCTTTCTATGAGGTTCCGATTTATTTTTATAGTGACAAGGTGGGGTTAGGGAATGCAATAGGCAAAGAGTTTCGAGCTTCCCTTGCGGTAACGGATGAAAACCTTGCAAATGCAGTGATAAAAAAGCTGCAGTCGAATAAAACTGAATAGTGGAGGAAAATAGATATATGGCAAAAATGAGAGTTCATGAACTTGCAAAAGAATTAAATATAAAGTCGCAGGACGTCATAGACACATTAAACGGCACACAGTTTGCTGTCAAAAATGTGCAGAGCGGTCTTGAGGACGAGGCACAGAAAATTGTGCGAAAGAAGTACACAAAAACAGAAGTAAAAAAAGAGACACCTAAGAAGGAAGAGCCTAAAAAGGATGAGGCAAAGGCAGCCGACAGACCAAAGAAAAAGGCAAGCATCACAGCAGTTTTCAATGCCCAGTACAGTAAGCAGGGAAGAAAACCAAATGGTGGAAACGGCAGCGGAAATAATGGAAATAACGGTTCACAGCGCAGGAATGGCAATGGCAGACGCGATAATCAGTCATCACGTCCTGAGCAGCACAGTATTATCAAGCCAAGACCTGTCGGAGAGAGAGCTATGCGCCCTATAAGTGAGCGTACAGCGGATCCGTATGCAGATATGAAGACAGCCAATTCGCGTCCGGCACGTCAGGCTGACGCTGATAGAAGAGGCGACAGACGTCAGGACAATGGTGAAAGAACCAACAACAGAAATACTGACAGAAATGCCGAAAGAAGCAGAAATACGGACAGAAACAGCGATAGAAGACCAAACAATCGCGATAATAACCGTGATAACAGCAGAGACAACAATAGGGACAACAACAGAGGCTTCAGAAATGACGCAAGACGTCCTGCTGAAGGTGGCAGAAGCTTTGACAGAAATAATGACAGAAGCAGAAGCAATGACAGAAATAACGAGAGAGCAGGCGGCAGAAGCGATGACAGAAACCGTTTCAGAAAAGAAACCGTTGCAGTGGCAGCTCCTGATGATGTAAGAGGCAAGGAGAGCAGAGACAGAGGCAACGACAGAAAGAATAAGCATAATCACAATCAGAGCCAAAAGCAGGATAAGCTTGGAAAGAAGCAGGAGAATTACATCAATCTCGAGAAGCACGGTGGCAAGAAAAAGCCACAGCAGCCTAAGGCACAGCCAAAAGAGGATGAGAACGAGATTAAGACAATTTCTCTTCCGGAGAAGATTACAATCAGGGATTTAGCTGACAAGATGAAGGTGCAGCCTTCTGCCATCGTAAAGAAGCTTTTCATGAAGGGCGAGATGGTAACAGTTAACTCTGAGGTTGATTTTGCGGCAGCTGAGGAAATTGCGTTAGAGTTTAATTTCATCTGTGAGGAAGAGGAGAAGGTCGATGTGATTGCAGAGCTTCTCAAGGAGGATGAAGAGGATGAGAGCAAGATGGTTCCTCGTCCACCTGTAGTCTGCGTAATGGGTCACGTAGATCATGGTAAGACATCACTGCTTGATGCCATCAGACAGACACGTGTTACAGACCGTGAGGCAGGTGGTATCACACAGCACATCGGTGCATCTGTTGTATCAATCAATGACCAGAACATCACATTCCTTGATACACCGGGACATGAGGCATTTACAGCAATGCGTATGCGTGGTGCAAACTCTACAGATATCGCAATCCTTGTTGTTGCTGCAGATGATGGTGTAATGCCACAGACTGTTGAGGCTATCAACCATGCAAAGGCAGCCGGTGTAGAGATTATCGTTGCTGTCAACAAGATAGATAAGCCAAGTGCCAATATCGACAAGGTTAAGCAGGAGCTCTCAGAGTATGAGCTTATCCCTGAGGATTGGGGCGGAAGCACAATATTCTGTCCTGTATCTGCACATACTAAGGAGGGTATCGACAATCTCCTTGAGATGATTCTTCTTACAGCAGAGGTGCTTGAGCTCAAGGCTAATCCTGACAGAAACGCAAGAGGTCTTGTAATCGAGGCACAGCTTGACAAGGGTCGTGGTGCGGTTGCCACAGTGCTTGTACAAAAAGGAACACTCCATGTCGGAGATCCTATCGCATGTGGAAGCAGCTATGGTAAGGTAAGAGCCATGATTGATGATAAGGGACGCAGAGTAAAGGAGGCTAAGCCTTCTACACCGGTAGAGATACTTGGACTTAACAGTGTTCCTTCAGCAGGAGAGACATTTGTGGCATGTGATTCAGAGAAGGAGGCAAAGGCATTCTCTGACACATATATTTCAGAGGAGAAGAATAAGCTCATCGAGGATACAAAGGCAAAGATGTCACTTGATGATCTGTTCTCACAGATTCAGTCAGGCAACATGAAGGAGCTTGATATCATCGTAAAGGCAGATGTGCAGGGTTCAGTTGAGGCTGTTAAGCAGAGTCTTGTCAAGCTTTCAAATGAGGAGGTTGTGGTCAAGGTTATCCACGGTGGTGTTGGTGCCATCAACGAGTCGGATGTTATCCTTGCATCAGCATCAAATGCAATCATCATCGGCTTTAATGTCAGACCAGACCCTGTTGCCAAGGCTACAGCAGACCGTGAGGGCGTAGATATCAGACTTTACAAGGTCATCTACAATGCAATCGAGGACGTATCCGCTGCCATGAAGGGTATGCTTGATCCTGTATTTGAGGAGAAGGTTATCGGACATGCGGAAATCAGACAGATTTTCAAGGCTTCAGGCGTTGGAAATATTGCAGGTTCATATGTGCTTGACGGATTTATGGAGAGAGGCTGCCGTGTCAGAATAAGCAGAGAGGGTGAGCAGATATTCGAGGGAGACCTTGCTTCACTCAAGAGATTCAAGGATGATGTCAAGGAGGTCAAGACAGGCTACGAGTGTGGTCTTGTATTTGACGGATTTAATGATATTCAGGAATTTGATATCGTTGAAGCCTACAAGATGGTAGAGGTTCCAAGATAATCGTATATTGGTTATCTTGAATTAATGCAGCTATTCGGATAGCTGTGGTTTAATATAAAAGAAAGCGGGATTATATGAGAAAGAACAGCATAAAAAATATTCGTATCAACGAAGAGGTAATGCGTGAACTGTCAAATATCATACGCGGTGAGATAAAGGATCCGCGTATCAATCCCATGACAAGTGTTGTTGCTGTAGAGGTGGCACCTGATTTAAAGACCGCAAAGGCTTATATCAGTGTGCTTGGTGACAAGAAATCACAGGCTGATACACTTGCAGGACTTAAGTCAGCGGAGGGATATATACGCAGAACTCTCGCAAAAAACATCAATTTAAGAAATACACCTGCCATTACATTTATCATAGACCAGTCTATAGAGTATGGTGTTGAGATGTCTAAAAAGATTGATGAAGTAACAAAAAATCTCAAAGAGGATTAACAAAGAGGATTGATTATGACAGAGATTGATTCTATTTTAAAGGATGCACAATCAGTTGCCGTTTCCGGTCATGTGAGACCGGACGGTGACTGTGTCGGCTCTACGCTTGCGGTATACAATTACATAAAGGATTATTATCCAAATATAAATGCAAAGCTTTATTTGGAGCCAAGTCCGAACATCTTTAAGTTTATGCAAAGAGCAGATGAGATTGACAGCAGCTATGCGGATGATACAGTATACGATCTGTTCATAGCATGTGACTGCAGTGACACAGGCAGACTGGGAAGTGCAGCTAAGTATTTTGAGTCTGCAAAAAGGACGCTTTGCATAGATCATCATGTCACAAACGGGGCTTTTGCAGACGCAAATTACATTTTTCCGGATGCGAGCTCAACCTGTGAGCTTGTGTTTGAGCTTCTGCCGAAGGAGCGCATCACAATACAGATAGCAGAGTGTATTTACACAGGCATGGTGCATGATACAGGCGTGTTCCAGTATTCATGCACTTCAAAGAAGACTATGGATATAGCAGGCTCCCTGATGGAGATGGGCATTGATTATTCAAGAATAATCGATGATACATTTTATACAAAGACATTCGCTCAGAACAAGATTATGGGGCAGGCACTCTTGAATGCCGCTCTGTATCAGGATGGTGATGTGATACTGTCTGCCATATCGCGTGCTGAGATGGAAAAGTACGAGGTGCTTCCGAAGCATCTTGACGGTATTGTAAACCAGCTGCGTGTGACAAAGGATATAAAGGTTGCGGTATTTCTCTACGAAAATGAGGATGGTACCTACAAGGGCAGTCTGCGCGTAAACGGTGATTATGATGTGGCAAAGGTTGCGTCGGTATTTGGTGGCGGCGGACATGTAAAGGCCGCGGGATTTACGATCGAAGGACCGCTTGATGTGGCAACAGAGCGCATTCTTACAGCAATTAAGGACAATATTTAGGGAGAGATTCTTAGGCAGATGGTTAACGGAATAATCAATGTATACAAGGAAAAGGGCTATACAAGCTTTGACGTTGTGGCAAAGCTTAGAGGCATATTCCACCAGAAAAAGATTGGTCATACAGGTACACTTGATCCGGATGCACAGGGAGTCCTCCCTGTCTGCCTTGGAAAGGCAACCAGAGTGTGTGACCTTTTGACAGATAAGGACAAGGTCTATAAAGCTGTGCTGCTTTTGGGACAGGAGACAGATACACAGGATATTTCAGGACAAATCTTAAATCAGGCTAAGGTCAATGTGACTGAGCAGGAAGTGTATGATGTAATATCACAGTTTGTTGGCAGGCAAAAGCAGGTGCCGCCTATGTACTCGGCTTTAAAGGTCAATGGGAAAAAACTCTATGAGCTTGCCAGAGAGGGCAAGGTGATTGAGAGAAAAGCCAGGGATATTGAGGTGTTTGACATCAAGGTTGAAAGCATTGATTTGCCTGAGGTTACGATGACGGTGCACTGTTCAAAGGGCACATATATCAGGACACTGTGTAATGACATCGGAGAGAGACTTGGCTGTCATGGCTGCATGAAGTCACTGCTTAGAGTAAGGGTAGCGGGCTTTGACTTGGAGCATTCACTGACACTTTCACAGCTTCAGTCTAAGGTGGATGAAGGCTGCCTTGATATGGTTATGCCTGTTGACGGAGTGTTTGAAAATCTGCCTGCAGTACATGCTGTGGCAGAGGCCGATAAGCTTGTCAGAAATGGAAATAAAATTCCGGCAGTGCTTACGGATTATTTAAAACACGGTGCTGACTCTGATATAAGATACAGAGTATACAATCATGAGGGCATATTTGTCGGCGTGTATTCGTATCTTGATGAGACCGGTGAGTTTAAGCCGGTAAAGATTTTTATGGAATAGAATAGTATACAGATATTATGGAATATATAAGCAAAACTCTGGATTTTCATGTTAAGGAGCCGTCCGTCATCTCGTTTGGAAAGTTTGACGGGCTTCACAGAGGACATGAATTTCTGATGGAAAAGCAAATTGAACAGAGCAATCTGCATGGCTACAAGCGCATCATATTTACGTTTGATATTCCTCCGAAATCGGAGGTGCTTGGCATTGAGTCAAAGGTTATAATCACAAACGATGAAAAAGAGTATGTGTTTGAAAAATCAGGTATTGACTATCTGATAGAGTGTCCGTTTGTGCCACAGGTGATGACGATGGAGGCAGATGCGTTTGTCAGATGGGTAGTTAAAAGTCTTAATGTCAAGTGTATCATTGTCGGAGATGATTTCCGTTTCGGGCACAACAGGGCAGGAGACCACAGGCTGCTTTCTGCGATGGCAGGAGAGCTTGGATATGAGCTTATTGTGGTGGACAAGATAAAGGACGGAGACAGGGATATAAGCAGTACTTATATCCGTGAGGAGATTGCGGCAGGACATATTAAGAAGGCAAATGAGCTGCTGGGCTATCCATTTTTCATAAAAGGAAGGGTAGTGCATGGCAGAGCGTTGGGCAGGACTATTGGCATTCCGACAGTCAATCTTACGGTGCCGCACGATAAGCTGCTCCCACCAAAGGGAGTGTATATGTCGAGAGTTCTTGTCAGGGACAACTGGTACCTTGGCGTAACCAATATAGGCTGCAAGCCTACTATAGAGGGCAAAAATCCAATCGGTGCAGAGACATATATCATAGATTTTGGGCAGGATGTTTATGGACAGGATATCATGGTAGAGCTTCATAAGTTCGTAAGAGCTGAAATGAAGTTTGATTCGATAGAAGCGTTAAAGAGCCAGATGAGTGCAGATATCAATTATACAATCAATTATGCGGGCAGTCACACGTTTTAGTGTGGCTGTTTTTTTACTAAATTGCCCAAAATAACGAAAAAATGACAAATATTACGGAAATATTACGGAAAAATATTGACATTTTAACAATTTGTGCTATACTCGTAACCATGGGATTATGGATAGCATGAATTGGAGGCTATATGAAAAATAAATTAAAATTAGGACAGGCAGCAGGCGTTGTAGCGTTTGCTATTATTATAGGTGCGGTATCTATGAGCTCAAGCAGCACAGTAGATGCCAGAGCAGTATTAAAGGAAAACAGAACAGTCAATGCGGGGGTGGCGCTTGATATGACAGAGGTCGCAGATGCCACGGAGCTTCTCACAGCAGGAGCAACATCTGCGCTCACATACTACGGAGCTGAGCTTACTGTTGCGCAAAATGACAGCAATGTTGTAACAGCATCTGCACAGGGCACACCGCAGACAGACGATGCCTCACAGGAGTCTGAGCAGGCAGATGAGGCAGCTCAGACACCGACAGCCGCACAGACCTGTGGTTATACAAATCTTGGTATGTCAGTTATAAGCAACGGAAACTTAAATATCAGACAGGAGGCATCTACAGACAGCGAAGTAGTTGGAATCCTTACCAATCACAATGCCTGTGAGCTTTTAGAGGATGCCGGAGACTGGTACAAGGTCACATCGGGCAAGGTGACAGGATATGTAAGCAAGCAGTATCTTGTAACAGGAGCTGAGGCAGAGGCTATTGCGCAACAGGAGATTAAGACGGTTGCCACAGTAAATACGGAAACACTGAATGTACGTGCCGATAAGTCAACAGAGGCTGCAGTGCTTTCGCAGGTTGGAAACTCAGAGGCATTCACGGTTAATTCTATCGCTGACGGCTGGGTTGAGATAAGTGTGGATGATTCGGTAGGATATATATCACAGGATTATGTGACAGTGGCACAGGCACTTCCTACTGCCAAGACAATTGAGCAGGTGAAGTATGGTGACGGTGTATCAGATGTAAGGGCATCCGTTGTGTCATATGCATTACAGTTTGTAGGAAACAGATATGTGTGGGGTGGTACAAGCCTTGAGAAGGGAGTTGACTGCTCAGGCTTTACAATGAGAATTCTTGGAAAGTATGGAATCTCATTACCGCATTCATCAAAAGCACAGCCTTCATACGGCACAAAAATCAGTGCATCTGAAGCCAAGCCGGGAGATTTATTCTTCTACGGAAGCGGAAGGAGTATCTCGCATGTTGCAATTTATATCGGAAACGGACAGATTGTCCATGCCAGCAACAAGCGTGATGGAATCAAGGTTTCAAACGCATTTTACAGAAATCCGATTTGTGCCGCAAGATATTTGCCGGATTAATAAAAAAACAGTTTACAACAAATGCTTACTATGCTATACTGCATAAGTATGGTTTTGCCCATGTTCGGTAGTTGGACACTCCGACCTATTGCTGAGCATCATACAGTTATCAGGGCGCATTATAATATTAAGGAGGATCAACAATGATCGCAAAGGAAAAGAAACAGGCTATTATCGCAGAGTACGGTAGAACACCAAATGACACAGGTTCACCAGAGGTTCAGATTGCAATTCTTTCAGCAAGAATCGCAGAGTTAACTGAGCATTTCAAGCAGAACCCAAAGGATCATCACTCAAGAAGAGGAATGTTAAAGATGATCGGTCAGAGACGTGGATTACTTGCATACCTTAAGGAGATTGATATCGAGAGATATCGTTCACTTATCGAGCGTTTAGGACTCAGAAAATAGTATTTTCTTTAGAGCGGAGTAATTATTATTCCGCTCTATTATTGTTTTTATTATTGTTTTTGAAAAGCAGAAGTAAGCCGAGACCACTAAAGAGTGCATGAGAGTACATGTATTGTTTAGTAGTTTCGGAAGAGGAATACACTTCTGCAAAAGAATTTTAAGGAGAATTAATATGTACAAAAGTTATTCAATGGAACTTGCCGGCAGGACTCTTACTGTAGATATCGGAAGAGTTGCAGCTCAGGCAAACGGAGCTGTTTTCATCAAGTATGGTGATACAACAGTCCTTTCAACAGCTACAGCATCTGACAAGCCACGTGATGGTGTGGATTTCTTCCCACTCAGCGTTGAGTTCGAGGAGAAGATGTACTCTGTAGGAAAAATACCGGGTGGTTTTAACAAGCGTGAGGGAAAGGCATCTGAGAACGCCATCCTTACAGACCGTGTAATTGATCGTCCTATGAGACCTCTTTTCCCAAAGGATTACAGAAACGATGTTACATTAAACAACCTTGTTATGTCAGTGGATCCTGAGTGCCGTCCTGAGATAGTTGCCATGATTGGTACAGCTCTTGCTGTTCACATCTCAGATATTCCGTTTGACGGACCATGTGCCATGACACAGATGGGACTTGTTGATGGAGAGTTTATCGTAAACCCTTCACAGAAGCAGTGGGATGATGGCGATTTACAGCTCACAGTTGCTTCTACAAAGGAAAAGGTCATCATGATTGAAGCAGGAGCCAATGAGATTCCTGAGGATCAGATGCTTGAGGCTATCTACAAGTGCCACGATATCAACCAGACAGTTATCGCATTCATGGATCAGATCCGTGATGAGATCGGCAAGCCAAAGCACGAGTATGAGAGCTGTGCTATTCCGGAGCAGATGTTTGAGGATATCAAGAAAATTGTTACTCCTGAGCAGATGGAGGAGGCAGTATTCACAGATGAGAAGCAGAAGCGTGAGGAAAATATCAGAGCTATCACAGAGCAGTTAGAGGAAGCCTTCGCTGACAATGAGGAGTACCTTGCAGTGCTTGGTGAGGCTATTTACCAGTATCAGAAGAAGACAGTCAGAAAGATGATTTTAAAGGATCACAAGCGTCCGGACGGCCGTGCAATCAACCAGATCAGACCACTCGCAGCAGAGGTTGATCTGATTCCTAGAGTTCACGGCTCTGCAATGTTTACCCGTGGACAGACACAGATTTGTGATGTTGTAACACTTGCTCCTTTATCAGAGCTTCAGAAAATCGACGGACTTGATGCAAATATCACAACAAAGAGATATATGCATCACTATAACTTCCCTGCATACTCTGTAGGAGAGACAAAGGTATCACGTGGACCGGGACGTCGTGAGATCGGACACGGAGCACTTGCTGAGAAGGCACTTGTTCCTGTACTCCCAAGTGTTGAGGAGTTCCCATATACTATCCGTGCCGTATCTGAGACATTTGAGTCAAACGGCTCTACATCAATGGCTTCAACATGTGCATCATGTATGTCACTTATGGCTGCTGGTGTTCCAATCAAGGCTATGGTTGCCGGAATCTCATGCGGACTTGTAACAGGCGATACAGATGATGATTTCCTTGTGCTTACAGATATCCAGGGTCTTGAGGATTTCTTCGGAGATATGGATTTCAAGGTAACAGGTACACATAAGGGTATCACAGCTATTCAGATGGATATCAAGATTCACGGACTTACAAGACCTATCGTTGAGGAGGCAATTGCAAGAACACGTGAGGCTCGTCTCTACATCATGGATGAGGTTATGAGCAAGGCAATAGCTGAGCCTAGAAAAGAAGTAAATGAGTGGGCTCCAAAGATTGAGCAGATTACAATTGATCCATCAAAGATTGGTGATGTTGTCGGACAGAAGGGCAAGACAATCAACGAGATTATCGACAGAACCGGTGTCAAGATCGATATCACAGATGATGGTGCTGTTTCAGTCTGCGGAACAGATAAAGAGATGATTGCAAAGGCAATCGACATGATTAAGATTATCACAACTGATTTTGAACAGGGACAGATCCTTGAGGGAACAGTTGTAAGCATCAAGGAGTTCGGTGCTTTCATCGAATTTGCTCCTGGCAAAGAGGGAATGGTTCACATTTCAAAGATTGCAAAAGAGAGAATCAACAGAGTAGAGGATGTACTCACACTTGGAGACAAGGTAAAGGTTGTTTGCCTCGGTAAGGACAAGATGGGAAGAATCAGCTTCTCTATGAAGGATGTAAAAGAGGATTAATTAATATACGTTAAAGTATAACAATAATACCCAATAAAGGGCTGCACGCAGGTGCAGTCCTTTTAATATATGAAATTATAATAATAAGGTTTGATGTAAGGCAAAACAGGTGCGTCTGTGTCATATTGTGAAAATGAATCATATACTAAATTAAAAAATAAAATAAATAATGAAAAATGCAAAATATAGTATAAATGCAAATCTGGTATATAAAAATGGATATAGTGGTAAAAATGTCAATATAGCAGTGCTTGATACGGGTGTGTTTAAACACAAACAGCTTGATGGATGCATAAAGCACTTTATGGATTTTGTGGGTGGTAAGGAAAATTGTTATGACGATAACGGGCATGGTACACATGTATGCGGTATATTGTCGGCAGCAGATATTGGAATGGCTCCGGGAGCAGGACTTTACGTGTTTAAGGTGCTTGACTATCTTGGAATGGGACAGACATCGGACTCTATTCGTGCACTGACTTATATAAAAGAAAACTGTGTCAGACTTAATATAAAAATACTCAACTTCTCTGTAGGATATCTGCCGTATTCTGATACAGCAGAGCGCATTAAGATATTGAAGCTGATAGATGAATTGTGGGATATGGGAGTTGTGGTGGTTGCGGCAGCGGGCAATTACGGCCCGGCACCTTTTTCTGTAACTGTGCCGGGGATTTCAAGAAAGATAATAACCGTCGGAAGCTTTGACGATATAAGAAGTGGCAAAGGTCCGACCGACTGCTGTATTGTAAAGCCCGAGATTCTTGCACCGGGGCATGATATCATAAGCCTTGGAACGAGGGATGGCACATATGTAAGAAAAACAGGTACTTCAATGGCTACACCGATTGTATCAGGTGCCATAGCGCTTCTATTGGAAAAAAATCCAGATATGAGACCGGAGGCGGTTAAGCTTGCCCTGTATAATACATGCGACAGGGGAGGTGATAGTCACAAAGGCTCGTGGGGGATTATAAATGTTGATAAATTGCTTGGAATAATATAATATGTAGTAGTGATTTATTATAGAAAATATAGTAATATTTTGTTTAAAGATTGTAATTTTAAGGTAGGCTCAGATGAGAAAAGTATTACAAAAACTGCTTTCAAAGCTTTTTATCGTTTCAACAATAATAATCATACAGATGATATGGTGGTTCTTTTTATTTTATACGGCATCTGTTGCCAGCAGGGTGTTTCAGGATCTGCTGTATGTGGCAGCTATATTGCTTTCGCTTTATATTGTCAACAGGCGGATGAAAATGTATATAAAAATGTCATGGATATTTTTGATACTGAGTGTTCCAATCGTGGGTATTCCATGCTATTTCTTTTTCGGCAGACCGGAGCTTACGTCAAAGACGCGAGAAAGAATGGCAAGAATCGTGGAGGCATATGCACCGCTTAGGCCTGAGAACGAGCTGCTAAATGAGACGCTCAGACAGACGGACATGGATGCATACAGACAGAGCCGGCTTATCACTCAAAATCAGAGGTATCCACTTTATGCTGAAGACTGCACAGAGTACTTTAAGTCAGGTGAGGAGGCTTTTGCGAGCATTTTAAAAGACTTAAGGTCGGCTGAAAGGTTTATCTTTATGGAGTATTTCATAATCGGCAGCGGAGTTATGCTTGATCAGATACTTGATATACTCAAAGAAAAGGTAAAGCATGGAGTTGTCGTCAGAATCATATATGATGATTTTGGCAGTATAAATGCTATTCCGCCACACTTTATAAAGGAGATGGAGAGCATCGGAATACAGACCAGACGCTTCAATCCATATAAGCCCGTGCTTTCAGTAATTATGAATGACAGGGATCATAGAAAAATACTGGTGGTAGATGGACGTGTGGCGCATACCGGTGGTTACAATATAGCAGATGAGTACATCAACAAAAAAATCAGGTTTGGATACTGGAAGGATGCCGGTATACGTGTGGAGGGAGAGTGTGTAAACAGTTTCACGACGATGTTCCTTGAGATGTGGAATTATATAAATAAGGACAATGCTGTGCATGATGAATATCTAAATCCACACAATACCTTCAGCCGGTCAGAGGAAAGCGGCTTTGTCCAGCCGTTTTGCGATTCGCCGCTTGAGCATGATGATGTAGGGGAGAATCTCTATGTGAGTATCATCTCAAGAGCTAAAAAATATGTTTATATTTTTACACCGTACCTGATACTTGGAACGGAGCTGTCGCATGCTATGATATCGGCAGCCAGAGCAGGCATTGATGTGCGCATTGTTGTACCTAAGATTCCCGATAAAAAGCTGATTTATCTGCAGACAAAAGCCAATTTCAGGCCTCTTATTGAGGCGGGGGTGAGAATATACCTTTACACACCCGGCTTTATACATTCAAAGTGTATAGTGGCAGATGATGATACTGCGATAGTTGGCACATGTAATCTGGATTTCAGGAGTATGTACTGGAATTTTGAGGATTTTGTATACATGTACAGGACTCAGTGCATCGGAAAAATAAAAGAGGATGCGATAGAGACGTTTGCAGTCTCTGAGGAGATGGATGAGGAAAGCACAAATGATATCTCATTTGCGGGCAGGCTGCTGCAGAGTATTTTGCAGCTTTTTGCACCACTATTGTAGCAGTAGGCAGCAGTTGGTTACAAAAATCAGTTGAATAATATAGCAGGATGTAATATAATAATCCAGGCGATTGCGTAAGCAGCGCACAAAGAAACTGAATATGTAGCATAAAGGTGTCGGAGCAGACAAGCATTTTTATCAGATTTATGACAAGTGATGTGAGGCTGGCTCCGGTGAAAAGGGAAACAGGTGTAAATCCTGTACGAACTCGTCACCGTAATTAAGGAGTGACGGCCGAGAGGTCACTGGGCAACCGGGAAGACGGCCGAAGCGATGATATATAAGCCGGGAGACCTGCCTTTGTGTTGTACGGAAACAATAGTGTTTCAAGCCACGAGTAACTGGCTGTACGTGATGAAATAATTATGATTACAGACAAGGCTATGATAGCCGTATAGTCTGAGTTAGAAGGATTTTGACATGTATAGCTCTTTGACATAATAGTACAAAGAGCTTTTATTTTTGACACTTTAAATGTTTTCGTCTTACATATTTTAATAATGTGCAGCTTAACAGCTGCAAGGAAAATGAAAAGGAGAAAACATGAAAAAGAAATTAGTAGTAGTACTGATGGCAGCAGTTATGGCTATGACAGCAGTGACCGGCTGTGGCAGCAAGGCAGATGATGCTAAAAATAATACACAGGCATCTAAGGCTTCAGAGAGTGAGACAAGCGCAAACGCAGATCAGGAGGCAGCAATGCATGTGGCAGATTTAATCGATGCAATCTACGTGCAGGAGAGAACAGATGATACAGATAAGCAGTGCAAGGAGGCTAAGGAGGCTTGGGACAAGCTCACAGACGCACAGAAGGAGCTTGTAGAGGGTGAGAATGCAGATCCTGACTATTTCGGCAGAGATACAGGAGATGCCTCAAAGGATGATCCGAGAAACCAGGATGATATCGGCGAGAACGAGATTCTTGTAGTAAGCTTTGGTACATCCTTCAACGACAGCCGTGTGGCTGATATCAAGGGTGTGGAGGATGCTATAGCAGCAGCAAATCCTGACTGGTCAGTCAGAAGAGCCTTCACTGCGCAGATTATCATCAATCATGTACAGGCAAGAGATGACGAGAAGATTGACAATATGGATCAGGCACTTGAGCGTGCGGTCAAAAATGGTGTAAAGAATCTTGTGGTACAGCCTACACATCTGATGCATGGAGCAGAGTATGATGAGCTTTCAGAGGCAGTAGAGAAGTACAAGGATAAATTTGAGTCTGTAAAGATTGCAGAGCCACTCCTTGGTGAGGTTGGAAGTGATGCAACTGCTATAAATGAGGATAAAAAGGCCGTTGCAGAAATTCTTACAAAGGAAGCAGTAGAAAAGGCAGGCTATGACAGCCTTGATGCTGCAAAGGAAGAGGGCACAGCATTTGTATTCATGGGACACGGAACAAGCCATACAGCAAAGATTTCATACAGCCAGATGCAGAGCCAGATGACAGCTTTGGGTTATGAGAACGTATTTATCGGAACTGTAGAGGGTGAGCCGGAGGATACATCATGTGAGTCTGTCATTGAGAAGGTGTCAGCCGCCGGCTACAAGAACGTCATTCTTCGCCCGCTTATGGTTGTTGCAGGAGACCATGCCAACAATGATATGGCAGGAAGTGATGATGATTCATGGCTTTCACAGTTTAAGGCATCAGGAAAGTTCGATAAAATCGATACACAGATTAACGGACTTGGTGAGATTGAGGGCATCCAGAAGCTTTATGTTGAGCATACAGCAGCAGCCCTGAGCAAATAGCAGTTAATTAAATGTATAGTGGGGAAGCTATAAAATAACAGGAGCAGTATATCAGACATGAGAAATTTATTTAGAAACAAGTTCACTTGTATTGTTGCAATGACACTGGTTTGTGCCATGAGCTTATCAGCCTGCGGCAATAAGAATACAAAGCCTGACACAGAAAGCAAAAAAGCAGTACAGGATGCGACAGAGAGTACAAAAAAGGCTGAAAAAACAGAAAAGATAGCACTTTCGGATGGTACATATACAGCAGAGTTTACTACAGACAGCTCAATGTTCCATGTGAATGATGCATATGACAACAAAGGCACACTCACCGTGAAGGATGGCAAGGCAACAATACATGTTGCTCTCACATCCACACACATTGTAAATCTCTTTTTGGGAACAGCAAAGGATGCCTCAAAGGACAATGCAGAGCTTTTAGAGCCAACTGTTGAGACTGTCGATTACGGCGATGGCACAACTGAGGAGGTCAATGCGTTTGATATACCGGTTCCTGTTTTGGATGAGGAATTTGACCTTGCACTTATCGGTACAAAGGGCAAATGGTATGACCACAAGGTAAAGGTCTCAAATGCCACACCTGCGGACGCAGATGCAAGCGTATCTGAGAGTGCAGGAGAGCAGCTTCCTGACGGAACATACAATATCAATCTCGATTTCGAGGGCGGAAGCGGTAAGGCAAGCATCGCATCACCTGCCGAGGTGACTATAAGCGGTGGAGCTGCCACTGCAACTGTGCAGTGGAGCAGTCCAAACTATGACTATATGATAGTTGACGGACAAAAATACATGCCTGTAAATACAGATGGCAATTCTGTATTTGAAATTCCGGTTAAGCTTGATACACCTATGCAGGTTATCGGAGATACAGTTGCCATGAGCAAACCACATGAGGTTGAGTACACACTTACCTTCCACTCAGATTCTGCTACAGAGGTGCTTGGTGAGGATGGAGAGTAATTAAGCTATGCATGGAAGAAAAAAGATAATTATATATATAATGATATCAATTATAGGACTGTTCTGGCTGTCAGGCTGTGACAGTCCTTCTTCCGATTCAGGGAATACCGAATCGAAGGCTGAGGCAGAGGCACAAAACGGTCTTATATATAAGAGCAGTATGAAGCTTTTATATGCAAAGAATTTTTCTGTTGACTATTATGAGGGTGGATACAAGATACTTACGACAAAGGACGGTACCAAAATACTTACCGTACCAAAGGGCAAAAAGACTCCAAAGGATATTGACAAAGATATCATTGTATTAAAGGAGCCTGTAAGTGATTTGTATCTGGTCGCATCAGGGGTAATGGATATGTTTGATAAGCTTGATGCAGTGGACACTATTAAATTTTCGGGGCTTGACAGTGACAGCTGGTACATTGACAGCGCAAGTGAGGCTCTTGAAAGTGGCAAAATGCTTTATGCCGGCAAATATTCAAAGCCTGATTACGAGCTTCTGGTGTCGGAAAACTGTTCTCTTGCCATAGAAAATACTATGATTACCCATTCACCACAGGTGACGGAAAAGCTTAAAAGCTTTGATATCCCTTCAATAATTGAGTACTCAAGCTATGAGGAGGAGCCGCTTGGCAGAGTGGAGTGGGTGAAGTTTTTCGGAGCACTCACAGACCGGGATGAAAAGGCCGATGAGCTTTTTAATGAGCAGGTGGATATCGTAAATCGCATCGCAAAGACAGATGGTGATTCAGCTGCAAATGATGATAGCACACCGACAGTTGCATTTTTCTATATCACGTCCAATGGACAAATTCAGGTGCGCAAAAGCACAGACTATGTGCCAAAGATGATTTCGCTCGCCGGTGGAGAATATATTTTTGATGCATCAAATGACGACGATACAGGCAGGTCAACCATGAATATGCAGCTGGAGGATTTCTACAATGGAGCAATAGATGCGGACTATCTGATATATAACAGTGCAATAGACGGCGGAGTGAAGAGTATAGCTGAGCTTTTGGATAAGTGTCCGGTGCTTGCTGATTTTAGGGCTGTCAAAGACGGCAATGTATTTTGTACCACGAACGATATGTATCAGCAGTCTATGTCCATCGGATATATGATTGATGATATGCATTCGATGATTACAGGTGCACCCGACAGTGGCATGAAATATCTGTTTAAGCTCAGATAGGTGTGCAGGAAAAACCAATAGCGTAAAAGATAAAAGCGGAGCTACAACATGGAAAAAACCAGAAAAATAAGGTGTTTTACAACATTTATTATCCTTATAATCTTAATTATCATATTGCTTATCATGAATGTGTGTATAGGAACTGTACACATATCATTTAAGGCTGCATTTGAGACACTTTATGACCACTCAGACAGGGTGGGGCGTATTGTGTGGGATATCCGTATGCCAAGAGCTATCGCTGCGATGATATTGGGCGGGGCATTAGCGCTTGCAGGCTACCTTTTGCAGACCTTTTTTCATAATCCAATCGCAGGCCCTTTTGTGCTTGGCATATCTTCGGGAGCCAAGATGGTTGTGGCACTTGTTATGGTATTTTTGCTTGGAAACGCCATACGCGTGAGCTCGCTTGCCATGATTGCAGCAGCGTTTTTGGGAGCAATGCTTTCGATGGGCTTTGTGCTTATCATTTCAAGAAAGGTAAGCAGCATGTCAATGCTTGTGGTGAGCGGTGTCATGATAGGCTACATATGCTCTGCAGTTACCGAGTTTGTGGTGACATTTGCAGATGATTCAGACATAGTAAACCTGCACAACTGGTCGAGGGGAAGCTTTTCGGGCATGACCTGGGACAGTGTCGGGGTGATGAGCATTGTGGTGGGAATCACATTTATCTTTGTTTTTATCATGTCAAAGCCTCTTATGGCATATCAGCTCGGAGAGTCATATGCCGTAAACCTGGGTGTAAACATAAAGCGTATCCGGGTGCTTCTGGTGCTGCTTTCAAGCCTGCTTTCCGCATGTATAGTGGCGTTTGCGGGACCGATATCGTTTGTCGGAATAGCTGCGCCACACATAGTAAAAAGCATGCTAAAGAGCACAAAGCCTATATATATGATACCGGCCTGCTTCCTTGGTGGAGCGGTGTTCTGCCTGTTTTGCGATTTGCTTGCGAGGATGATGTTTGCGCCTACGGAGCTTAGTATCAGCACGGTTACGGCAGTATTTGGTGCACCGGTAGTGCTTTTTATCATGATAAGACGTGGCAAGGAGAAAAATGTCTGATGGAATATTATTTTACTGCACAAAAGCTGGCCGTTGGATATGATAACAGGCCGCTCATTGAAAATATTGATTTTTCCCTGAAAAGGGGAGAGATTCTCACATTAATCGGACCAAACGGTGCCGGGAAATCGACTATCTTAAAGAGCATTGCAAGACAGCTTTCGCTTGTGAGCGGTACAGTATATCTCGATAAAAGTGATGTAGTGACGATGAACGGCAATGAATTTGCAAAGAAAATGGCTGTTGTGCTCACCGATAAGCTAAAGACAGAGCTTATGACCTGCTATGATGTGGTTGCGACGGGCAGATATCCATATACAGGGCGGTTCGGAGTACTTTCGGATGAGGACAAAAAGGCTGTGGATGAGGCGATGGAGCTGGTCAACGTATCACAGATAAGGGATAAGGATTTTACAAAAATAAGCGATGGACAAAGGCAGCGTGTCATGTTGTCGCGAGCCATATGCCAGCAGCCGGAGATTATAGTGTTAGACGAGCCTACCTCGTATCTTGACATAAAGTACAAGCTTGAGTTTTTATCAATACTTCAAAGGCTTAAAAGACAGAAGAACCTTACAGTTATTATGTCTCTTCACGAGCTTGATATGGCAAAGCGCGTGTCAGACCATATCATGTGTATAGATGGCAGATATGTGGACAGATACGGCACTCCTGAGGAGGTATTTACAGACTCATATGTTTCCGGGCTTTTTGGAATTAAAGCCGGAAGCTTTGATGAAACAGGAGAGGATTTGGAGCTTGAAAAACCGGATGGAAGGGCAAGGGTATTTGTCATAGCAGGAGGCGGCCTGGGCAGGAAAAGCTTCAGAAGCTTGCAGCGAAAGGGCATCCCGTTTGCGACAGGAATCATCTATGAAAATGATCTGGATTATCCTGCGGCAAAGGCTCTTGCGACAGAGCTTGTCAGCGCAAAGGGGTTTGAGCCTGTAGACGATGCCCTTATTGAAAAGGCAAAGGAGCTTATTGATGCATGCGAGGGCGTCATATGTGACAGAACAGAGTTTGGCACATATGAGCAGTTTAACAGCAGGCTTTATGAGTATGCAGCCTCTACAGGGAAAATTATAAAAATTCCATTTCATGACGATTAAGCAACAGTTTATCACATAAATTCAGACAGCAGGTAAAGATATGGCAAAGGTAATTATGGTACAGGGTACAATGTCCAATTCAGGCAAGAGCTTTCTTGTTGCGGGCTTGTGCCGCATTTTCAGACAGGACGGATACAGGGTGGCACCGTTTAAATCACAGAACATGGCGCTCAACTCTTATATAACAGACGAAGGACTTGAGATGGGACGGGCCCAGGTGATGCAGGCTGAGGCAGCAGGCATCAAGCCTATGGTGTGCATGAATCCTATTCTTTTAAAGCCTACAAATAACACAGGCTCACAGGTGATTGTAAACGGAAGGGTGCTTAAGAACATGCCGGCGAGAGAGTATTTTGCATACAAGAAAACTCTCATACCGGATATAAAAAAGGCATTTAAAAAGCTTGAGGAGTATGCGGATATCATAGTGATTGAGGGCGCCGGAAGCCCGGCGGAGATAAATCTGAAGGAAAATGATATTGTAAACATGGGGCTTGCGCATATGGTGGATGCACCGGTGCTGCTCGTGGGGGATATAGACAGAGGTGGCGTTTTTGCCCAGCTTCTCGGCACGCTTATGCTTTTAACTCCTGAGGAAAAGGAGCGTGTCTGCGGGCTTATTATAAATAAATTCCGTGGTGACAAGACAATCCTTGACCCCGGTATACAGATGCTTGAGGAGAGGGGCAGGGTGCCTGTCACCGGAGTGGTTCCATATATGGATGTACAGCTTGAGGATGAGGACAGCCTGACAGAGCGCTTTGACAAAAAGACAGACGGGCTTATTGATATAGCGGTTATCAGATACCCGAGAATATCAAATTTCACGGATTTCAATGTCTTTGAACAGATGCCGGAGGTGACAGTGAGGTATGTGACAACAGTAAATGAGCTGCGTCATCCTGATATTGTATTTCTGCCGGGAAGCAAGAATACGATGGGTGATCTTTTGTGGATGAGACAAAACGGACTTGAGGCCGCTGTCAAAAAGCTCTCCTGTGAGATACCGGTTTTTGGAATATGCGGAGGCTATCAGATGCTGGGAGCTTCAATAGCCGACCCTGACTGTGTCGAGGAGGGAGGCTTTATGCGTGGCATGGAGCTTCTTCCTATAGATACCGTTCAAAAAAATAGTAAGACACGGCTGCAGACAAGCGGTGAAATAGCACAGGTTGACGGTGTATTGAGCAGGCTTTCAGGCTGTCACTTTTTGGGCTATGAGATACATATGGGAAAGAGCATGTATTGCGCAGATATGGATGAGCAGGTATCTTGTGCTGACAGGAAAAATGAGTTAAATAATGTCATATCTGATGGCAGAAATGTGTATGGCTCGTACATCCACGGCATTTTTGACACTGCAGAGGCCGCAAAAGTGATAGTGGATTATATTGCCGATAAAAAGGGCATTGATGTGAATGACAGCGCTATTGTAAGCTATGAGAGCTTCAAGGAAAAACAGTATGACAGGCTTGCGGATACACTGAGGGAGTATCTGGATATGGATGCAGTGTACGGCATGCTTCGAGAGGCAAGATATGATTGATTTTACAGTTGAAGAATTAAAAAAATTAAAGATAACTCCACCAGATGAAAAAATGTACAAAAAAATCCGTTCAAACTGGGATTCGGTGGCAAAGCCGCTCGACGGCATGGGTGATTTTGAGCCTTTAACGGCACAAATCGGCGCTGTTTTGGGAGATGAAAATATAGATATCTCAAAAAAGGCTGTCATAATGATGTGTGCGGACAATGGTGTGGTTGCTGAGGGCATCAGCCAGTCCGGACAGGAGGTGACACTTGCAGTTGCAAAATCCATGGCAAGGAAGGCCTCATCTGTCGGACGCATGGCAATGACTGCAGGGGCTGATACAATTCCTGTGGATATAGGAATAAACAGTGACGAGAGTGTTAAAGGGCTGCTTCAAAGAAAGGTGCGTATGGGCACAAGAAACTTTGCAAAGGAGCCTGCCATGACAGAGGCAGAGACACTTGAAGCGATTGCAGCAGGTATAGATATAGTTAGGGAGTGCAAGGCAAACGGCTACAGAATTATTGCAACCGGTGAGATGGGGATAGGAAACACCACCACCAGCGCAGCAATGGCAGCCGCCATGCTAAGGTGCGATGTGGCCACAGTGACAGGAAGAGGTGCTGGCCTAAGCGACAGTGGGCTTGAGAGGAAAATCTGTGTAATTGAGGACGCAATAGAAAAGTATGATTTGT
Source organism: Agathobacter sp. (assembly GCF_977054825.1). NCBI lineage: Bacteria > Bacillati > Bacillota > Clostridia > Lachnospirales > Lachnospiraceae > Agathobacter > Agathobacter sp. Next base: position 95,871 of record NZ_CDRTEH010000002.1, read on the forward strand.
ATAATAAGGATGCCTTTGAGATACTTATGACAGTCGGAGGCCTTGATATTGCAGGACTTGTCGGAGTGTGTATAGGTGGTGCAATATATCATATTCCTGTTGTGCTGGACGGTGTGATAAGCATGGTTTCAGCATTGGCAGCAGAAAGGCTTCTTCCGGGAGCTGTTGATTTTATCATTCCATCCCATGAGGGGAAAGAGCCTGCAGTGGCGCTTTTATGTGAGGCGCTTTCCGTAAAGCCTGTCATAAGAGCTTCCCTTGCGCTTGGAGAGGGAACAGGCGCCGTGATGATGTTTTTGCTTTTGGATATGGCGCTTAGCGTATACAAGGGGCGTACAACCTTTGACGATATCTCGGTATCACAGTATGAGAGGTACGTATAGATGATTACACTTATAACAGGCGGCAGCGGAAGCGGCAAATCAGCATATGCAGAAAAATATATTTGTCACGCGTCAAATAAAAAAGGATGCAAAGAAAAATATTACATTGCCACCATGCAGGTATTTGATGATGAGGGGCAGCGTAAGATAGACAGGCACAGAAGGCTTCGTGCCGGAAAAGGCTTTATTACTATAGAACAGCCTCGTGATATCCAGGATGCGGTTTCTAAGCTGCAATCAGAAAATTGTTTAAAAGCAGGGCGGTCAGCACTGCTTGAGTGTATGTCAAACCTTGTGGCAAATGAGATGTTTCCACCTGTAGATGCTTCCGATACTAAGGAAGCCGGGGTTAAAAAAGAGGCATTGGATGAACCTGATAATATGAAGGATTATGATACTGCTCAAATCAGCCGTGTGAGCAAAAAGGTGTTAAAAGATGTAAGTATCTTAAGTGAAAATGTTGCAGAGCTTGTAATTGTGACAAACAATGTATTTGAAGACGGAGTCTGCTATGATGAATCAACGATGAATTACATAAAGGCAATGGGAATTGTAAACAGAGGGCTTGCGGCTATGGCAGAGAGTGTCATTGAGGTGGTTGCAGGCATTCCTGTTGCGGTTAAGTGAAGCAGTGTGGAGGTTAAGTGTATTATGAAGCTAATAAGGTCGTGCATAGTATCTTTTTCCATGTATTCAAAGATACCTATGCCACAATTCAAATGGAAGGATGACGACATGAAGTACATGCTGGTATTCTTTCCGTGGATAGGAGCTGTGATCGGACTGCTTCTTATGCTGTGGAGATATATATACTCTCATTTTGGAGTGGCGGATATCTGCTATGTATGCGTAGGTGCGCTGATTCCGATAGCGGTTACGGGAGGCTTTCACATAGATGGTTTTATGGATACAATGGATGCATTTCATTCATACAAACCGCGGGAGGAAAAGCTTGCAATACTTAAGGATTCGCATATAGGGGCGTTTGCCGTTATAATGCTTGCAGCCTACGGATTATTATTCATGGGAGCATTTTCTCAGATAATGGATGATAAAGCATTTATTGTTTTTTGTGCAGGCTTTTTCATCACAAGGTGCTTAAGCGGGATAGCTGTTGTGTCATTTAAATCGGCAAAAAGCGATGGATTGTTATTTATGTTTGCGGACACTGCACACAGGACGATTGTCAGGGCAGCGCTTTACATCCAGCTTGCACTGTGTATAGCTGTTTTGTTTATTGTGTCACTGCCTTATGCGGTGGCTATGATCATTGCGGCAGCACTTAGCTTTTGGTATTATTATGTGAAAACCAAAAAGGAGCTTGGCGGCATCACCGGCGATACGGCAGGGTATTTTGTGTGTATATGTGAGTGCGCCATAGCAGTGGCAGTGGCACTGGGATTGGAGAAAATATGAAGCTTGTGATAGGCGGAGTGGCACAGGGAAAGCTTGATTATGTGCTTGAAAATATGATAGAAGAATCAGAAAAATATGATGTGTACGACTGCTTTTTTCTAAAAGATAATGCCTGCAATGATAAGGCATCAAACATGGAATGGCCATGGGATTTTGCTGTCGATGATGAGCGGGTACTCATAATAGATAAATTCCATTATTTTATCAGGGCGGTGCTTGAGAATAAGCTTTCGCTGCAGGAATATGTTTTGAAATTCATGCAGTTTGCAGAGGAAAATCCGGATACAATAGTCATTGCCGATGAGATTGGAAACGGCATAGTGCCTCTTGATGCGTTTGAGAGAGAGTACAGGGAGCAGACAGGCAGAGCTGAGATACTGCTTGCAAAAAAAGCAGACGAGGTGGTTCGCGTAATATGTGGAATCGGTCAGAAAATAAAATAAACTGTATTTTTATAAGACACGGCTGCACAGCCTCAAACAGAGAGCACAGATATCTGGGCAGGACAGATGAGCCACTCGATGAAGCCGGGGTTTTTGAGCTTAAAAAAGCGCTTGATAATGGTATATACAAGGCTTTAGAGGAAAACAGCCTAAAGGAGCAGATAATTATTACAAGCCCAATGAAGCGCTGCAAACAGACGGCAGAGATTATTTTGCCGGCTTCAAAACACCATAAAATTCATACCGTAAAAGAGTTTGCAGAGATGGATTTCGGGGAATGGGAGCTTAAAAGCTATAAGGAGCTTAGCACAGATGTACGTTTCAAGGAATCATATCAGGCATGGATTGACAGTGGTGGTACACTTGCCTTTCCAAACGGAGAGAGCAGGGAAAACTTCTGTAAAAGAAGCATAGGTGGCTTTGAGAGTGCACTCGCACAGGCGTTAGAGCTTAGGAGGGCTGTGTCTGATAAAGAGATACAGATAGTGTTTTTTGTGCATGGGGGAACTATCATGGCGATAATGAGCCATTACTGTGATATGGATTACTATGATTATCAGGTGAAAAACGGCTGTGGCTACTCGTGCGAGGTGGCGGTTGAGGGCGATGAGATAGTGTTTAATGAAATACAGCCCATATCGCTATGATTTATATATTTTTGTAATTATTAAGAACCACCACCAATACACATTTTAAAATAAATTTATTAATGGGTTTGTTTAAGAAGGATTAACATATGTGTTATCATATTATTGCATTTATAGCAGGCTTTGTGCTTGATTTATTAATAGGGGATCCGCATTTTATACCGCATCCGGTCAGGCTTATCGGCTCACTCATTTCTTTTCTCGATAAGAGACTTAATAGTGATGTCAGATATAATAGCTCTGAAAATGAAGCAAATTTAACAAAATATAAAAGAGGCGTGCTTCTTGCTTTCACAGTGATTATTGCCACTTTTATAGTATCAGCGATGATTCTTGTGGCAGCATACAGCATAAATTTATATGCCGGGGTAATAGCAGATGCTGTCATGAACTGGCAGATTCTTGCCACAAAATGTCTTCGTGTGGAGAGCATGAGGGTGTACGATGCACTAAGTACAGACGGAGTTGATGCAGGAAGAAGGGCTGTTTCCATGATTGTTGGCAGAGATACATCTGTGCTTGATGAGGCAGGCGTCACAAGGGCGGCAGTTGAGACGGTAGCTGAAAATACATCTGACGGAGTGATTGCACCTATGCTTTACACAGCAATCGGCGGGCCGGTGCTTGGCTTTGTATACAAGGCCGTGAATACGATGGATTCGATGCTTGGCTACAAAAATGATAAATATATGTATTTTGGCAGATTTGCGGCAAGGCTTGATGATGTGGTCAATTTCATACCGGCAAGAATCAGTGCATATTTGATGATAACTGCAGCATTTATCGGTGGCAGGCAGTTTGATGGACGAAATGCATACCGTATTTTTAAAAGAGACCGTTTCAATCACGCAAGCCCCAACTCAGCCCAGACAGAGTCCGTATGTGCCGGAGCTTTAAGGGTACAGCTTGCGGGTGATGCAGTGTATTTTGGGAAGCTTGTGAAGAAAAAATACATAGGCGACAGGCTGCGAGAGATAGAGTACGAGGATATAAAGCGTGCAAACAGGCTGATGTATATCACTGCGTTTTTGTGTGAGCTTTTATCGGTGGCGGTGATGAGTCTTGTTTTAATGCGGCTTTGAATATGGAAGAATGATGTAAGAATTGGTGGAGAAATTGAATGAAAAGCATCCATGGCGGCGACATATACAACAATAAAGTAAATATGGATTTTTCGGTAAATATCAATCCTCTTGGCATACCGGATACTGTTAAAGAGGCTATGAGTGATGCACTTTCGTATGCAGACAGATATCCCGACATAGCTTGCAGCGGTCTTAAAAAGGCGGTGGCAGGTTATTTTACACAGCAAGGCTGCAGTATACAAAGTGAGGATATAATCCCCGGAAACGGAGCCTCCGAGCTTTTTATGGCGATAGCTCATGCCATAAAGCCTAAAAAAGCAGTGCTTTTAGCTCCGGGCTTTTTCGGCTATGAGCATGTACTTGGGGCAGTTGGCTGTGATATCAGATATTTCCAGCTGGATGAGCAGAATGATTTTTCTCCTGCTGCACGGATAGAAGCTTTAATGGATATGCTTACGGATGATACAGATATATTTTTTATCGCAAATCCAAACAATCCGACAGGGCGCCTTGCAGACAGCTCTTTCATGAAGCAAATAATAAAGCATTGCAAAGAAAAGCATATTTATGTGGTGGCAGACGAATGCTTCATGGGCTTTTGTGAAAAAAAGCATTCTGTTTTGTCACTTTTATGTGACTATGACAATCTGATTGTTGTAAGAGCCTTTACCAAGCTTTTTGCTATTCCGGGAGTAAGGCTTGGATATATGGTCAGTAAAAATGATACAATAAGAAAAAAGGTTCAAAGAAATCTGCCGGAGTGGAACGTGTCTGTTTTGGCACAGATGGCAGGAGAGGCATGCATAAGAGAATCAGGATACATTAAAGAGACATCGGAGTATGTGGGAAGACAAAGAAGGCTGCTGTCAGATGGACTAAAAAAGCTTGGCTTTAAGGTATATAAAAGTGATGCTGATTTCATACTGTTTTACAGCAAGCTTCCATTATATGATATACTGCTTGATAGGGGAATACTGATACGGGACTGCTCCAACTATGTGGGGCTTTCGGAAGGGTATTTTCGTGTTGCGGTAAAGACATATGATGAAAATGTAAGATTATTGAAAGTGATAGGTGAGTGCATTGAAAAAAATTAAACAGCTAAAGCCGATGGAAATTGAAAAGAGAAGCTTTGAGATAATTTCACATGAGCTGTCTGAAAGGCAGATTACACTGCCTGCTGACCAGGAGTTGATAACAAAAAGAGTCATACACACGAGTGCTGATTTTGATTATGTACAGACGCTTAAATACTCTAAGGACGCCGTTGCTATCGCAAAAAAGCTGATATCAGAGGGCGCTGATATAGTGACTGATACCAACATGGCTCTTTCAGGCATCAATAAAAAATATCTGGCAAAATTCGGCGGACAGGCGCACTGCTTTATGGCAGATGATGAGGTCGCTCTTATTGCAAAGGAGAAACAGACAACGCGTGCGGCAGTAAGCATGGAGTTTGCATCAAGGATAGAAAAGCCTGTGATTTTTGCGATAGGAAATGCACCGACAGCACTTATAGAGCTGTATGATATGATAGAAAAAGGAATATATAAGCCTGCATTTGTAATCGGTGTGCCGGTGGGCTTTGTCAATGTGGAGGCTGCAAAGGAGCTTATTATGGAAACCGGCGTGCCATACATAGTAAATGTCGGACGAAAGGGCGGCAGCAATATCGCGGCAGCTATATGCAATGCATTGATTTACAGTCTGGTGGATAGAGGCTGATTGATAAGGTATTTAGTGATTATGAGATACGGATTTACCACAGGAAGCTGTGCTGCGGCAGCCTCAAAGGCGGCGGCATATATGCTTTTAACCGGAAAGGCTAAAAATAAAATAACGATTCAGACACCTAAGGGAATAGCTTACACGGCTGATATCACAGATATAAAAAGAAGTGAAAACGAGGTAAGCTGCGCCGTGATAAAGGACGGAGGGGATGACCCGGATGTGACCACCGGAGCCTATATATATGCTTCTGTACGGATTTTGCATTCCGATACATCTGCTTTATGCAAAAAAAGGCAGGATTTGGCTATCATAAATATAGACGGTGGTGACGGAGTGGGAAGAGTCACCAAATCCGGATTAGACCAGCCTGTCGGAAATGCGGCAATCAATCATGTGCCGCGTGAGATGATAGAAAAAGAGGTAAGGGAGGTCTGTGAACTTTTGGATTTTAAGGGCACACTTGACATCACAATCTCGGTTCCAAAGGGAAAGGAGCTTGCACAAAGAACCTTTAATCCAAGGCTTGGGATAGTGGGCGGTATATCAATTCTTGGAACGAGCGGTATAGTTGAGCCCATGAGCTCACAGGCTCTTATTGATACGATAAGGGTGGAGCTTAGGCAGAGATATTCGCTTGGATATGATTATGTGGCGGTCGCTCCGGGAAATTACGGCCTTGACTTTATGAAGGAAAGCTATGGCTATGATCTGGACAGGAGTGTCAAATGCTCCAACTTTATCGGTGAAACAATTGATATGGCAGCAGATATGGGCTTTAAGAGGATGCTTTTGACAGGGCATATAGGAAAGCTCATAAAGGTAGCAGGAGGCATCATGAACACTCATTCGAGGGAGGCTGACTGCAGGATAGAGCTATTGACGGCATTTGCGTTTAAGTGTGGTGTAGCGCCTTTTTACATAAAGCGCATTATGGACAGCTTTACGACAGAGGAGGCCTTGGCGGCACTTAAGGAAAGCGGCAGGCTTTATGAGGTGATGGATTATGCGATGGAGCGCATATGCTTTTATCTGGATAAGAGGGCAAAGGGCAGAATTGAGATAGACTGTATCATGTATTCAAACGAATTCGGAGAGCTTGCAAAAAGCAGAAAGGCAGAAAAATGGTTTACTTTGTTGGCGCAGGAACAGGCGCAGCAGACTTAATAACAGTACGCGGAATGCGTCTTTTACAAAAGGCAGATGTGATAATTTATGCGGGCTCGCTTGTTAATCCACAGCTTTTGGATTATGCAAGTGAGAGCTGTGAAATATATAACAGTGCAAAAATGACACTGGATGAGGTCATCGCAGTCATGAAAGCTGCTGAGGCAGACGGGAAAATGACAGTGCGCCTGCACACGGGAGAGCCAAGCATATACGGCGCGGTGCGTGAGCAGATGGATGAGCTTGATGAGCTTTTGATACCATATGAGAGCTGTCCGGGGGTGAGCGCATGCTTTGGCGCTGCCGCATCGCTCAATATCGAGTACACGCTCCCGGGCATTTCGCAGTCGCTCATCATTACACGCATGGAGGGGCGCACGAAGGTGCCACCAAAAGAGAGCATAGCAAGCTTTGCCGCACATCACGCTTCCATGGCGATTTACTTAAGCACGGGGCTTTTAGGGAAGCTTACAGAAAGCCTTATTGAGGGAGGCTATGAGGCTGACACACCTGCTGCAATTGTATACAAGGCAACCTGGCCACAGGAGGAGGCATACGTGTGCACTGTCGCTACACTGGAGCAGACTGCGAGAGAGCACAATATCACAAAGACAGCGATTGTGCTTGTGGGGGATGTCATAGCACACCGGCATTATGAGAAATCAAGACTTTACGCACCGGATTTTTCGACAGAGTATCGCAAGGCTTCTGTAGAGCCACAGGATAACGATTGAAAAGGGCGTGAATATATAAATATGGGAAATTTATGGGAAATGAGAATATGAAAATTTGCATTGTAAGCTTCACAAAAAAGGGCTATGAGCTGTCATGTGACATAGCTTATAAGCTTAAAAAAAGTGCATATGAGGTGGAGGTTTTTACCAAATGCTCTAGATTATCGGATGTGAATATTAAAAATACAGACGATGAATATTTTAGAAATACCGGCTGCATATCGCAAAATATATCAGACTGGACAGCCGCACAGATGAGTGAAAAAAAGGCTCTGATTTTTATCGGGGCATGCGGTATTGCGGTGAGAGCTATAGCATCCTCTGTAAATGACAAGCTTAAAGACAGTCCTGTTATTGTGATAGATGAGCTGGGGCAGTTTGTTATTCCGATTCTTTCAGGGCATGTGGGAGGCGCCAATGAGCTTGCGGTATTATTAGCTGCACTGATGAATGCTACGCCTGTTATAACAACCGCTACTGATATCAATAATAAATTTGCAGTTGATGTTTTTGCAAAGAAATGCAGGCTTGCAATAGTCAATAAAGATGGCATCGCAGGAGTATCATCAAAGGTATTGGCGGGGGAAGTGGTTACTATGTCGGTTGATCGGGAGCACATTCCGGCTAAGCAAAGGCAGCTTATAAAAGCATTTTTAGATGAAGCTGATATGAGCGCTGATGCAATAAAAACAGTGGATTTCCCGCCTGCTTGCGGTGCTGATATTGTAGTATCATGCGAAAAAGCAAAGGACCGTAAAAATGGCAGTATTTACTTAAAACCCACACAGTTTGTACTTGGTATTGGGTGCAGAAGGGGGACGGTGTTTGAAAATATCGACAGGGCAATCAGACAAAGTCTTTTAGAGCTTCAAATAGATATTTCTGATATAGACATGATCGCGTCAATAGATGTGAAAAAAGATGAAACGGGAATAAAGGAATTTTGCAATAGAAACAGGATAGAATTTGTCACTTATACCGCAGATGAGCTCATGGCGGTGAAGGGTGAATTCAGTGCCTCACAGTTTGTTAAGGAGCATGTGGGGGTGGACAACGTGTGCGAACGTGCAGCAGTGCTTGCATGCAGCAGGGAATGCAATAAAGCAGGACAACTTGTCTATAAAAAACATAAATATGACGGGGTAACGGTTGCGGCAGCAAAGTATCCTGATTAAATATAATTGCAAATAGCTGCGTGGTTATATAAAATTAGTAGAGATGGAGATCAACATGAATAAAATTTATATAGTAGGTATGGGACCGGGCTTTGAAAGCATGATGACAAAGCAGGCCGTTGACGCACTAGACGCGAGTGACGTCATAGTGGGTTACACAGTATATATAAAGCTGCTCGGAGAAAAATTCCGGACAAAAGAGCTTTTGACCACTCCAATGCGTCAGGAAAAAGAAAGATGCCACCTGTGCTTTGAAAAGGCACTTGAGGGCAAAACAGTTTCTCTTGTATGTAGTGGTGATGCCGGAATATACGGACTGGCATCTCTTATGTATGAGATTGGACAGGAATATGATAACGTAGAGCTTTCGGTAATACCCGGCATTACGGCGGCAAACAGTGGTGCGGCAGTGCTTGGAGCACCATTAAACCATGATTTTTGTACCATCAGCTTAAGTGACCTGCTCACACCGTGGGAAAAGATTGAAAAGCGTCTTGTGGCTGCTGCAGAGGGTGATTTTGTCATAGCACTGTACAATCCGTCGAGCCACAAGAGAAAGGACTATCTGATGAGAGCCTGTGATATTTTACTTCGCACGATAGAGCCGGATAGAGCCTGCGGCTATGTCGAAAATATCGGACGTGAGGGAACAAGCTATACAGTCTGTACGCTCGGTGAGCTTCGCAGTGCACAGGTCAACATGTTTACGACAGTCTTTATCGGCAATGAGGGTACACAAATAATTGACGGAAAGCTTGTCACAAGGAGAGGATATCAGATTGAGTAAAATACTGATTTTTGCAGGAACAACAGAGGGACGTAAGCTATCAGAGCATCTGTGCGAAAGAGGTATAGAGCATACGGTTTGCGTGGCAACCGAATACGGTGAAATCGTGCTGCAGGAAAATCCATATGCGCATGTTCATATGGGGCGCATGGACAGCGAAGGCATGAGAAGCTTCTTTGCGGAACAAAAATGCAAGCTTATAGTGGATGCAACACATCCGTATGCAGCAGTTGTTACTGAAAATATAAAGCAGGCAGTTTATGCTTTTAATAAGGCTCATGCTGTTACAGACAATAAGGCGGATAGCTGCGTATCAGAAAATATCGAATATGTGCGTCTTAAGAGAGATACGGATATATCAGCAGATTACGACAATATCCGCTATTTTGAGGACAATGAAGCCTGTGCAAGGGCACTTAACAATACAGACGGAAATATACTTCTCACAACAGGAAGCAAGGAGCTGTCAGTGTATTGTAAAAACTCCGGTGTCAGGGAAAGATTGTATGTGCGCGTGCTTCCGGGGCTTGAGAGCATAAGCTTGTGCATGCACAATGATATTGCAGGAAAGCATATTCTGGCATTGCAGGGACCGTTTAGCACACAGCTTAATGAGGCGCTTATTGACCAGTATGATATCAGATGTCTGGTCACCAAAAAAAGCGGTGCGGCAGGGGGCTTTATTGAGAAAATAGCTGCTGCCAAAAATAAAAGCATTCCGGTCTATATTGTGGGGCAGAGTGGGAAAGATGATGGAATGTCATTTGAAGCTGTTTGTGAATATATTGACAGTAAATATAACAAGCTTCATATAATGCTTGCCGGCATTGGAATGGGAAATGATGCTTGCATGACAAAGGCGGTTTCGGATGCAATAGAAAGCGCAGATATACTGCTTGGCGCAAGCCGCATGATAGAAAAATACAGTGCTAAGATAGAAAAAAAGCCGTATTATCTTGCAGAGCAGATAATTCCATATCTGCATGAAATATGTGAAGATACTGAAAAATCATGTAATGTTCTTATATTATTTTCGGGAGATACAGGCTTTTACAGTGGAAGCAGAAAGCTGTATATGGCGATAAAAAATGAAATCTCTGAAGGAAAATTAAATGCGGATGTGTCAATCCTTCCTGGAATTTCATCTGTGTCATATATGGCGGCAGCAGTCGGTGAAACCTACAGCGATGCGTATATATGCAGCATCCACGGAGTAAAGCTGTCCAATATCACATCACGGATTAGCCGCAATGCAAAAACATTTATGCTGATGTCCGGTGTAAAGGATGTAAATATGCTTGGACAGCTATTAAGCAGTGACGAAAGGTATGGATTACAAAATAGCTCGGTAACTGTAGGCTACCAGCTATCATATCCGGATGAAAATATATCGGTTCTTTCACCGCAGGAGTGTACAAAGCTTCAAAGGGATGGGCTGTATATCTGCATGATAAAAAATCCCAATCCGGTTGCAGCAAATGTCACACCTCATATAAGAGATGCAGAGTTTATCCGTGAAAAGGTTCCTATGACCAAAGAGGAAATAAGGCATGTAAGCATCTGCAAGCTTCATTTAAAATCGGATTCAGTGCTATATGATGTGGGAAGCGGAACAGGCTCCATAGCGGTAGAGGCCGCATCACTTTCAGATGATATGGAGGTCTATGCCATCGAGCAGAAGGAAAATGCCGTGCAGCTTATCACACAAAATAAAGAAAAGCATGGACTTGAAAATATCCATGTGATAAACGCAAAGGCTCCTGACGGAATGGAAAATCTTCCGGTGCCGACACACGCATTTATCGGAGGCAGCAGCGGCAATCTAAAGGAAATAATAGAAGCTCTTAAAGCAAAAAATCCACACATCCGTATAGTGATAAATGCAATTTCCATGGAAACAATTTGTGAGATAAAGGAAATATTGGCGGCATATGATGTGAAAAATGAGGATATTGTGCAGCTGCAGGTCAGCCGCTCAAAGCAGATAGGACATTATCATCTGATGCAGGCAGAAAATCCGGTGTGGATATGTTTGTTTGAATAGATAGAAAAGGATGAACACATGAAAATAAACCGTTTTATGATAGCCGCGCCCAAAAGCGGCAGTGGAAAAACAATGATAACCTGCGCTTTACTGCAACTATTAAAGGACAGCGGAAAAAACGTATCATCATATAAGTGCGGACCGGATTATATCGACCCGATGTTTCACAAAAAGGTGCTTGGTGTACCTTCAAAAAATCTTGATACGTTTTTTACGGATGAAAAGACAACAGTGCAGCTTTTCTTAGATAAAAAGGCTGATGGGGATTTTGCAGTGCTTGAGGGCGTGATGGGATTATATGACGGGCTTGGCGGAATATATGAGCAGGGTTCGTCATACCATCTGGCAAAGGTGACGCAGACTCCGATAATACTCGTGGTGGACGCAAAGGGCATGGGAAAGTCAGTGCTTGCTCTTATAGCCGGTTTTTTGCAGTATGATACGCAGCACTTGATTAAGGGGGTTCTGCTCAATCGGATGTCGAAGGGATATTATGACATTATTAAGCCTTTGATAGAGAAGGAGCTTTACGTAAAAGTAGTTGGGTATTTCCCGGAACAGAAGGATATCGGGCTTTCAAGCAGACATCTGGGGCTTGTCATGCCGGATGAGCTTTCAGATATAAAAAAACAGCTCAATGAAACTGCCGACAGACTAAAAAAGACAATAGATATGGATTTGTTTATGGACATTGCAGCAGAGGCAGATGAAATCGGTGACAGTGGAAATGCAGAAATATATAATGAAAAAAATATAGGTAATTATGATCAAAATGAATTTTCACAAAATAAAGCAATAAATACCGTAAACATAGCTGTTGCCATGGATGAAGCGTTTTGCTTTTATTATGAAGATAATTTGAGGCTTCTTGAAAAATGCGGTGCAAAATTACAGTATTTTTCACCGCTTCATGATACCAAGCTCCCAAAGGATTGTGATGCAATGCTGCTTGGAGGAGGCTATCCGGAGCTGTATACAAAGGAACTGAGTGAAAACGTATCTATGCGGGAGTCCATAAAAAAAGCTTTTAGAGCCGGATTGCCGACGGTTGCCGAGTGTGGTGGATTTATGTATCTTCACAAATATATCCATAATCAAAATTGTGTTTTTGATATGGCTGGAGTACTTGATGGGTGGTGTCATTTTAAGGGAAAGCTGGTCAGGTTCGGATATATTGAGCTTGCGGAAAAGCATAGCAATTTTTTGCTGCCAAATGAAAAAATAAAGGCGCATGAATTTCATTATTACGACAGCGCCGATAACGGAGCCGATTGTATTGCGACAAAGCCGGCCACAGGTAGAAGGTACGACTGCGTGATAAGCCATGATAATTACTGGCTTGGGTTTCCGCACCTGTATTATCCGTCAAATCCGCATTTTGCAGAGAGCCTTGTGAGAAAAGCATATGAATATAGAAGGAATAAAAATGGAAAACTCTTATAAATATTTTAAAAATACAGATTGCAAATATTTTCCGTGTCACAAGGGACTATCAGAGGACTTTAACTGCCTGTTCTGCTATTGCCCGATGTATAGTATGCCAAACTGTCCCGGAAGTAAGACCTATATAGAGAAGAATGGTAAAAAAATCAAGGTATGCACAGACTGTACGTTTCCACACAGACCGGAAAATTATGATAAAATCATACAGATTTTGATTAGGAATAATAATAACTGATTTATGGACTTTTGGGAGTATATTTGATAGTATATTTATGGAAATTTAGGTTTTAGAAAGTCAGAGGGAATTAAATTGGAGATTAAATGTGAGTATTGTGGTTCCATGATACCTGAGAATGTTGAGCAGTGCCCATATTGTGGTGCCAGCAACAATTCAATAAAGAGGACGGCAGACGGTACACCAAAGACCATAGCAGAGCTTGCAAAATGGTACGAGGACAGACATCTTCCACCATATGAAATTACACGATTTTTTATAGGAATCGACTACAGACAGCCTAGGGCATTTGGTATTTATCAGGCTGGAAATGAATTTATCGTCTACAAAAATAAGGCCGACGGCACTCGTGCGGTGCGATATCAGGGTACAGATGAGGCGTATGCTGTTAATGAGCTGTATCTTAAATTAAAGGATGAGATTTTAAATCAAAAAGCGCATCAGCAGAAGCATACGAATGAGAATTTTGCACAGGAAACGAAGAAGGTTTTTTCAGATACATTTTCATCTAAAAATGTAAATGAGTATATCATTAAGCCCTCTATTGCTATGGTTATAGGCATTGTTATGTTCATTGTCCTGATTATAGTTGGATTTGCACTCAATGATACGTATAAGGGCATTGGCTGGGATTTGCTGATATCGGGTATTGCCGGTATTGTAGGCGCATTTTTTCTGACGGACTTTATTGAAAATCACAAAAGGTTTAAGCCGTTCGGACTGTACGCAGCCTGGCTTAAAAAGCCAAAGTGCAGTGCTATGCGTCATGCCATGCATTATTTTATTACTGTAGTTTTAATTGCACTTGTGCTCATTACACCTATACACAATTATTGCAAAACAGATTACTTTAAGTATAATGACACGGTCTATGTAAACAGTCATTATAGCTGGTTCGAATACGATGATGACAGCTATGATTATAATGAAATCAGCCGTTCGGATGTTCCGCAGGAGGTTTTGGACAACAAATCCCTATATGGCTTTGACTATGCAGATCTGGTGTGGGACAGCTCGATTATTAAATTTGAGAATAGCGGCTATTATGAAGACCATTATGAGAGCTCGGGCAGCTCGAGCAGTGATTATGACAGCGACTATGATTGGGATTCCGGTGATAGCTGGGATTCAGGCGGAAGTGACTGGGATAGTGATTGGTGATTATTGCATAACATAAAAATATGGCAGGAAGTCTATCTATCAGGATTTCCTGCTGTTTTTTAATATTAGGGATTAGATAATTGATGCATGATGCAAGGCGGAAATAAAAAAACTTGAAAAAAATGGTACAGTAGTGGTGTAGTAAACGCTAAAAACCATTTAATAGAAAATTTATAAAGCCTGAAACCCCAGTAAAATCAAGGGTTTCAAAAATTTTATTCAAAAAATTAGCACTCAAGGGTTGACATTGCTAATAGGTGGTGGTATGTTATGTACAGATAAAAAATTAGCACTCCAAAATATAGAGTGCTAACAAATAAAAAGCATACTTCAGATGGAGCGTGTGACCAATGGAAAATGAAAACAAAGAACTAGAGTTGAGCGAGAGACAGCTTACCATACTGGATGCGATCATCCGTAATTATCTCGCCACAGGAGAGCCGGTTGGCTCACGTACAATTTCAAAATATACAGACCTTAATTTAAGCTCGGCAACAATCAGAAATGAGATGAGCGATTTAGAGGAGATGGGCTATATAGTACAGCCACATACCTCAGCAGGAAGAATCCCTTCGGATAAGGGCTACAGATTATATGTAGACCATCTTATAGAGACAAACGATAAGAAGGAAAAAGAGCTTTCTGATATGAAGGAGCTGGTCATTGAAAATACCGAGAAGATGGAGCAGGTGTTAAAGCAGGCGGCAAAGGTACTTGCAAACAATACCAATTACGCCACACTCGTTTCTGCACCGGATGTCAATCACAACAAGGTGAAGTTCATCCAGCTTTCACAGGTTGATGAGCAGCACCTGCTTGCAGTAATTGTTATGAACAACAATATGGTCAGAAACAAGATGCTTGATTTATATGAGCCGCTTGACAATGAGACAATACTTAAGCTCAACATTCTGCTTAACACCTCATTAAACGGACTCGCAATGAACGAGATTAATCTTGGAAACATTGCAAGCATAAAGGAACGCGCTGGTATCCATTCAGGAATAGTCTCTGATGTGATTGATGCATTGGCACAGACCTTCGCGGAGAGTGAGGATCTTAAGATTTACACCAGCGGAGCGACAAATATTCTGAAGTATCCTGAGCTTTCGGATTCCAATAATGCAGCGACACTTTTGTCAGCATTTGAGGAAAAGGAAGAGCTAGCAAGCCTTGTTACCGAATCCCTTTCCGATTCTGAGAAGAAGGACAATGGAACAGGTATTCAGGTTTATATAGGAAATGAATCTCCAATCCAGACCATGAAGGACTGCAGTGTTGTCACTGCGACATATGATCTGGGTGAGGGCGTAAAGGGCACGATAGGAATTGTCGGACCAAAGCGCATGGATTATGAAAAAGTAATGGATAATCTAAAGACTCTTAAATCCCAGTTAGATGGAATTTATAAGAAGTCTGAGGATGAAACATAGGAAGGTGGTCAAAAATGCCAGAGGATATTAAAAAAGAAACAATCGACAATGAGACTGCAGAGAATAAAGCAGAAGAGATAGAGATTGAAGGAGCTGATGAGGAAAGCACTCAGGCAGCCGAAGAAGCTAAAGATACAGATGTGAAGGAAGCTGAATCAGAGGATGATGCTCCAGCTGATGCAGAAGCCAAAGCAGATGAAAAGAAAGGTCTCTTCAAGAAAAAGAAAAAAGACAAGAAGGATGAGCAGATTGAAGAGCTTAACGATCGTCTGAAAAGACAGATGGCAGAGTTCGAGAACTTCCGCAAGAGAAGCGAGAAGGAAAAATCCCAGATGTTTGACATGGGAGCAAAGACAATAGTTGAGAAAATCCTTCCTGTAATCGACAATTTCGAGAGAGGTCTTGCAGCAGTACCGGATGATAAGAAGGATGATCCTTTTATCACAGGTATGGATAAGGTCTACAAGCAGATGCTCACAGAGCTTGATGCTGTAGGAGTAAAGCCTATAGAGTGTGTAGGACAGGAGTTTGATCCTGATTTCCACAATGCAGTGATGCAGGTTGAAAACGATGAGCTTGAGTCAGGCACCGTAGCACAGGAGCTCCAGAAGGGCTATATGTACAAGGATTCAGTGGTACGCCACAGCATGGTATCCGTAGTACAGTAATGATGTGTACATCTATCCGGCATGACAGTGAATCGGATTTTGTGATTCATGTGAGGCATAGGATGGTTACAAATAATATATAAAACAGGTAAAAACACTATATTTAATAGGAGGAAAATAAAATGGGCAAAATCATTGGTATTGATTTAGGAACAACAAACAGCTGCGTAGCAGTTATGGAAGGTGGAAAACCTACAGTTATAGCAAATCAGGAGGGTGCAAGAACTACTCCTTCAGTAGTTGCTTTCACAAAGACAGGAGAGAGACTTATCGGTGAGCCTGCAAAGCGTCAGGCAGTTACAAATGCTGAGAAGACAATTTCTTCTATCAAGAGACATATGGGTACAGATTACAAGGTACAGATTGATGACAAGAGCTACAGCCCACAGCAGATTTCAGCTATGGTGCTTCAGAAGTTAAAGGCTGATGCAGAGGGCTACCTCGGTGAGAAGGTAACAGAGGCAGTTATCACAGTACCAGCTTACTTCAACGATGCTCAGCGTCAGGCTACAAAGGATGCAGGCAAGATTGCAGGTCTTGATGTAAAGCGTATCATCAACGAGCCTACAGCAGCAGCACTTGCTTATGGTCTTGACAACGAGAAAGAGCAGAAGATTATGGTTTATGACCTTGGTGGTGGTACATTCGATGTATCTATCATCGAGATTGGTGACGGAGTCATCGAAGTATTATCTACAAACGGTGATACACGCCTTGGTGGTGATGATTTCGATAACAAGGTAACACAGTGGATGATTGACGAGTTCAAGAAGGCAGAGGGTGTTGATCTTTCTACAGACAAGATGGCACTCCAGAGATTAAAGGAAGCTGCTGAGAAGGCTAAGAAGGAGCTGTCTTCAGCTACTACTACAAACATCAACCTTCCATTCATCACAGCTACAGCAGAGGGACCAAAGCATTTCGATATGACTCTTACAAGAGCTAAGTTCGATGAGCTGACACATGACCTCGTAGAGAGAACAGCAATCCCTGTACAGAACGCTATGAAGGATGCGGGCATTACAAATGCAGACCTTGGACAGGTATTACTTGTAGGTGGTTCTACACGTATTCCAGCCGTACAGGACAAAGTAAAGCAGATGACAGGAAAAGAGCCAAGCAAGTCTCTTAACCCTGATGAGTGCGTAGCAATCGGTGCTTCTATCCAGGGTGGTAAGCTTGCAGGAGATGCCGGTGCCGGCGAAGTACTTCTCCTTGATGTAACTCCACTTTCTCTTTCAATCGAGACAATGGGTGGTGTTGCTACAAGACTTATCGAGAGAAATACAACTATTCCTACAAGAAAGAGCCAGATATTCTCTACAGCTGCTGATAACCAGACAGCCGTTGATATCAACGTAGTACAGGGTGAGAGACAGTTCGCCCGCGACAATAAATCACTCGGACAGTTCAGACTTGACGGTATCCCACCAGCACGTCGTGGAGTTCCACAGATTGAGGTTACATTCGATATCGATGCAAACGGTATCGTAAATGTATCTGCTAAGGATCTTGGAACAGGTAAAGAGCAGCACATCACAATCACAGCAGGATCTAATATGTCTGATGATGAGATCGATAAGGCTGTTAAAGAGGCTGCTGAGTTTGAGGCACAGGATAAGAAGAGAAAAGAAGCAATCGATGCAAGAAATGATGCTGAGAGCTTTGTATTCCAGACAGAGGATGCATTAAAGCAGGTTGGAGATTCTGTTGATGCCGCTGATAAGTCAGCAGTTGAGGCTGATATCGCAGCAGTTAAGTCATTCCTTGATGCACATAAAGAGGCAGAGGCTATGACAGAGGCTGATGTTGCAGAGCTCAAGGCAGCACAGGAGAAGCTCACACAGAGTGCACAGAAGGTATTTGCAAAGATGTATGAGCAGGCTCAGGCAGCACAGGGTGCAGCAGGAGCAGGTCCTGATATGAACGCAGGAGCAGGTCAGGCAGGTCCTGATATGAATACAGGTGCTTCAAACGGTGCAGATGATGATGTCATCGACGCAGATTTCAAGGAAGTATAATTAAACAGATGCTGCCATAATGATATGAGGATTAATGACCTGTAATCCGGGTTATTAATCAAAGCATCAGAATGGCTGCGCAAGTAAAATCACTCGCAAGGTTGGCCGCTTGGCCGGCCTTGCGAATTAGTTGTATAATAAAAGGAATTTTCAATTATGGCAGAAAAAAGAGATTATTATGAGGTATTAGGAGTATCTAAGACCGCAACAGATGCAGAGATTAAAAAAGCCTTCAGACAGCAGGCAAAGAAATATCATCCTGACATTCATCCGGGTGATAAAGAGTGTGAGGAGAAGTTCAAGGAGGCTCAGGAGGCCTACGCCGTATTGTCTGATCCGGATAAGAGACGCCAGTATGATCAGTTTGGTCATGCAGCATTTGACGGCACAGGTGGTGGAGCCGGTGGCTTTGATTTCTCAGGCATGGATATGGGGGATATTTTTGGGGACATTTTCGGAGATTTCTTCGGAGGTGGAAGAAGCAGTGGCAGAAGAAATGGTCCTGCACAGGGTGCAAATGTCCGTCTCAGTGTAAGAATTTCTTTTGAGGAAGCTATATTTGGCTGCACAAAGGAGCTTGAATTCAACTATAAGGAGACATGCTCTACATGTGGAGGAAACGGAGCTAAGCCTGGCACATCTCCTGAGACATGTACTCAGTGTAATGGTACAGGTAAGGTTGTCAGACAGAGCCAGTCTCTGTTTGGAGTAGTGCAGAATGTCACAACATGTCCATCCTGCGGTGGTTCGGGCAAGGTAGTAAAGGATAAGTGTCCTACATGTCACGGTACAGGCTACAATACCAAGAAGGTCAGAAAGACTGTTGAGATTCCAGCCGGTATAGATAATGGACAGTGTGTCAGAATACGTGAATACGGTGAGCCGGGCATAAATGGCGGACCGCGTGGAGATCTTCTTGTTGAGGTTCTTGTTTCAAGCAGCAGGGATTTTGAGCGTCAGGATGTTAATATCTTTTCAAAGGCATCCATCTCATATGCTATTGCAGCCTTAGGTGGAGATATAAGAATCAAGACTGTTGATGGAGATATTATATACACAGTTGCACCGGGTACACAGACCGGTACAAGAATCCGCTTAAAGGGTAAGGGTGTTCCTTCAACAAGAAATAAAGCAATAAGAGGTGACCATTATGTCACACTCGTTGTCAGTACGCCTACAGGCCTTTCTAAGGAAGCAAAGGAGGCTCTTAAGAAGTTTGATGAGCTTTCAGGCGGCTCTCTGACCAGGGAGGGCGGAGCTTCTACTGATTCTAAAAAGAAAAAAGGATTTATGGATAAGCTCAAGGAGTCTTTGGATGATCTGTAAATAGATGATTTGTAATAGATGTTCTATGATAGATGTCCCGCCATGTGTGGCGGGGCATTTTTTCGGCTGTCTTTACGTATAAAACTATTGTTAACAGTCGATATGTACAATTTCAGTTACTGTTCAGACGCAAGCTTGACACCACGCTGTCAAGCTATGCGCCATAGTGTTAATTATTGAGTGATTACAGCCCCTGCCTCGTAGAGGCATTTTAAATGGGCTGTAATCGTTGCTGGTCACACTGTTAGGTGTGAACAGTAACCAATTTCAATATTCAATTTCAATGTAAAAATTGGGGCTTTTATACAGCACATTTTTATGGTATTATATGAGGTAAGTTGTGGAGGCAGTCGTATGACTGCCTTGTAAAATGTACGGAAATGTTTTGAAATAAAACTGTATTTATACTATGTATCTATTTTATTAAGAGAGGATTTTTATATGAAGTGGAAGAAATACACGATTGAGACAACAACCGCGGCTGAGGATTTCATGAGCAGCATGCTTATGGAGCTTGGTATCGAGGGAATCGAGATTGAGGACAATATTCCTTTGACCAAGGAGGACCAGGCGGATATGTTTATTGATTTTCTGCCGGAGCTGCCTCCTGATGAGGGCATAAGCCATGTCAGCTTTTATATTGAGGATGATGGCAGTGACCAGTCAGATATGCTTAGGAAGGTGAAGCTTGGACTTGAGGATTTAAGAGACACTGTTGATGTGGGAAGCGGTGTGATTTCATCATCTGAGACAGAGGACCTCGACTGGATCAATAACTGGAAGAAGTATTTTTCATCCTTTACAATCGGAGATATATTGATCAAGCCTACCTGGGAGGAGGTAAAACCGGAGGATGCGGATAAATTTATGATAGAAATTGATCCGGGAATCTCCTTTGGTACAGGAAAGCACGAGACAACCCAGCTTTGTATCAAGCAGCTTATCAAGTATATTGAGGGTGCAAAGGAAGCACCTAAAGTGCTTGATGTGGGCTGTGGAAGCGGAATCCTTTCCATTGTAGCTTTAAAGCTTGGGGCAAAGGAGGTTGTAGGTACAGACCTTGATGCTGACTGCATGATTTCTACTCGTGACAATATGCAGGTCAATCATCTGGATGAGAAGCTTGGCACGTTCTATGTCGGCAATCTCATAGATGATACAGAGCTTCAAAAGAAGGTCGGCACCGAAGAATACGATATCGTTGTTGCAAATATCCTTGCCGATGTCATCATTCCTATGGCACCTGTTATTCCGGACAGGCTAAAGGAAGGCGGATATTTTATCACATCGGGAATCATAGATTTCAAGGAAAATGAAGTAAAAGAGGCTATCGAAGCAGCAGGGCTTAAGGTGGTAGAAATCAATCATCAGGGTGAATGGGTCAATATCACTGCGCAGAAGCAGGCTAAATAGTTTGGTGGATTATGTATCAGTTTTTTGTAGAGGAAGAGCAGGTTCATTCTGACAGCATCTCTATCATCGGAGGTGACGTAAATCACATAAAGAATGTACTGCGCATGAAAAACGGGGAAAAAATAAGAGTGAGCTCAAAGTCGGGACAGGCATATTTCTGTCATATATCATCGATTTTGGATGATGAGGTCATCGCAGCTATCGACAGTGCAGATGAGGCGGGTACAGAGCTTGACAACCACATTGTGCTGTATCAGGGGCTGCCAAAGGGCGATAAGCTGGAGCTTATTATTCAAAAGGCTGTGGAACTTGGTGTATCCGAGATTGTTCCGGTTGCCATGAAAAACTGTGTGGTAAAGCTGGACGAAAAAAAGGCAGCAAAAAAGCTGCAGAGATGGCAGGCTATTGCTGAGAGCGCCGCAAAGCAGTCAAAGCGCACAGTGATCCCCACTGTAAAGCAGCCGGTTACATACAGGGAAGCATTAAAAAGCGCATCAGAGCTTGATGTCACGCTGGTGCCATATGAGAATGAGCGTGGCATGGATGCGACAAGAGAGATAATGGGGCAGCTTAGGTCTGGTCAGACAATTGGTGTTGTAGTGGGCCCGGAGGGCGGTTTTGCGCCGGAGGAGATAGCACTTGTGGATGAGCGTGCCACAATGCACAGAATAAGCTTGGGGCGCAGGATTTTACGCACGGAGACAGCAGGGCTTGCCACACTTGCCATGCTTGTATACAATCTGGACGTGTAGATTTGCAAATGCATATGGTGGTTTTGAATAGTTATGAATAATTAAATAGAGATATTTAGCAGTTACAACATTAAAGTATGCAGATATTTAATTTTCATAATATAAAAATTAAAATACAGAGATATTTATCGGTTACAAAGTAGAAGTCAGGAGAAAAAATGGAAGCATATTTGGATAATTCTGCCACAACCAGATGTTCAAAGGCAGCGGCAGATATGGTTTATAAGCTGCTTACAGAGGATTACGGTAATCCTTCATCGCTTCATATGAAGGGCGTTGAGGCAGAAAATTATATTAATGATGCTAAGAAAAAGATTGCAAAGACACTCAGGGTGCAGGACAAGGAGATACTCTTTACATCCGGTGGCACAGAGTCGAATAATACGGCAATAATAGGTGCTGCAATGGCAAATAAGCGAGCCGGAAGGCACATCATCACATCCTCTGTCGAGCATGCATCGGTTTTGTCTGTGATGCAGTTTCTTGAGGAGCAGGGCTTTGAAATCACATATCTGCCTGTTAACCATGACGGCGTGATAAGTGTTGAGGAGCTGAAAAATGCCGTAAGGGAGGATACGATTCTTGTATCGCTTATGCATGTAAACAATGAGATTGGCGCTGTCATGCCGATTGAGGAGGCAGGAGCAGCTATAAAAGAGAAAAATCCTGCAACACTTTTTCATGTGGATGCCATACAGTCCTACGGCAAGCTTGAAATCAGGCCGAAGCGCATGAATATAGATATGCTTTCGGTCAGCGGACACAAGATTCACGGACCCAAGGGCAGCGGCTTTTTATATATAAAGGACAAGACCAAAATCAAGCCGATTATATACGGAGGAGGCCAGCAGAAGGGCATGCGCTCAGGCACGGAAAATGTTCCGGCATATGCAGGTCTTGGAGTTGCAGCCGAGGAAATTTACACAGATTTTGACAAAAAAACAGCACATATGTATGAGCTCAGAGATCATTTCATAGAGTCAGTGCAGCGTATTGAAGGTGTATCAGTAAACGGACGCACGGATCATACCAATGCCCCTCATGTGGTAAGTGTGAGCGTGGATGGTGTGAGAGCAGAGGTTATGCTCCACACTCTTGAGGACAGGCAGATATATGTGTCTGCAGGAAGTGCCTGCTCATCAAACAAACCGGCAATCAGCTCAACACTAAAGAGCATAGGGCTTAAGCAGTCGCTTTTAGATTCCACGATCAGATTCAGCTTTTGTGTCAATACCACCCAGGAGGAGATTGATTACGCTGTATCAGTGATGGCTGAGGTGATACCAATGCTTCGAAGATATACAAGACGCTAAAAGGTTACGTATACAATGAAATATTTAGTAATTAAAAATAGTAAATAAAACCAGAACAGGAGAGTTACATGTATAAGACATTTTTGATCAAGTATGCTGAGATTGCGATAAAGGGCAAAAACAGATACATTTTTGAGGACGCGCTCGTTAAGAATATCAAATATCAGCTTCGCAATGTGGATGGAAGCTTTGAGGTAAGAAAGGAAAGCGGACGTGTGTACGTGGAGACAGACGGAGACTATGATTATGACGAGACAGTTGCCACATTGTCAAGAATCTTTGGTATCGTGGGTATCTGTCCGGTCGAGCTGCATGAGGACGAGGGCTTTGATAAGCTCTGTGAAGCAGTTATCGAGCATATCAACCATGTATACAAGGATAAGAGCTTTACCTTCAAGGTAAACGCGAGACGTGCCAGAAAGAACTATCCGATGACATCTATGGAAATAAATGCCGCTGTAGGTGAAAAGGTGCTTGAGGCATTTCCTGAGACAAGGGTAGATGTACATAATCCGCAGGTTATGATCAATATCGAGATCAGACCTATGATAAATATTTATTCAGAGGAGATTCCTGGACCGGGCGGTATGCCGCTTGGCACAGCAGGAAAGGCAATGCTTCTGCTCTCCGGTGGAATCGACAGCCCGGTTGCAGGATACATGATTGCAAAGCGAGGCGTGGTAATCAATGCCACATATTTCCATGCACCGCCATATACGAGCGAGAGAGCAAAGCAGAAGGTTGTAGACCTCGCAAAGAAGGTTGCCAGATATTCAGGCAGGATAAAGCTGCATGTTGTCAATTTTACAGATATACAGCTTGCCATATATGAGAAATGTCCTCATGATGAGCTGACCATCATCATGCGCAGATACATGATGAAGATAGCAGAGCACTTTGCCGATGAGGATAAATGCTTAGGCCTTATCACAGGAGAGAGCATCGGACAGGTTGCAAGCCAGACAATGCAGTCACTTGCTGCAACAAACGAGGTGTGCCATATGCCTGTATACAGACCGCTCATTGCCATGGACAAGAATGATATCATTGATATATCAAACAAAATTGATACCTATGAGACATCGATTCTTCCGTATGAGGACTGCTGTACTATTTTCGTGGCAAAGCATCCTGTTACAAAGCCGAATATCAACAGGATTAAGAAGTCTGAGGAAAGACTTAATGATGTGATAGATGAGCTTATGAAGACAGCTATAGATACTACAGAGGTGATTATGGTGGATGCTGAGTAATCAGTGCCACCTTTAAGCAAAATAAAAAGGACCTGAGCTTCAGGTCCTAATTAATCAAATCATTGTGTCTGTATTACTTGGCTTCGTCGATGATATATGGCTTTAATACTTCCATAATCTCGTCAAGTCCGGTTTCTGTATGTATAGCGAGCTCTATTGGCTTAGAAAGGTCTAAGCTGAAGATACCCATAATTGATTTAGCATCAATGACATATCTGCCTGATATTAAATCAAAATCGAAATCAAACTGAGTAATAGCGTTAACGAATGATTTTACTTTCCCAATGGAATTTAATGAAATCTGTACTGTTTTCATATTGAAAACCTCCTTAAATAACTACTGTCATATAGATAGTAATAGTTTTTTAAGGAAAAGTCAATTAAATAGGAGTAAAAAAATAAAATGAAAAAAGCAGCCTTACATAATTTAGGATGTAAAGTAAATGCATATGAGACAGAGGCCATGCAGCATCTGCTTGAGGAGGCGGGCTATGAGATAGTTCCGTTCACACAAAAAGCTGATGTGTATGTCATAAATACCTGCTCAGTCACCAACATGGCTGACAGAAAATCCAGACAGATGCTTCACAAGGCAAAGAAAAACAATCCGGACTCAATAGTTGTGGCAGCCGGCTGCTATGTGCAGACAAGTGAAAAAGAAGTATTAAACGACTTATCGGTGGATATTGTCATCGGAAATGACAGAAAGCATGACCTGGTAAGGCTGCTTGAGGAATACTCTTTGGACAGTGTAAGCGATACTGTGGACGATATAAATGATGGAAAGCATGATTTTGAGGAGCTCTTTATAGACCAGACAAAGGAGCATACGAGAGCCTTCATCAAGGTGCAGGACGGCTGCAATCAGTTTTGCAGCTATTGTATCATTCCGTATGCCAGAGGACGTGTCAGAAGCCGTATGTTTGAAAATGTAATAGCAGAGGTTGAAAGACTCGCGGCAAACGGCTTCAAGGAGGTTGTGCTGACAGGTATCCATCTAAGCTCATACGGTGTGGATTTTGAGGAAGCTACAGGCCTTCTTGAGCTGATACAGGCGGTGAACGCGGTAAAGGGCATAGAGCGTATCAGGCTTGGCTCACTCGAGCCAAAGATTGTGACAGAGCACTTTGCGAGCGAGCTTTCAAAGCTTGATAAAATCTGTCCTCATTTCCATCTGTCACTCCAGAGCGGCTGCGATGCAACGCTTAAGAGGATGAACAGAAAATATACCACTAAAGAGTACGAGAGAGGCTGTGAGCTTTTGCGTAAATATTTTGTTCATCCGGCCATCACAACCGATGTGATCGTGGGATTTCCGGGCGAGACAGAGGAGGAGTTTGCGCAGACTAAGGCATATCTTGAGCGTATACATTTTTATGAGATGCATATCTTTAAGTACTCAAAGCGAAAAGGCACCCGCGCCGCAGTGATGCCTGACCAGATAGATGAGCAGGTTAAGGCGGCACGAAGCGAAAAGCTCATAGCACTTGGTCATGCCATGTCTGAGGAGTTCAGGAAATTCTATATCGGAAAGAATGAGGAGGTCCTTTTTGAGGAAAGGACCGTAATCGGTGATAAAGAATATTTTGTCGGATATACTAAGGAATATGTCAAGGTCGCTAAGGAAACTGACGAAAACCTTGAAAATCAGATAGTTTCAGGCCGTGTATCGGGTATGCTTACGGACGAAATATTACTCTTCGAATAATAAAAGGTTGTAATTTTATTACATTTATAATAAAATAATATTACAAGAAGGGCGAAACGTATGGAAAAAAATATTAACAACACACAATTTTTTACAGTTCAAAAGGAGCCTGAGCTTCAGGTAAGCGATGTACTCGAGATTGTGTACAAGGCATTAAAGGAAAAAGGCTACAATCCTGTTAATCAGATTGTTGGATATATTATGTCCGGAGATCCAACATATATCACAAGCCACAATAACGCTAGAAGTCTCATCATGAAGGTTGAGAGAGACGAGCTTGTGGAGGAGGTTCTCAAGACATACATTGAGAACAGCGCATGGGATTAATATGAGGATATTAGGTCTTGATTTTGGTTCAAAGACAGTCGGAGTAGCGGTGAGCGACGAGCTCTTAATCACAGCACAGGGCGTTGAGATAGTGCGTAGGAAGTCGCCATCCAAGCTCAGACAGACTTTGGCACGTATTGAGGAGATTATAGCAGAGTACAAGGTGGACAGGATTGTGCTCGGCTATCCTAAAAACATGAATAACACGGAAGGAGAACGCTGCGAGAAGACGAAGGAGTTCGGTGATATGCTTGCAAGGCGGACAGGTCTTGAGGTCATATACTGGGATGAGCGTCTTACTACAGTCGCAGCCGACCGTTCTATGATGGAAACCGGCATACGCAGGGAGAATCGCAAGGAGTTTGTTGATGAGATAGCAGCGATTTTTATTTTGCAGGGATATTTGGATTATCTGTCAAATAGTCGGTCTTAGTTTTTATGCAGAAAATTAAATTTACTGATCCGCAGACCAATGATGTTGTCGAGTTTGCGGTTGAAGAAGAGACAACACTTAATGGAACACGATATCTTTTAGTTTCCGAAGGAGAAGAAAGCGGAGACTGTGAAGCATATATTTTAAAAGAAGTAAGCACAAAGGATGAAGAGGTGCTTTATCAGATGGTTGAAGACGATGTTGAGTTTTCGGCTATTGCTAAGGTATTTTCTGAGCTTACGGATGATGACACTGCACTTGAATATTAGGATTGCAGTTGTACGTGAAATAAATTTGGAGGTAATATTTTGAAGAAAACAGAAAAACAGAATACAGGTAAGCTTAAGATCATTCCACTTGGAGGATTAGAGCAGATTGGAATGAATATTACTGCCTTTGAGTATGAGGACAGTATTATTGTGGTAGATTGCGGATTGTCATTCCCTGAGGACGATATGCTGGGAATAGATTTGGTTATCCCTGATATCACATATCTTAAGGAGAACATCGATAAGGTCAAGGGCTTCTTTATCACTCATGGACATGAGGATCATATCGGTGCTATTCCTTATGTACTTAAGGAGATAAATGTACCGATATACGCTACAAAGCTTACCGTCGGAATTATTGACAGAAAGCTCGAAGAGCATGGCATGCTTAAGACTGTCAAGAGAAAAGTCGTAAAATACGGACAGCACATCAACCTTGGCTGCTTCAGAGTTGAGTTTATAAAGACTAACCACAGTATCCAGGATGCAGCAGCGCTTGCTATCTATTCACCGGCAGGTATAGTTGTGCATACAGGCGATTTCAAGGTGGATTATACACCTGTATTTGGAGATGCAATCGACCTTGCAAGGTTTGGCGAGATTGGAAAGAAGGGCGTGCTCGCGCTTATGTGCGACAGTACCAATGCAGAAAGACCGGGCTTCACACAGTCTGAGAAGTCTGTCGGAAAGGTATTGGACGGCATCTTTGAGGATCACAGGAAAAACAGAATTATCATTGCTACATTTGCATCAAATGTAGACCGTGTGCAGCAGATTATCAACTGTGCGGAGAAGTATGGCAGAAAGGTGGCCATCGAGGGACGAAGCATGGTAAATATCATTTCGATAGCCTCAGAGCTTGGCTATCTGTCGCTGCCTGACAATATTCTTATAGATGTAGAACAGCTTAGAAGCTATCCTGATGAGCAGACTGTCATCATCACGACAGGAAGCCAGGGAGAGTCAATGGCAGCTCTTTCACGTATGGCAAACGGTACCCACAGAAAGGTATCCATAAAGCCAAACGATACCATTGTATTCAGCTCAAACCCTATACCGGGAAATGAGAAGTCGGTTACAGGTATCATTAATGAGCTCATGATGAAGGGTGCAGACGTTATATTCCAGGATGTCCATGTTTCCGGTCATGCCTGTCAGGAGGATATCAAGCTTATTTATTCTCTTGTCAATCCAAAGTACGCAATCCCTGTTCATGGAGAGTACAAGCATCTTGTGGCACAGGCCAAAATAGCCGAGCAGCTCGGATATGATACAGACCACATCAAGATCCTTTCATCAGGAGATGTGCTTGAAATCAATGAGGACGGTGCCAAGGTGACAGGCAGAGTGCATGTGGGCAATGTCATGGTCGATGGACTTGGTGTAGGAGATGTAGGAAATATCGTGCTCCGTGACAGACAGCGTCTGGCTGAGGATGGAATCATCATCGTTGTGATGACACTTGAGGCAGGCTCAGGACAGCTGCTTGCAGGTCCTGATATTGTATCGAGAGGATTTGTATATGTGCGCAATTCAGAGAGCCTGATGGATGAGGCAAAATGCGTGCTGGATGACACAATGGAGCGTCTGACAGACAACAATGTGACAGACTGGGGCAAGATAAAGACAGAGGTAAAGGATGCATTGGGAGACTTTGTTTGGAAGGAAACAAAGAGAAGACCGATGATTATACCTATAATTATGGAAGTGTAGGAACAGCTTATGGATTTTAACAAGGCTTTATTTGGTTTTATAAGGGTTGCTTTTTCAATAATGATTGCTCTTTTAGTGCTGTTTGCGGGCATAAAAATCTGCAGCATCTGCTATGATTTTGGCTACAGAGTTTTTACTGAGCCTGCCATGACAAATGGCGATGGTCAGGATGTACTCGTTCAGGTGGAAAAGGGCATCTCCGCAGAGGAGCTTGGACAGCTTTTAGAGGACAAGGGCCTTGTAAGGGATCACAATTTATTTTATCTCCAGCTTAAGCTGTCTGCTTACTCAGGACATATAAAGCCAGGGATATACACACTCAACACTTCAATGACGGCAAAGGATATGATGGTAATCATGTCCTCCGACAAGAGCGATGAAGAACAGACACAGACTACGGAGCCTTCGGATACACAGTAATTATCCGTTAAGCACATTTGTGTCAATAATTAGATTAGGAAATACAAGAATGATAGTTGATGAGAGACTTGTCACATATATCAATTCCTTGGACAGAGGCAACACGCCTGTATTAGATGAGATAGAGAAGGAAGCCTTAAGAGACTTCGTTCCGATTATCAGAAAAGAGATGCAGAGCTTTTTAAAGCTGCTTCTTGCAATGCAAAAACCAATGCGTATTCTCGAGGTGGGAACAGCGGTTGGTTTTTCTGCCGTTTTGATGGCAGAGTATGCACCGAAGGGTTGTCAGATAGTGACGATTGAAAATTACGAAAAAAGAATACCTATCGCAAAGGCCAACTTTGAAAGAGCCGGGAAGCAGGAGCAGATTACACTCTTAGAGGGCGATGCAACGGAGATACTTCCACAGCTTGAAGGACAGTTTGACATGATATTTATGGACGCGGCAAAGGGACAGTATATCAACTTTATGCCGCAGGTGCTTCGCCTTTTAAAGACAGGCGGGGTGCTGGTGTCCGACAATGTGCTGCAGGATGGCGATATCATAGAATCGCACTATATCGTTGAGCGCAGAAACCGTACCATCTACAAGCGTATGAGGGAGTATCTCTACGAGCTTACACACTCAGATGAGCTGGTGACGGCAGTGATGCCTATAGGCGATGGAATTACGGTGTCAACAAAGCTATAGTAACCGGTGTAGAATATATTGGATGAATACAAAACTGTATGGGAGAAAAAATGAGAAAAATAGAATTACTTTGTCCGGCGAGCAGCCTGGAGGTACTTAAGATAGCAGTTATATATGGAGCTGATGCAGTTTACATCGGTGGAGAGGCATTTGGACTAAGGGCCAAGGCTAAGAATTTCTCCATGGAGGAGATGGCAGAGGGTGTTGCCTTTGCACATGCTCACGGTGTGAGAGTGTATGTTACTGCCAATATTTTGGCTCACAACTATGACCTTGACGGAGTGCGTGAATATTTTACAGAGCTTCACAACATGAAGCCGGACAGACCTGATGCACTGATTATTGCAGACCCGGCAGTTTTCATGATTGCAAAGGAGGTCTGCCCAGAGATAGAAAGACATGTCAGCACACAGGCCAACAACACGAACTACGGCACATATCAGTTCTGGTGGAATCTCGGAGCCAGCCGCGTGGTGACAGCCAGAGAGCTTTCGCTTAAGGAGATAAAGGAGATAAGAGGGCATATAGATGACAGGATGGAGATAGAGACCTTTGTGCACGGAGCAATGTGTATCTCATATTCCGGCCGATGTCTGCTTTCCAACTATTTCACAGGCCGTGATGCGAATAAGGGCGCATGTACACATCCGTGCCGCTGGAAATACTCTGTTGTGGAGGAAAAGCGCCCGGGTGAGTATCTGCCGGTATACGAGAATGAGCGTGGCACATATATCTTCAACTCAAAGGATCTGTGCATGATAGAGCATATCCCGGATCTGATTGATGCAGGAATAGACAGCTACAAGATAGAGGGACGTATGAAGACCGCTCTCTATGTGGCAACAGTAGCAAGAACCTACCGCAAGGCGATAGATGATTATCTTGAGTCACCTGAGAAATACGAGGCAAATATGCCATGGTACTTAGAGCAGATAAAGAGCTGTACCTACAGACAGTTTACCACAGGCTTTTTCTACGGAAAGCCTTCGGAGGAGACTCAGATATACGATAACAATACTTACGAGAAGGGCTACACCTATCTTGGAATAGTTGGTGCTCCAAATGAAAAAGGTCTCTACCGTATGGAGCAGAGAAACAAGTTCTCAGTTGGCGAGCAGATTGAAATCATGAAGCCAAACGGAGACAATGTGCTTGCAACAGTGCTTGCACTTGTTGATGAGGATGGCAATGAGATGGAATCCTGCCCGCATCCACAGCAGGTATTCTATGTAAAGCTGTCAGAGACACCTGATGAGTTTGATATTTTAAGACGTCAGGAGAATGAGGCTATCGCTTTAGATTAAAATAATTGTTTTTTAGGAATGAATCCGCTATACTAAATTATAGTATTGCGGATTTTTTTGTAAAAAAATATATACAGATTATTTAAAAATTTGTTGAAATACAACAGATAGTAATGGAGAAAAAATGTTAAAAATAGCTATATGTGATGATGAAAAAGTATTTAGAGATAATATAAATAAATATGTTGCAGCCTATTTAAATGAAAAAGAGATTTCTTATGAAATAGATACATTTTCATCAGGTAAGGAAATAATAGATTTAGGAATTGAAATTAAACAATACAACATCATTTTTTTGGATATTAATATGGATGATGTTGATGGAATTGTTACGGCACAAAAAATCAGGGAATATAGTTCTGAAATATATATTGTATTTGTGACAGCCTATATAAATTATTCGTTGGAGGGCTACAAGGTCGATGCCATAAGATATCTGTTGAAAAATAATACTAATTTGGAGGCTTCCATAAGCGAATGCATGGATGCCATTCTTCATAAGATGAATTTGGTAGTAAAAAAGAAAAAATTCAAGTTCAATGAAGGAGAAAAGGAGATTAATATAGACAATATACTATATATTGAAAGCAAATTACATAAACTGCAATTCTATATCATGGAGGATAAAATCAAAATCTATAATTTATATGGCACATTAAATGAGCTGGAAAATGAACTAAAAGATTTCCATTTTATTAGAATCCATCAAAGCTATTTGACTAATTTGAAATATATTAGGAGTGTTAAATGCTATAAAGTACTGTTATGTAATAATCAGGAATTGCTCATACCTAAGGCAAGATATAAGAATGTGAAGGATGCATTCATTTCATATAAGGGAGAATTGTGATATATGTTTACATATTTTTTCAGTTTAGTAATTATTATATTTGAAGCGATATGTTGTAATTTATTTTACGATGTTTTTTGCAAAGAAAATTCGAGATTAAGAAAAAGTCAAAAAGTTTTGCTGATGCTATCATTGATTTGCTGCTATTATTTATGCGGATTATTTTTGTCTGATATGCTTATATTGAAAATGACGTTGGTTGTACTGGCTGCAGTTATAATTATGAGTTTTTATTTTGAAATTAGTATAAAAAAATCAGTCATTTTTGCATTATTATATCAAGGATTATCAATCATAGTTGATTATATAGCTTATATTAGTAATAACACAATTATTTCAAAAGCGGGTGAGGTACAAAAAGGATATGCGTTAGAGGGAAGCTTGGTTGTTATTTTTAGCAAGATTACTGTATTTTTATGTATCTTACTGCTAAAAAAACACTTTGGAAAAAAATCAACAGAGACTTTACCTGACAAAATATGGGGAAGATTTTTGTTTTTTCCTGTATTTACAATAATTACAATTATAGCAATGATTATGACGTTTCAATATACAAAAAATGAAGTGCAGGCGAACGTTTTATATTCTATCTCTTTGGGATTGGCTGTGATGAATATATTTGTATATTTCCTGATTAACGATATTGTAACCAGTGAAGCTAAATTGCATGAAAAGGAAATATTGGGACTACAGTTTAAAAACCAAATTGATATGTACCGTTCTATTTCGGAAAATTATGAAATTCAGAAAAAAAAGTCACATGAATTTAAAAATCATATATTGTGTATAGAATCTTTATTGGAAGCTCATGAATATGACAAGGCAAGTAAATATGTAAGAAATATCAGCAATACTTTTATTGGAGAAAAAAATGTAATCAATACAAATCATGTGATAATAAATGCGATTCTTAATACAAAGTATCAGGAGGCTATCAGTAAGAATATTGTTTTTGTGTTTAAGGTAAATGATTTATCAAAAATTGTAATAAAGGATGAGGATCTGGTAGTAATTTTAGCAAATCTGCTAAATAATGCCATTGAAGCATGTGAAAAATGTGAGGAAAAGAAAACTATAAAACTAAAATTTGTGATAGAGGAAAATCTTATAGTTCTTTCAGTGAAAAATACATGCAGTAATCCAATTATTTACAGTGATAATGAAATAAAAACAAGTAAAAAAGATGAACCGGAAATGCATGGCATTGGCATAAAAAATATTATTCAAATTGTAGAAAAATACAATGGCGAATATGTTATTGAAAATAAGGACGATGAATTTAGTTTTTCTATAATTATCCCGTTATAATATGTAACCGTAGTTTATGTCCATTTTCTGCAAAAAATGTCCGATTTGTGCAGGGATTATTGATTTTATCTATTATGTTAGATAAAATTATAAAAAAGGGAAGAAAAAGACATGGTGAAAAATATAGTTAATGCTATAGTGGAACAAATGGAAAAAGAAAATTTATTGAATATAGAGATGAAAGAATATTTCACATATAGTATAGCTATGATTATAGAAAAATGGATTACTATTATATCAGTGCTATTTGTTGGCGGGATTTTTAAACAGTTTGTTCAAATGATGTTATTTTTATTCTTTTTTCTATTATTAAGGAAAAGGACTGGGGGATATCATGCAAGTTCATTTTTGCATTGTTATATAGAAACAATAATTATTAGTATAGTTGTTATTCATATGTGTTTAATATCAGTTCGTTACATGATGGTTGTTTATTTACTGGTTATATGCTCTGTATTAGTAATAAGTTTTATAGGAACAGTAAATCATCCTAATTTGGCATTGGATTATGTTGAAGTTAACGAGTCAAAGAAGGCTGCTAGATGTATTTTAGCAATAGAAAGTATTATAATAGTATTGCTTATTGTGCTTGATGTATGTAGGTTATGTGTTTGTTATATGTCTGCTTCTATTATATTATGCGCATTACTTTTGGGGTTGGCAAAAATTATTAAACAGGAGGTGAAATTTGAAAATGAATAGTTTGAAAAGACTAACATTAGAACTTGTCAAAAAAGTAGTTATTTTCGAGATAAAAAGAGATAATGAAACCCATTCATTTTGCGCTTGTATTTTATATCAACCTAAAAGACCTGAAAAAGGAAGATTTCAGGTAACAAATAATAGAAACATATAATTAATTATATCAAAGAAGAAGGAGAAAAAATATGAACAAAATCACAAAAGCGAATTTTAAGAAATTGGTTTTAGTACTCACTTTAACATTAGTAATGACTCTAGGTATGAGTATATCAGTATTTGCAGCTACAGGTGCCATTAATGGATACGCTATTACTGGCTCATCTCATATAACTCGTACAACAGCAAGCGCATCAACAACATATGAAAAAAGGACAGGTTCTATTTCGGTAGACTCAACCTATAGTTATGTTAACACATATACGCTTGCGACAGGTAGTAGTACTAAAAGTAAAGGCTATTATACGTCAGTTGAAATTAATTTTTCAGCACCATATAATTGCCATAGTGTTAGAATAAGAAGTTCACATAAAGTTTCTGCATATGGTCAGACATGGTCTTCAAATTCAACAGCGGTATATTGATTTTATCAGTATAATTTAGTAATATTATTAAAAGAAAAGGATGAGGAAAAAATATGAACAAAATCACAAAAGCGAATTTTAAAAAATTAGTTTTAGCATTAGCATTAACGTTAGTAATGACTTTAGGCATGAGTATATCAGTGTTTGCGGCTACAGGTGCTATCAATGGATATACAACTAGAGCTTCATCAACTATTCGTCAACAAAAGGCGAGTGCCTCTACATCATATGATTATAATGGATCTGTTAGTGTATCATCTACTTACAGTTATGTAGATGTTAATACTCTGGCTACAGGGACATATACAAAGAATAATGCACATTATAGTCATTGTTCAGTTGAGTTTTCAGCTCCAAGTAATTGTCATAGTGTTAAGATAGTAAGCTCACATAAAGTTTCAGCTTTTGGTCAAATATGGAGTACAAAGACATCAGCAACATGTTAATTAATATATATTTTTTTTGGGGGGGGAAGGTAGTATGAAGAAAAAACATATATTTATCGCATTCATCATCTTCATACTTATCACCT
The DNA here is from genome assembly GCF_977054825.1 of Agathobacter sp. Taxonomy (NCBI): domain Bacteria; kingdom Bacillati; phylum Bacillota; class Clostridia; order Lachnospirales; family Lachnospiraceae; genus Agathobacter; species Agathobacter sp. The sequence continues at coordinate 131,336 of NZ_CDRTEH010000002.1, forward strand.
GTATTGTGACTGCGGTTTTTATAATAAAGAATAAAAACCGCAGTACCTCTAATACGGTATACACATATTCCAATGTAAATCCGGATTATAACTACTCTGAGGATAATGTATTATATCTTGATGGCTCGGGAATATTGCATCTTATTGATACAGTATCCGGCAAGGACATTGTCTATTGTGACAAGCCAAACTGCACACATGAAGGATACTCACGCACAAATCAGAATCCTTCATGCCCTGCAGCTTTTTATGGATTGTCAAAAGCTGGAGCGGTAATTTACAATGATCATCTCTATTTTATAGGAAATATGTCAGATGAAGACATGACAATACAGTATCTGTATGTGATGGATTCTAATGGTGAGAATCGAAAAAAAACAGCTAAATTAGAGAATGTTCAACATGTTAAGGCTGTTTTGTACAGGGATAATTATGTTATAGGAGCTTACAGCAACAGTGTGGAGCTTAATGATGAAGGACAGATTATAAATGATGATAAGCCTGAAGCCGGTATTTTTGTTATAGATCTTGATAATTACAAGGTGTATATGAGTGATAAGATAACAAGCGAACAGTCAAATATTATGGACATATATTATGAAGACGGTGCAGTGTACTATTCGACTGTGCGGTTTGGAGATGATGTTACAGAGCTGATGATAGAGGAGGGCGCGACAGCTGATGCAGAGTCTTTTGCCTACGATAATATGCTTAATGGAATATATCAATATGATATAGCAGATGAAAAGACAACATGTCTGACGGAAATAGACCATATTAACAATCTTAGGCTGTTAGATGGCGATGGTTATTATTCGTCAAAGGATGGATATTTTGTGTTTGACACCGAAAGCAGACAGACAAGACAGCTTCCGATAGATGCGGATGGAAAAACACAATATGGACCATTAAAAAAGAGCGGAGATTTTCTATATTATGCCCTTTCTGAAGAAAACAGTGATGAAGTGACATATTACCGCTTGAAGGATGATAAGAGTGAAGAACTGATGAAGCTGTCTACTGAAAAGGCATTTGGTATTGAAAACATATGCGGTCAGTCGGTATATGTCAACTATACTGATGATGAAGGCGAATTTTCACTTGGAGTTATAAGTCTTGATAATCTGAATAAAGGCAATTTTAATCCGAGAAAATTGAGGTGCTATAATGAAGAATAAGAAAAAGGGTGTTTTAATAGCAGTTGTAGTGATTGCCCTGATCGTGGCGGCAGTAGCAGCGGTATGTATTAATAAAAAAGCAGGCGATTCAGGAAAACTTAAAGAGGGACAGACCGAGACAACAGTCAAAAAGTCGGATACAAAGGTCATAACATTTGCTGTACCCGATATTTGCAGGATTGATGAGAATAACCTTAAGCAGTTTAATGCTGCACTTATGAGTGATGGCTACAACTATGAGCTGAATATAAAATATCTGGAGTATGATGAATACAGCCAGAAGCTTGAAAGTGCCTTTGCTGCCGGGGAAACAGATGTTGCATTTTTAGGTTTAGGCGATGAGAATGGAAATAATCCGGTATATGACCTTATAAGTTCGGATCTTGTCTTAAATCTCGATGATGTTTTGTCGAAAGATCAGGGAAAGACACTTTATGATGCTTTCCCAAAGAATCTTTGGGAGATGGCAAAATGTGACGGACATATTTATTCCATACCATCGGCACTTGCAGATGATAATGGAGTTTATGCTGCATTTAACAGGGATTATATCTCAGATGATGTCATAAATTCGTGGGATGGAAGCATAGATGGAATTTATCAGATACTCAAGGCTTCAGAGTGGGATAACAGCAAAGCTCCGGGATTTCAATATCTCATAAACGGATATGTATTTGGAGATATGATCGGCTGTGAGATAAGAAACGGACTTTGCTTCGATTATGATACGATGTCAGTCGAAAATCCACTGGAATCGCAAAAGTTTACGGAATATCTTAAGGGGCTCGATAAGATGAAAAAAGACGGATACCTGAAGGACGATGAGACCGGTGAGATAACATACCTTAATAATATCGGATTAAATAATGAGGAAATATTACAAAATGTTAAGTCCGGCAATTTTGTTGTAGCTTTGTGTTCCGGAGAGATAGACGAGAATTTTCAAAAAGATAATATAGCGGTAAAAACAGTAGAGCATTATCTGACATCAAGGGTAAACGCATCCATTGGTATAGCGAAAAACACTAAGGATGTTGATGCTGTGGTAGAGTTTTTAGGTCTGTTATATGGAAACGGAAAGTACGCAGATATTCTCCTGTATGGACAGGAAGGCACGGATTACAAGGTCGTAGACGGTGTTGCATGCAATACGGATGGTACTGATCTGGAGGATGACTATTTAAGTAAGCTCTGTCTGGATCTGTTTATAAATGTATATCCGGTAACAGGTGAAAGATACATGGAAAATCGAAAAGATGAGTTTTTTGCCCTTTATGACAATGCCGGAGTATCTCCGTTTATCGGTTTTGAGCCTGATACGGAGAATTTGAACAATATCTCAAATGATCTTTCGGATTTCATGAATGGCTTAAATGGTAAGTCGGTTGAGGAGAGTATAGAAGGTGCAAAGGAAAAGCTTACAGCAGATGGAATGGACAGCTATCTTGACAGTGTAAGAAACCAGTGGGAGGAATATAAACAATGACACTTGAATTGGAGGGGCTTACAAAAGTTTATAAGGATAAAACTGCGCTGGATGATGTGTCTTTTTCATTTACACCCGGCATATATGGGCTTTTGGGACCTAATGGAGCCGGTAAATCAACTATGATGAATCTCATTTCTGACAATCTGACTCCATCAAAAGGCCGTGTGCTGCTTGACGGAAGGGGCATAGACGAGCTTGGAAGTGAATACAGGAAGCTTCTCGGATATATGCCACAGCAGCAGAATATTTATCCGGAGCTTAGTCTTAGGCGTTTTCTTTACTTTATGGCATCCCTGAAAGGATTAAAAAAGAGTGAAGCCGGGGAAGATATAGATCACTATGTGCGCATGGTAAAGCTTGATGATGTCCTTGGAAAGAAGCTTGGAGCTTTTTCGGGTGGAATGAAGCAGAGAGCACTGATAGCACAGGCACTTATAGGCAATCCCGGCATCCTTATACTGGATGAGCCGACGGCGGGGCTTGACCCAAAGGAGAGAATCAGAATCCGTAATCTGATATCAGAGGTTGCAAAGGACAAGATCGTTATTATTGCGACTCATGTGGTTACGGATGTTGAGTTTATCGCCAAAGAGATAGTTATGTTAAGCAACGGTAAAATAATAAGGAGTGGTTCTCCGTCAAAGCTGCTTCAGGAGCTGGATGGAAAGGTATGGAATATTTTTTTATCGGATAATGAGATAGATGAGGTGAACACCGGATACAAGGTGAGCAATATTTCAAGGGATGCAGACGGTGTCATAGCCCGCATTATTGCCGATTCGTATGATGGCAGCTGGCAGAAGGAGGCTGTGCGGCCAAATCTTGAGGACTTGTATTTGTATCTTAATGGGGACTGAAAATGGATATAGTAAAAAACGAAATATGTAAACTATTGACTAAAAGAACAGTGCTTATTCTTTTGTTTTTGCTTGTTCTGAATCCTGTTCTTGGACTGTATACCATGAATACTGTAAATGATGATGGGTATACAGATAAGGACTACAGCGCGCTGTATGGCGAAATAAGCAATTACAGCCGTGAGGAGGTTTTGCCGGAAATTGAACAAAGGCAGATGACGGCAGAAACTTACGGCAGGATTAGTCTGTGCAGCAGGGTATACAAGGAAGTAGGAGCATGTCTGTCTTATGATGAGTATCTCGACTCTGTAAATGAAAAGGCTGACGAGATTTCGATTATGAATAAGTTTTCCGGCAATGGAGGCTTCGCAGAGAAAAATGCTGCTAAAACGAGCAGAGTCTACAGTAAGCTTAAAGGTACAGTGCCTGAGGTTATTGATGCATCGGGACTTTTGAATATTACAGACAATGAGCTTACCGACTATGTGGCTGTGATTATGCTTTTTATCATTGCGCTCAATCTTGTGTTTTATGAAAAAAGCGAGAACCAGCTTGCATTGCTTAGAACAACTGCAAGGGGCAGAAGGCAGCTTATGGCGTCAAAGTCATTTGTGATGATTATGGCGGTCGTGCTTATCACCTTGCTGTTGTATGGCATCAATGCAGTCATAAGCATGTGCTTTTACAATCCGATAAATCTGAAAAGTCCGCTTCAAAGTGTTTATCTGTACTATGGCAGTCCGTTTAAGCTTAGTATAGGACAATTTCTGGCATGCTATTTTCCTGTGAAAATAATAAGCTTTATATTGCTTGGCTTGTTTTTTATGCTGATATGCGCAGCGCTTGACAATATTATATTTGTGTTCGTTGCTTCTGCAGTGACCGTGGTTATTGAGGCTATCTGCTACACAACGATATCAGGAACCAGCTTCCTAGCCTTCCTTAAGTACATAAATATCATGTACGGAGTCAGGACAGGCAGACTTTTTTCTGATTATGTCAATATCAATCTGTTTGGATATCCGCTTAATACCGGGGTATTGTATGGCTTGTTCTGGCTTGTGTGTATAGCTGTATGTATTTTTGCGGTTACAAATTATCTCAATTCGGTGCATGAAAAGAAGCTGCTTTTACTGCCCGGCTTTGCCTGCGGTAAAAATACAGGCTGCCATACATCTTTATTTTTGCACGAATGCTATAAGGCACTTGTTCCGGGAAAAGTGTTACTTATTTTGATTGCAGCAGCTCTTTTTGTGGTATGGTGGAATCCGGCAGAGAAGCTTTCCTATGACTCGGTTGATGAGGTGTATTACAAGGAATATATGGACAAATATTATGGACCTTTAACTGCCAAAACCAATGAGCTTCTGGATGAAGAAAGAGCAAAATACGACCGGCTGTCAGATAACATTGCTTACGATATGGCACAGGGGAAGAGTGAAAGCTATATCAATATAAAGTACAAGGATGAACTGAGCAGACAGGAGGCATTCAACAAGCTTACAGCACATGTGGATTATCTTAAGACGTTAAATGAGGGCTGGCTGTTTTTTGAAAAGGGCTATGATATCCTTACCGACAGAACAGACTTCAAAAACCGTGATACAGCACAGGCCTTTGTGTATGTTATTCTCCTAATAGCAATAGCCTGCGGTATATGCGGAGCGGATTATGCAAACCATGAAATCCGGCTTTTAAGGACTACCCGCCGTGGCAGGAAGCAGCATATGGGAATCAAATGCATACTTGGCTTTTTGGGCACTGTCACAGCATTTGCACTTGTATATATTGTGCGGCTGTGCAATGTGCTTTTGGCATATGGCACGCAGGGGCTTAATGCTCCGGCGGCAAGTATGGAGCATTTGTGGCGTGTTTCGCAGAATATATCGGTAGGGCAGTATATACTTATCATAATGCTGATGCGCTTTATAGGGGGATTACTGGTCAGCCTGTTTGTTTTTGCAATGTTTAAATACTTAAGAAGCGGCATGTCTGTGATTATATCATGCGTCCTTTTTATTGTGCTGCCACTGGCGCTTGTGGCTTTTGGGGTGACGAATGCGCAGTATATGTTGTTAAATCCGCTGCTTCTTGGAAATATATTCTAAAATATATTTTAAATTCATTAGGAAAAACATTACAGATTGTTCCAATGAAATAGATAAAAAAGCATCTGTCCGGAAAAAACAGGATAGATGCTTTTTACTATAAGATAAAGTTATAATTTTTTATAAAAATCTGTGATGCGGTCCATGCGTGCTCCCATATTCATAAGCAGTGCATCCGCAATAGTAATTGCAGCCATAGCTTCAACAACAACAACAGCACGTGGCACGATAATCGGGTCATGACGTCCCTTGATGGAAATCTCTATATCTTCACCGGATTTATTTACAGTGTGCTGTGTAGCTGCGATTGAAGGAGTAGGCTTTATGGCGGCTCTGAAAATAAGCGGTGAGCCGTCTGTCATGCCGCCGAGAGTACCACCGGAGTGATTTGTCTCTTTTGAAACAGCGCCATCCCTCATAATAAAGGCATCATTGTTTGTAAGTCCGGTTGCCCTTGCTGCATCAAAGCCATCGCCGATTTCGAAGCCCTTTACAGCTCCGATAGACATAATAGCTTTTGCCAGATTGGCATCAATTTTCTCGAATACGGGATCACCGAGCCCGATAGGAAGACCTGTGATGACACATTCACACACACCGCCTGAGGAATTGAGTGATTTAAGGCATTCCTCCAGATATTCAGAAGCTTTTAGCGCTGCATCGGCATCAGGCATATATAGTGAATTGTTGTAAATCTCATGGGCATCAAAATTAACCTCATTAATTGTAACAGGACCTATTGATCTGGTGTATGTAAGAAATTTTATGCCAAGGCTCGAGAGCATCTTTACAGCGATAGCACCTGCTGCAACACGGCCTATTGTCTCGCGTCCCGAAGAACGACCTCCGCCTCTGTAGTCTCTGAAGCCGTATTTCTTATCAAAGCAAAAGTCAGCATGCCCCGGACGATAGTACGAAGCAATCTCACTGTAATCCTTTGATTTCTGATTTTTATTCCACACAACCATAGAAACAGGTGTGCCTGTAGTCTTTCCCTCAAACACACCGGAGAGAATCTCAACCGCATCATCCTCCTTGCGTGGAGTAGTGAACTTGGACTGTCCCGGCTTTCTTCTGTTTAAGAATATCTGAATATCCTCCTCACACAGCTCAAGCCCCGCAGGAACGCCGTCCACAACGACACCTAAGCCCTTTCCGTGTGATTCTCCCCATGTTGTTACCTTAAAAATATTTCCGTATGATGAACCTGCCATGATGGTCTCCTTATTATAAATAATAATGGGTAACTATTTAAACCTCTGAGAACAAAAAATGATACATCATGCTTGCATGTAAACAGCATTTTGGGTTTTCAATGTGACTCGAATAGTTACGATAATAAATACATTATAATTAATAGCAAGTTGAATAGTCAAGAAAACTATGATATTATTTTATTTAGGTAACTTTCGAACTATGTTTGTATGTAATTATGTGATTAAAGGGTCAAAAGGTATCATCGATGCATGCTTGCATGCCTGTATATGCAAAGCGCAAATTAAGCGAAGCAGAATTTAAGCGAAGCATAATTAAGCAGCATCATTTGTAGCAATTTTGCCACAACGTAAGGCACGTAAGCCGCGGCCACCGCGGGCGTACACGTGTTGCCCTGGGAGCGAATAGCGAAGCTGTTTAGAGTCTGTAGAATTATGCTTCGATACACAGAAATGCACCGGCAGGGACGCCGGGGCAAGGAGCTATCGAGCCACGGAGGGCGAGTAGCGACGGTTTCGTCAGCCAGAGAAAATCTATAAGCATAATTCGTACAGAATCTTAACAGCGCAGCGTAGCGAACAGGGCAGCGCGTGGACGCTCACGGTGACCGCGACTTACGAGCCGTCCTTAGCGCCACAATGATAAACAACTACAATAAGACAGCAAAAGAGGGAGAAAACATGGAATTTAACGGTGTATTTCACCAGGCATACGACAACTACTGCTATCCTTTAAATGAGGATGAATTAATCATAAATATAAAGACCGGTTATGATGTGAAGGAAGTAAATATCATACTCGGTGACCCATTCGCAGCCGGTATATTAGGCGGTGGGGAGACCTGGAATGGCGATAAGCAGCCGATTATATTTAAAAAGAAATTAAAGCACCAGATATGGTGGACCACCACGGTAAAGCCACAATTCAAGAGACTTAAATATTATTTTGAGCTCATAACAGAAGATGAGAGATGGTTTTACTTTGAGGATGGCTTCGTGAGTGCAGAGCAGATGGCACTTGAGGGCAGAAGCCGCCAGTGTTTTGTATTTCCATGGATGAATCCGTGTGATATTCCGGTCACACCGAAGTGGGTAAATGACACTATATGGTATCAGATATTTCCGGATAGATTCTGCAATGGAGACCACTCGATAGATCCTGATTATGTTGTTCCGTGGAGAAATAGAGGCAAGGTCAAGAATGAGGAGTGCTTCGGCGGAGACCTCGCAGGAATCATTCAAAAGCTTGATTATTTAAAGGAGCTTGGAATAAACGGTATCTACCTGACACCGATAAACGAGTCGCCAAGCAATCATAAGTATGATACAACGGATTATGCAAAGATTGACCCAAGCTTTGGCGACGAAGAGACCTTTAAGAGGCTTGTGCTAGAAGCACATAAGCGTGATATGAGAATAATGCTGGACGGAGTGTTCAACCACTGTGGCTATTATTTTGCACCGTGGCAGGATGTTTTGGCAAAGGGAGCGGATTCAGAGTATTATGACTGGTTTATGATCAATGAATGGCCTCTTGACTTTAAGCATGGAGCGGCTAAAAAGGGTCAGTTTTATACGTTTGGATTTTTTGACAATATGCCAAAGCTCAATACAAATAATCCGGCGGTGCGAAAATACTTTATCGATATCTGCGCCAACTGGGTAGAAAATTATCATATAGACGGACTGCGCCTTGATGTGGCAAATGAGGTGTCACACCGATTCTGCAAGGAGCTTAGGGCAAGGCTTAAGGAAATCAATCCGGATATTTACATTTTGGGAGAAATATGGCATAATGCTCTTCCGTGGCTGCGTGGAGATGAGTTTGATGCGGTTATGAACTATCCGCTTGGAGAGAGCATCAAGGATTTCTGGATAGATAAGAGCCAGACGAATCAGGATTTTGAGTATACTATAAACAGATGTTATACCAACTACATGCAGCAGACCAATGATGTGCTTTTCAATCTGCTTGATTCACATGATACAAAGCGCCTTCGCTCTGATACAAAGAATCTCGACCAGTACTTTGCACAGCTAGCAGTGCTTTTTGCCATGCCGGGCAGCCCATGTATATATTATGGTACTGAGATTGCCATGCCGGGCGGCTATGACCCTGACTGCAGACGATGTATGCCGTGGGATGATATTGAGGCAGGCAGGTTTAAGGAGCGCATTGAGATGGTATCAAAGCTCATTCATTTAAGAGCGAGTGAGCCGCTTTTAAAGGGCAGAAACTTCCATTTCCCTGATGATTTTGCTGACAATCCAAGGGTAATCCAGTTCAGAAAGATGGGCTGGGTGGATACATATGTGGAGGTTATAGTCAACTGCTCTGATGAGGATATTGAGGTGCCAAAGGACGGCGAGGTGCTTTTTGAGAGGCATTGCATAGATAACACATTGCTGACCAACGGAATATTAATCAGAAAAATCGTGGGCAATGACGATAAGTAAAAGAAACAGGAGAATTAAACGAAAATATGGCTAAATATGAGTTACTAAAACAGGAGGGACGTGCCAAGAGAGGTACATTCCATACTGTGCATGGAGATATACAGACCCCTGTATTTATGAATGTAGGAACAGTCGGCGCGATAAAGGGCGCTGTCTCTACAGACGATTTAAAGGAGATAAAGTGTCAGGTTGAGCTGTCAAATACATATCATCTGCATGTAAGAACCGGAGACAAAATCATTAAAGAGCTTGGCGGACTGCACAAATTCATGGTGTGGGACAGACCGATCCTTACAGATTCCGGCGGATTCCAGGTGTTTTCACTGGCAGGTCTTCGCAAAATAAAGGAGGAGGGCGTGTACTTCAACTCGCATATTGATGGTGCCAAGATTTTTATGGGACCTGAGGAGAGCATGCAGATACAGTCAAACCTCGGCTCCACGATTGCTATGGCATTTGACGAGTGCCCATCTAGCGTTGCAGACAGACAGTATGTGACAAACTCTGTAAACAGGACCGCGCGCTGGCTTGAGAGGTGCAAAAAGGAGATGGCACGCTTAAACAGTTTACCGGATACTATCAATAAGGAGCAGCTTTTATTTGGCATCAATCAGGGAGCTATTTATGATGATATAAGAATTGACCATGCAAAGCGCATTTCTGAGCTTGAGCTGGATGGATATGCTGTCGGCGGACTGGCGGTAGGAGAGAGCCATGAGGAGATGTACCATATTCTTGATGAAACAGTGCCTCATCTGCCTGTGAATAAGCCTACATACCTGATGGGAGTAGGAACTCCTGCCAATATACTTGAGGGTGTAGAGAGAGGAATCGACTTCTTTGACTGTGTATACCCAAGCAGAAACGGCCGTCACGGACATGTATACACGAATCACGGCAAGCTTAATCTGTTCAACCAGAAGTATCAGAAGGATATGCGCCCTATTGAGGAGGGATGTAACTGTCCTGCCTGCCGCACATATTCGCGTGCATATATCAGGCATCTTTTAAAGGCAAAGGAGATGCTCGGAATGAGACTGTGCGTGCTTCATAATTTGTATTTCTACAACAACATGATGGAGGAGATAAGGGATTCACTTGATGCAGGCCGTTTTGCCTCATACAAGGCTGAAAAGCTCTATGGAATGACACAGGGAGAGCAGAGCTAGCAGATAAATATAAAAAATCTCGAAAATGATAAAAAATCCTTGCCGTTAGCACGTTTAACGTGTATTATGGTAATAGTGCTTAGAACACATCAATTATAGAATATTTAGGAGGAACAATTGATGACATCAATTTTAGCAAACGGTCAGGCAGCAGGAACAATTGGAATGATTGTCTGGTTAGTAGTACTTTTCGCAGTTATGTATTTTCTTATGATCCGTCCACAGAAGAAGGAGCAGAAGAAAAAGGAGCTAATGCTTAAAGAGGTTGCAACAGGAGACACAGTTCTTACAACAAGTGGATTTTACGGTACAGTTATCGATATCGAGGACGATACTGTAATCGTTGAGTTTGGTAACAACAAGAACTGCCGTATCCCAATGCAGAAGGCAGCTATCGCTGACCTTGAGAAAGCAGAGGATTCAGCTAAATAATGCAGATTTGTAAAGCCGTCACATAAGTGGCGGTTTTCTTATTATCCGCATCTCTTGCAATAATAATAAAAAACTGTTATTATAGTATGCAGTTATTATAAGCTGCAGTTATAAATTGCATGAAAAAGTAAAATATCCCGGCATATTGAAATAACTACTTTAATGCTTTAATATAAGAATATGTATTTTTATGTAAAAGAGGTAAGAAATTATGGAATATAAAGTTGGTGTAATTTCCGGAGACGGAATCGGACCGGAGATAGTCACTGAGGCAAAAAAGGTATTGGACAAAATAGCAGACAAGTATGGACACAGCTTCAACTACACAGACATCCTTATGGGTGGCTGCTCAATTGATGCTACAGGTGTTCCTCTTACAGATGAGGCTATTGCGACTGCGCTTGATTCAGATGCGGTGCTGATGGGTTCTATCGGTGGCAACACAGCCACATCACCATGGTACAAGCTGGCCCCTGAGCTTCGTCCGGAGGCAGGACTTTTAAAGCTTAGAAAGTCGCTCAATCTGTTTGCAAATCTTAGACCGGCATACCTGTACAAGGAGCTTGCTGCAGCATGTCCGCTCCGCGCCGATATCATCGGAGATGGCTTTGATATGATGATTATGCGTGAGCTTACAGGAGGTCTTTACTTCGGAGCCAGAGAGACAAAAGAGGTGGACGGAGTTGTTACAGCCACAGATACACTGACATACAATGAGAATGAAATCAGAAGAATAGCAAAGCGAGGCTTTGATATAGCCATGAAGAGAAGGAAAAAGGTCACATCCGTAGACAAGGCAAATGTGCTTGATTCTTCCAGATTATGGAGAAAGATCGTCGAGGAGGTCGCTAAGGATTATCCGGAGGTTACATACGAGCATATGCTTGTTGATAACTGTGCAATGCAGCTTGTAAAGGATCCTAAGCAGTTTGATGTTATCCTCACAGAGAATATGTTTGGAGATATTTTATCAGATGAAGCAAGTATGGTGACAGGCTCAATCGGTATGCTTTCATCAGCAAGCCTTAACGATACAAAGTTCGGACTTTACGAGCCAAGTGGCGGATCTGCTCCTGATATCGCAGGAAAGGGCATTGCAAATCCTATCGCAACAATCCTTTCAGCAGCCATGATGCTTCGCTATTCATTTGATCTGGACAAGGAAGCACAGGCAATCGAGGATGCTGTAAAGCAGGTGCTTAAGGAGGGCTACAGGACAATCGACATCATGCCACAGCCGGGTGAGACTACAGAGGGTATCACACAGGTAGGCACAGCACAGATGGGTGATCTCATCGCAGAACGTGTGTAGCTGCATGACTTATAATAGACAGCTAACAGGTTATAGATATGCAGATTGTTGTGTATACAGTAGTAATGATGAAGTACTCAAAGAAATAGTCGGAGATAAATAAGGAGATAAAATATGATAAGTGATAACGCAAGAGCCGGAATGCAGCAGGCACCGGCAAGAAGTTTATTTAATGCTCTTGGTTTTACACCGGAGGAAATGAAAAAGCCTATGGTAGGAATCGTAAGCTCATTCAATGAGATTGTTCCGGGCCATATGAATATAGACAAAATCGTTGAGGCTGTAAAGCTTGGAGTTGCAGAGGCAGGAGGAGTGCCTGTAGTATTTCCTGCAATCGCAGTCTGCGATGGTATTGCAATGGGACATGTGGGTATGAAATATTCCCTTGTCACAAGAGATCTGATTGCAGATTCTACAGAGTGTATGGCAATCGCTCATCAGTTTGATGCACTTGTAATGGTTCCAAACTGTGACAAGAACGTGCCGGGACTTCTGATGGCGGCTGCACGTCTTAATCTGCCTACAGTATTTGTATCAGGCGGACCAATGCTCGCAGGCCACGTAAAGGGCAGAAAGAGAAGTCTTTCATCGATGTTTGAGGCTGTCGGCTCATACGCTGCCGGTACTATGACTGAGGATGATGTATGTGAGTATGAGAACAAGGTATGTCCTACCTGCGGTTCATGCTCTGGAATGTACACAGCCAACTCTATGAACTGTCTTACAGAGGCGCTCGGTATGGGACTTCGCGGAAACGGAACAATACCTGCTGTATATTCAGAGCGTATCCGTCTTGCAAAGCATGCCGGAATGGCTGTTATGGATATGTACAACAAGGGCATCAAGGCGAGAGATATCATCACAAAGGATGCAATAATGAACGCACTCACAGTTGATATGGCACTCGGCTGCTCTACAAACTCTATGCTTCATCTTCCGGCTATCGCTCATGAGATAGGCTTTGATTTTGATATCAGCTTTGCAAATCCAATCAGTGAGAGGACACCAAATCTCTGCCATCTTGCCCCGGCAGGCCCTACATATATGGAGGACTTAAATGAGGCCGGCGGTGTGTGGGCTGTCATGAAAGAGCTTGCTGATATCGGACTTTTAAATACAGACTGTATGACCGTTACAGGAAAGACAGTTGGAGAGAATATAAAGAATGCAGTCAATAGAGACCCTGAGGTCATCAGACCGGTAGACAATCCATATTCAAAGACCGGAGGACTTGCAGTGCTTAAAGGAAATCTGGCTCCGGACGGCTCTGTAGTAAAGCGTTCAGCAGTTGTCGATGAGATGATGGTTCATGAGGGACCTGCAAGAGTATTTGACTGTGAGGAAGATGCAATTGCAGCAATAAAGGGCGGCAAGATCGTAGAGGGTGATGTGGTTGTCATCAGATACGAGGGACCAAAGGGCGGCCCTGGAATGAGAGAGATGCTTAACCCTACATCCGCTATTGCCGGAATGGGACTTGGAAGCTCTGTAGCACTCATCACAGACGGACGTTTTTCAGGAGCTTCAAGAGGAGCTTCAATAGGTCATGTTTCACCTGAGGCCGCAGTAGGCGGACCGATTGCCCTGGTTGAAGAGGGAGATATCATAAAGATTGATATTCCAAACATGAAGCTTGAGCTTGACGTGTCAGATGAGGTGCTTGCTGAGCGTAAGGCAAAGTGGCAGCCTAGAGAGCCGAAGGTTACAACAGGCTATTTGAAGAGATACGCAGCACTTGTTACATCAGGAAACAGAGGAGCCATCCTTGCACTTCCGGGCGAGCAGAACGCGTAGTATATATTTTGATAGAAAATTCAATACGAATAAGGCTTTTATCTATTATCGTAAAGGATTCGTATAAGAAAAAGAGGAATACAAGATGCAGTTAACAGGATCACAGGTTATTATAGAATGCTTAAAAGAACAGGGTGTTGACACAGTATTCGGTTATCCGGGAGGAGCCATCCTTAATGTCTATGACGAGCTCTACAAGCATCCGGAGATTAAGCATGTGCTGACCTCACATGAGCAGGGAGCAAGCCATGCGGCCGACGGCTATGCGAGAAGCACCGGAAAGGTTGGCGTCTGTCTGGCTACAAGCGGACCGGGAGCGACAAATCTGGTCACAGGAATTTCGACAGCATACATGGATTCGATTCCAATCGTCGCAATCACATGTAATGTCGGAGTCTCGTTACTTGGAAAGGACAGCTTTCAGGAGATAGATATCGCCGGAATTACAACACCTGTAACCAAATACAGCTTTATTGTAAAGGATGTCGAGAAGCTTGCAGATACAATACGCAGAGCCTTTGACATAGCAAGAAAAGGCAGACCGGGTCCTGTACTTGTGGATATTCCAAAGAATGTTACGGCAGAGCTGGTAGAGTACACCAGGCAGGAAATCAAGCTTCCTGAGCGTGTGACAGAAACAATTACAGACAGTGACATTGATAATGCAATTGAACTCATAAAAGCATCCAAAAAGCCATATATATTTGTTGGAGGCGGAGTGGTTCTCTCCGGAGCAAGCAAAGAGCTTAAGGAGTTTGTAGACAAGGTGAATGCACCGGTTTGCGATACGCTCATGGGCAAGGGTGCATATGACGGCACAAGTGATAACTACACAGGCATGCTTGGTATGCATGGCACAAAGACCTCAAACCTTGGAGTTTCAGAGTGCGACCTTTTGATTGCGATTGGTACGCGTTTTTCGGACAGAGTGCTTGGCAATCCTAAAAAGTTTGCAGACCAGGCCAAGATATTACAGTTTGACGTAGACGCAGCAGAGATTAATAAAAATATCCGTGTTACATCGAGTGTTATAGGCGATGTGAAGGAAATACTTACACGCATCAACAAAAAGCTCACACAGCTTGACCACAATTCATGGGTTGAGCATGTGCTTGCATATGCAAAGACTTTTCCTCTTACATATCACAAAGAGGGACTTAGCGGACCATTTGTTATTGAAAAAATCTATGAAATGACAAAAGGAAATGCTATAATGGTTACTGAGGTCGGTCAGCATCAGATGTGGGCAGCCCAGTATTACAAATACAGTAAGCCGAGAACTCTTCTTACATCAGGAGGTCTTGGTACCATGGGATACGGTCTCGGTGCTGCAATCGGTGCCCAGACAGCTAATCCAGACAGGACTGTAGTCAATATTGCAGGTGACGGATGCTTCAGAATGAACATGAACGAGCTTGCAACAGCTTCAAGAGAAAAGCTTCCTCTTATCGAGGTTATAATAAACAACCATGTACTTGGAATGGTACGCCAGTGGCAGACTCTTTTTTACGAGAAGCATTACTCGGCAACCGTACTCGATGATGGGGTGGATTATGTAAAGCTTTCAGAGGCAATGGGAGCCACCGCACGACGTGTTAAGACCCAGGAAGAATTTGAAAAAGCATTTGCAGATGCCTTAAAGAGCAAGACACCGTTTGTCATCGATTGTATCATTGATTCAGATGACAAGGTATGGCCTATGGTTGCACCGGGCAAGCCTATCAACGAGTCTTTCGATGAAGAGGACTACAATGCGACACAAGGAGGAAATTAGAGTGAGTAGAGTTTACAATTTTTCAGCAGGACCTGCAGTTTTACCTGAGGAGGTATTGCAGGAAGCAGCAGCAGAGATGATGGATTATAAGGGAAGCGGAATGTCGGTTATGGAGATGAGCCACAGATCTAAATGGTTTGATGACATTATCAAGGATGCCGAGAAGGATCTCCGCGAGCTTATGAATATACCTGACAATTACAAGGTACTTTTCCTTCAGGGTGGTGCTTCACAGTTCTTCGCTGAGGTACCGATGAACCTTATGAAAAATAAAAAAGCAGGATACATTATCACAGGTCAGTGGGCTAAAAAGGCGTTTGCCGAGGCTAAGATTTACGGAGACGCCGTAGAGCTTGCTTCATCTGCAGATGAGACCTTCTCATACATACCTGACTGCTCAGATTTACCAATCACAGATGATATGGATTATGTATACATTTGCGAGAACAATACTATCTACGGAACAAAGTACAAGAAGCTTCCAAACACAAAGGGAAAGAACCTTGTAGCTGATGTATCTTCATGCTTCTTATCAGAGCCTGTAGATGTATCAAAATATGCTGTTATCTATGGCGGAGTACAGAAGAATGTAGGACCTGCCGGAGTAGTTATAGCAATTATCAGAGAGGACCTTATCACAGATGATTGTCTACCGGGCACACCAACCATGCTCAAGTGGAAGACTCAGGCCGATAATGATTCTCTTTACAATACACCACCATGCTACGGCATCTATATCTGTGGCAAGGTATTCAAATGGCTCAAGAAGATGGGCGGTCTTTCAGTTATGAAGGAGAGAAATGAGGAGAAGGCCAAGATTCTCTACGATTTCCTTGATCAGAGCAAGCTCTTTAAGGGAACAGTAAGAAAAGAGGACAGATCACTCATGAATGTTCCGTTTGTAACAGGAGATGCAGAGCTTGATGCCAAGTTTGTAAAGGAGGCAACTGCAGCCGGATTTGTAAACCTTAAGGGACACCGTACAGTTGGCGGAATGAGAGCATCTATCTACAATGCTATGCCAAAAGAGGGCGTTGAGAAGCTTGTAGAGTTTATGAAGAAGTTTGAGGAGGAGAATGCATAATGTTTAATTACACATGCTTAAACCCAATCGCAGGAGTAGGCCTTGACCTGTTCTCTGACGATTATAAAAAGGTTGATGATATTAAGGATGCAGATGCAGCACTTGTAAGAAGTGCCGCTATGCATGACATGGAGCTTGGTGACAAGGTGCTTGCTGTGGCAAGAGCAGGAGCAGGAGTAAACAATATTCCGCTTGACAAGTGTGCCGAGCAGGGAATCGTTGTATTCAACACACCGGGAGCCAATGCAAATGGTGTTAAGGAGCTTGTGTTTGCCGGAATGCTTTATGCATCAAGAGATATCGTTGGAGGTATCGACTGGTGTCTTGCAAACCAGAACGATGAGAATATTGCAAAGACAGCTGAGAAGCAGAAAAAGAACTTTGCAGGAACAGAGATTTCAGGCAAGAAGCTCGGTGTTATCGGACTTGGAGCCATCGGTGTACTTGTTGCAAATGCTGCAGTACATATGGGCATGGATGTTTACGGATATGATCCATACATCTCAGTAAATGCTGCATGGAACCTTTCAAGAAGCGTTAAGCATATCAGCAATGTTGAGGACATCTACAAGAACTGTGATTTCATCACAATCCATGTACCTCTTCTTGATTCAACAAAGAAGATGGTAAACGCTGATGCTATTGCAATGATGAAGCCAACCGCTATCGTATTAAATTTTGCCAGAGATCTTCTCGTTGACGAAGAGGCTATGGTAGATGCACTTGCCAAGGGAAAGGTTAAGAAGTACGTTTCAGATTTCCCTAACAACACAACTGTTGGAGCAAAGGGCTGCATCGTAACACCTCATCTTGGAGCATCTACAGCAGAGTCAGAGGACAATTGTGCAGTTATGGCTGTCAAGGAGTTGAGAGATTACTTAGAGAATGGTAATATCGTTCATTCAGTAAACTTCCCTGACTGCAGCATGGGTGCATGCACAGCTTCAGGCAGAGTCGGAATCCTTCACAAGAATGTTAAGGGTATGATTGGACAGATTACAACAGCTCTTGCAGAGGCTGATATTAATGTATCTGATCTGACAAACAAGGGCAAGGGTGACTATGCATATTCACTTCTTGATCTTGATTCAGCTATTGATGCTTCTACCGTTGAGAAGCTTTCTGCCATTGACGGAGTGCTCAGAGTGAGAGTTATTAAATAGTGAATTAATATTTGATTTAAATACTGATCCCCCATATTTTATATGGGGGATTTAGTGGGTTATAAGGAAATAACAAATATAACAAATATAGAAAATATATAAGAGATATAAGAAATATAAGAGATATATAGGAGATTATATGATCAGACAAATTCTTAGTGAAGTATCAGTGCCGGTTGCAAATACCGAAGTACAGCAGGTTATTGAAAACCCGGGCATTGTAAAGACGTATCTGGAGAAATATATGCCATCGCTTATAAGCTTTCTCGTGCAGCTTGTTGTTGCGATAGTGATACTGCTTATAGGTATTAAGGTGATTAAATCAGTCGTAAAAATAATTAAAAAAGGATTTGATAAAAGCAGAATGGACGCTGCAGTGGCATCATTTCTAGCAAATGTTATTAAATACTTTTTGTATTTTATCCTTGTCATGGCACTGCTTTCGGGATTTGGAGTGGCGACAGGCTCTGTTATAGCGGTTCTTGGCTCTGCCGGACT
The DNA here is from genome assembly GCF_977054825.1 of Agathobacter sp. Lineage (NCBI taxonomy): Bacteria > Bacillati > Bacillota > Clostridia > Lachnospirales > Lachnospiraceae > Agathobacter > Agathobacter sp. The sequence goes on from NZ_CDRTEH010000002.1 coordinate 149,865, forward strand.
TACTGTAGGTATGGCATTGCAGGGCAGTCTGTCGAATTTCGCAGGAGGCGTGCTTATTCTTATGATGAAGCCGTTTGGTGTGGGCGATTACATAGTTGACGGTTCAAGTGGTACAGAGGGCACTGTAAAGGATATAAATCTGTTTTATACAAGGCTTTTGACAATAGATAACAAGATGGTTATGATACCAAACGGAAAGCTTGCTGATTCGTGTATCACAAATGTATCTATGATGGATAAGAGGATGCTTGATTTGAGAGTAACAGTATCCTACAGCACAGATTTAGCATTCGCAAAGAGTGTGCTGGAATCTGTTGTCACATCAGCAGATACGATGCTTCGCGATGAGCCGAGCAATGTGTTTGTGAGTGAGCTGCAGGATTCGGCAATAGAGCTCGGTGCGAGAATCTGGGTGAAGAACGAGGATTACTGGAACACAAAATGGCAGCTTACAGAAGAAATTAAAACAGCATTTGATAAAAATAACATCGAAATTCCGTTTCCACAGATGGATGTTAATATTCAGAAGAGGAGCATAGACTCTGACTTTTAAAGCCGGATGTTGCAGAATATTACTTTAACAGATTTTTTGCGGTAAATATACTTATAATTTAACTATAATATGTAAAAATGTGGTATACTATCATCATCGCATTTTAGGAGGAATAATTGATGACAATTCACGATTTGGCTGAATACGAGATTTTAGATGAGCACAGAGTGGAGGATGTCCAGTCGGACGGATTCATTCTGAGACACAAAAAAAGTGGTGCAAGGATTGCCATTTTATCAAATAATGATGATAACAAGGTCTTTTATATAGGCTTCAGGACTCCGCCGGAGGATGAGACGGGTGTACCGCATATTATTGAGCATACCACACTCTGCGGTTCAAAGAAGTTCCCTGTAAAGGATCCCTTCATCGAGCTGGCAAAGGGCTCGCTCAATACATTTTTAAATGCCATGACATACCCTGACAAGACAGTTTATCCTGTCGCCAGCTGCAATGATCAGGATTTTAAGAATCTCATGGATGTGTATCTGGATGCAGTGTTTAATCCGAATATCACAAAGTACGAGGAGATTTTCAAGCAGGAGGGCTGGCACTACGAGCTTACAGGCAAGGATGATGAGCTTAAGATAAACGGAGTGGTGTACAATGAGATGAAGGGAGCATACTCATCGCCTGACGAGGTGCTTTCAAGCCAGATTTACCGCTCGCTTTTCCCTGACAATACCTACAGCAAGGATTCAGGCGGCAATCCGGAGTATATTCCTAAGCTTACGTATGAAGCATATCTGGACTTCTATCACAAGTATTATCATCCATCCAATTCATACATTTATCTGTATGGTGATATGGATGTTGTCGAGAGACTTGAGTGGCTGGATAAGGAATATCTGAGCCTGTATGATTATAAAAAAGTTAATTCAGAAATTAATAAACAGCCTGCATTTGATGAAATAAAGAATGTTGAGGCACAGTATTCAATTACCATGGATGATTCACAGGAAAATAAGACCTATCTATCTTATAACCGTGTGGTAGGGGATTCGCTTGATGAGATGCTCTATCAGGCATTTGATGTGCTTGACTATGCACTTGTCAGCTCACCGGGAGCACCGGTGAAGCAGGCATTGATAGATGCGGGAATCGGTGATGATGTGTATGGCTCATATGATGCGGGCATTCTGCAGCCGGTGTTCTCGTTTGTGGCAAAGAATGCCAATGCATCTCAGGCGGATGAGTTTGAAAGCATTATAGAAAACACTCTTAAAGAGGTTGTTAAAACAGGAATTAATAAAGAAGCGTTGCTTGCGGGAATCAACAGCAGTGAGTTTAAGTTCAGGGAGGCTGACTTCGGACAGTTCCCTAAGGGACTTCTTTTTGGGTTAAACTGCTTAGACAGCTGGCTGTTTGATGATATGAAGCCTTTTATACATCTGGAGTGTCTTGATACATTTGCCAAGCTTAGAAGGGCTGTTGATACGGATTATTTTGAAAAGCTTATACAGGAATATCTGCTTGACAATACCCATGGTTCATCTGTTACTGTTAAGCCAAAGCGTGGACTTGGCAATGAGAGGGAGGAAGCTTTGGCAAAGGAGCTTTCCGATTACAAGGCATCTCTTTCGGATGAAGAGATTGACAAGCTGATTGAGGAGACAGAGCATTTAAAGAAATATCAGGAGGAGCCTTCGTCAGATGAGGATCTGCGTAAGCTTCCGATGCTTACAAGAGCTGACATGAAAAAGGAGGCTATGCCTTTTTCAAACATTGAGGACACACTTTCAGATGTAAAGGTTGTGCGCCATGACATAGAGTCAAACGGTATTGATTATATATCATTTTTATTTGATGCAGGTGATTTTGCACAGAGCGAGCTTGGCTATCTTGGCTTTTTCACAAACGCACTCGGATTGGTGAGTACCGAAAATTACAGCTATACCGATTTAGCCAATGCGACCAATATATATACCGGCGGAATCAGCACAGGTACTGCAAGCCACCCGGATATTAAGGATAGAAATAATTTTGTTTTTAAGTTTGAGGTGAAGCTGAAGGTATTGGAGAAAAATCTTGACAAGGCACTTGAGCTTATGGAGCAGATGCTTCTTACATCTGATTTTACCGATACAAAGAGACTGGGCGAGATTGTAGCGCAGATTAAGGCAAGGCTTCAGGCTAACCTTAGCAGTTCCGGTCATTTGGTTGCGGCTATGCGAAGCATGTCGAGCTTCTCGCGCTATGCACTTTATCAGGACGAACTAAAGGGTATTGCTTTTTACCGCTCTATATGCCGCATAGAAAAGGAGCTTTCCGAGTCACCAAAGAGTGTGTCAGATAAGCTTGCTGCAATAGCCAAAAAGCTGTTTGCAAGAAACAGAATGCTTATCAGCTTTACCGGAAATAACGAGGCTTACGGCAATGCAAAGCCTTCGTTGAAAAAAGTTATAACTGGATTTAATAAAATGAGTGCTGTAGGCAATCAGGCAGAGGTCCATTTTAATACAGCAAAGGAAGCATTTATTGATGCATCCCAGATACAATATGTTGCAAAAACAGGTGATTTCATCTGTGAGGGCTATGAATACACCGGAGCACTGAGACTGCTGCGTATCATCTTAAGCTATGATTATCTCTGGATAAATGTCAGGGTAAAGGGTGGTGCTTACGGCTGCATGAATACATTCCTTAGAAGCGGAGAGAGCTACTTTGTCTCATATAGAGACCCTAACCTTTCAGACACACTTGATGTCTATGACAGGATACCTGAGTATATAAAGAGCTTTTCACCTGATGAGAGGGATATGACCAAGTATATTATCGGTACCTTCAGTGCACTTGATACGCCTATGAATCCGGAAGCAAAGGGAAGCAGATCACTGTCTGCATATCTCGAGGGTATTACCTACGAGCAGATTCAAAAGGAGAGAAATGAGATATTAAATGCACAGCCGGAGGATATCAGAAGGCTTGCAGACCTTGTAGAGGCAGTACTTAAGAAGGACAGTATATGTGTCATCGGCAATGAAAATATGATTAAAGAGTCGGCAGGGCTCTTTGAGAATGTTGAAAAGCTTATATGATTAAAGGGTCACAAGGTATCATCGATGCATGCTTGCATGCAATTCGATGTATACCTTAGTGACCCGCACTACACCGAGAAAGTAGCAATTTGCTGCCCAAATGCAGCAAATTAGCGGATTTCGAGGTGGAGTCAGATTACGGGAATGCGTAGCATGTAGTAATCTGATTAATCATAAATGAGGGGCAAAATACCTTTTGACCCTCATATCCTTATAAATACAGATTCACATAGGAGGAAAAATGATACAGAATTTTAAATCGGGTTTTGTTACAATAATCGGTAGACCAAACGTGGGCAAATCAACACTGATGAACAGGCTTATCGGTCAGAAAATTGCCATCACATCAAACAAGCCTCAGACCACAAGAAACCGCATCCAGACAGTATACACGGATATGGAAAAGGGACAGATAGTGTTCCTTGATACTCCGGGCATACACAAGGCCAAAAACAAGCTGGGCGAGTATATGGTCAATGTGGCGGAAAAGACATTAAATGAGGTGGATGTTGTGCTGTGGCTTGTGGAACCGACCAACTTTATCGGAGCGGGAGAGCAGCATATCATAGAGCAACTCAAAAAGGTCAATACACCTGTTATATTGATTATCAACAAGGTGGATACAGTGGAAAAGGAAAAGGTGCTTGAGTATATAGACACCTACCGCAAGGTATACGACTTTGCAGAGATTATTCCTACGTCAGCCTTAAGAGGGCAGAATACGGATGATGTTATTAATTCTATATTTAAGTATTTGCCTTATGGCCCGCAGTTCTATGATGAGGACACCATCACAGATCAGCCGGAGCGTGCAATCTGTGCTGAGATTATCAGGGAAAAAGCGCTCCATGCTCTGAATGACGAGGTGCCGCATGGCATTGCAGTAGGAATTGACCGCATGAAGACAAGAAAGACAAAGAGTGGTTCTATTATAGATATGGATGCCACAATTGTCTGCGAGCGAGACTCCCATAAGGGAATCATTATAGGAAAGCAGGGCAGCATGCTTAAAAAAATCGGCACCAATGCGCGCTATGAGATGGAAAGACTGCTCGACTGTAAGGTGAATCTGAAGCTATGGGTCAAGGTAAAGAAGGATTGGAGAGACAGCGACTTCCTCATCAAGAACTTTGGATACAAAGAGGAAGAATAGTATTTTGAAAGTAAGATTAAGATGTCACAGAGTGTAGTGTTGACCGGTATGGTGCTTTCAGCCATGCCGGTAGGGGATTTTGACAAAAGAATAACGATTCTCACAAAGGAACGAGGAAAAATCACAGCCTTTGCAAGGGGCGCAAGACGTCCAAACAGCCAGCTTATGGCAGGAAGCAATCCATTTTCGTTCGGTGAGTTTGAGCTGTTTGAGGGTAAAAGCGCATATTCTCTTTCAAAGGTCACAATCAGCAACTATTTCAGGGAGCTGACACAGGATTTGGAAGCAGTATACACCGGGTTTTACTTTCTGGAGTTCTGCGGATATTTTTGTCAGGAGAACAATGACGAGAAGGATATGTTAAAGCTCCTTTATCAATCACTCCGGGCTCTTGAATCACCGGCATATAAGAATGAGCTGGTCAGGGCTGTTTTTGAGCTTAAAGCTATTACGATAAATGGCGAGGGTCCATCGCTGTTTTCATGTATACACTGTCATTCAAGGGAAGGACTTAATGTCTTTTCGGCAAGACGCGGAGGCGTGTTTTGCGATAGCTGTGGCACGCAGGTGCAGGGCAGGCATATACTAAGTGATACACTCTATACCATGCAGTATATTGTTTCAGCTGATATCACGAAGCTGTACACATTTGCAGTGTCAGACGATGTGCTTGAGGAGCTGAGAAGCATAATGAAGGAATATCTTTCAATCTATGTGCATCATGATTTTAAATCAGCAGCTTTTCTGTGATAAATTAAAGCATGAAATTAAATCATGAAATAATTAATAGATACTATGCATGTCGTTGCCCTTTAAAATATGATACTTGAAATCATATATACAAAAGGGTATAATATCATAGATTATATTTTAGGAGGCAGCTATGAATAAAAAGCTATCAATGCTGTTGCCTGTTATTGCGACATGCTGTTTGCTTGCCGGGTGCGGTACATATTATTATACCAAGGACAGCACGGTGTTTGTTGCAAAAAACGGCAGTGTGGTATCTACAGATGTCGAGGACTTTGATACAGCTACATACAAGCAGGATGACTTACAAAGCTATGTGGACAAGTCAATAGACGACTACAATAAGAAGAATGACGGTTCGATCAAGCTCAAAAAGCTGACTGTCGAGAAAAAGAAGGCATCTCTTACCATGAGCTATGCGTCAACCGACGAATATACTGATTTCAATGGGACAAAGCTTTTTTCAGGGACGATTGCGGAGGCTCTGGCAGCCGGATATGACTTCAAGACCGGTTTCGCAGCGATAGATGATGGCAAGGCAAAGAAATGTGAATCATCTGAGTTTCTGGATGAAACCGGCTACAGGGTCGTTGTTTACGAAGGCAACTCAAATTTGCACGTGAAAGGGAAAATATTGTATGCATCTGTCGACAATGTAAAGCTTGTAGATGACAATACAGTTGCGATTGGTGACAAGTACAGCCTGCTTGCATCACAGACTAAAGGGACAGAGAGTGCCACGGAGGGCATGGAAGCAGTAAAATCCGATGCGACGGAAGGAACGGAAAACGGAGCGGATGACAGTGTCAGCGATGATGATATATTAAACTCGGTCAAGGAAGATAACGAGGTTACATTCGACTTTGACAGCGGGGAGGATAATTCTGTGCCGGTATCATATATCACATATGTTATATATAAGTAGATTAAGGCGTGAATTGTTATTTAATTATAATTAAGAATACAAGTAACTATTCAGTACAGCTGATTCAAATGCGCCTGCAGCTTGCAGCTGTGAAGGTACTGAATAGTTACGAATACAAATAAATCATAAGTAAGATAGAGAGGAAACAAGAATTATGGAAAAGACCATGGACAAAATCGTACAGGTAGCAAAAGCAAGAGGATTTGTATATCCGGGCTCAGAAATTTACGGAGGTCTTGCAAATACATGGGATTATGGAAACCTGGGCGTAGAGCTTAAAAACAACGTAAAAAGAGCATGGTGGAAGAAATTTATCCAGGAGAATCCTTATAATGTAGGTGTGGACTGTGCCATCCTCATGAATCCTCAGACATGGGTTGCATCAGGACATCTCGGCGGCTTCTCAGATCCGCTTATGGATTGTAAGGAGTGCCACGAGCGATTCAGAGCCGACAAAATCATCGAGGATTTTGCGCAGGACAATGGTATTGAGCTTGAGACATCAGTTGATGGCTGGACAAACGAGCAGATGGTAGATTTCATCAAGGAGCACAATGTTCCATGTCCATCATGCGGCAAGCACAATTTCACAGATATCAGACAGTTCAACCTCATGTTCAAGACCTTCCAGGGTGTTACAGAGGATGCTAAGAATACAGTATATCTTCGTCCGGAGACCGCACAGGGTATCTTTGTAAACTTTAAAAATGTACAGCGTACATCACGTAAAAAGATTCCGTTCGGTATCGGACAGGTTGGTAAGTCATTCCGTAACGAGATTACACCTGGTAACTTCACCTTCAGAACACGTGAGTTCGAGCAGATGGAGCTTGAGTTCTTCTGCGAGCCTGGAACAGATCTTGAGTGGTTTAAGTACTGGAGAGGCTTCTGCCGTGACTGGCTCATTTCTCTCGGAATCAAGGAAGAGGAGATGAGACTGCGTGATCATGATCCTGCTGAGTTAGCCTTCTATTCAAAGGGAACTACAGATATCGAGTTCTTATTCCCATTCGGATGGGGCGAGCTTTGGGGCATTGCGGATCGTACAGATTATGACCTCGGACGTCATCAGGAAGTTTCAGGACAGGATCTTACATACTTCGATGACCAGAAGAATGAAAAATATCTGCCATACGTTATCGAGCCATCACTCGGTGCAGACCGTGTAGTACTTGCCTTCCTTTGCGCAGCTTATGACGAAGAGGATATCGGTACACCGGAGAAGCCGGATGTAAGAACAGTATTCCATTTCCATCCTGCACTTGCACCTGTAAAGATTGGAGTGCTTCCGCTGTCAAAGAAGCTCAATGAAAGTGCTGAAAAGGTATTTGCACAGCTTTCAAAGACATACAACTGTGAGTATGATGACAGAGGAACAATCGGAAAGAGATATCGTCGTCAGGATGAAATCGGAACACCATTCTGCGTGACATATGATTTCGACTCAGAGGAAGACCATTGTGTGACAGTACGTGACCGTGACACAATGGAGCAGGAGCGTATCGCAATTGATGAGCTTGATGCTTATTTTGCAAAGAAATTTGAATTTTAATTTTATAATATAATACAGATAATAAATGACAACCAAAGATATAGTAAGCTATTCTTTGGTTGTTTTGATATATGGAGATTGTGAATATGGAAGCAAAAGAATTAAAGAAGCTTAGCAGAAGTGAGCTGCTAGAGATGCTTTTAGACAGAAGTAAAGAGGTTGAACACTTAAGAAAAGAGCTTGACGAGACAAAAAAACATATTCAGACACTTGAGCGTGAGGTAAAGACATCGGGTGATATCAATGCTGCAATTAATAAACTCACGTCAGCAACAGAGGAAATCCAGAAATTTGCCGCCGTAATATCAATGGCTTCAAATAATCTGACAAGAAAATAATATAGAAGCAATATTTTGTGGTTATGAAATGGATAATTGGACAAAAGAATGATAGAAAAAATATATAAAAAGGCAATATATGCTCTGGCAAGAGCTGCCGTAAAGTACATTGAGCTAAGAAAAAAAAGAGAACAGAAGAAAATTAAGCAGAATAAATCAGCTAACCTCACAAATTCGACAAAAAGCTGCACAGATGCTGAATACAATAAAAAGGTAGTTGCAGAGATTAATCATAACAATACTGCAGCTGTTGCAGAAAGCAAAAATAATATTGATGTAGTGGATTTAAGCAAAGACAAGGAGTTAAAGGATGTCGAACAGAAACCACTTACCAATGAGGATAAGCTTGATTTACTTTTGGCACAGATGATGGAAACACCTGTTAATTCATCTGAAAAAGTAACGCAGGTACAAAAGCAGACACAGAAGGTTGATGAAAATATATCACAGGAAATAGCGGAAATAATTCCGGTCAAATATGTAACACCGGCGCCAGACATAACTCCTGATATAGAAAAAAATATTGAAATAGAGAAGGAATATCAGCAGACTAAAAAGGAAAACCGGCCGGAGGATATATCTGTACATATAGAAAAGGAAATATCAAGGAAGGTTTCAGAAGAAAACAGAGTTGAGAATAAAGAAGTTGAGAATAAAAGTGCTGAGAAGACTGAAGATACATCGGGCTATCGCAGTATCATGACAGACGACTATGACCGTTATAGCGATGATCTTGGCATAAAGGAGCTGCGTCAGGAGCTAAGAAGGGTGAAGTATAACAACAAATTTGCAGCAACACTCTTCAATACCGTAGGAACACTTGTGGTAGTGGCAGCGGCAGCAATATTGGTCGCAAACCTGTGGCTTCCGATTTTGCAGGTGACCGGAACCTCTATGTCACCGACGTTACAGGAGGGACAGGTGCTTATGGCATCAAAGGGGCATGACTTTAAAACAGGTGATGTCATAGCTTTTTATTACAATAACAAGATACTTGTAAAAAGAGTTATTGCGATGCCGGGTGACTGGGTCAATATATCAGAGGATGGCACGGTTTATGTAAACGATATTGCGATTGATGAGCCGTATCTCAAGGAAAAAGCTTTAGGAGACTGCAATATAGAGCTGCCTTATCAGGTTCCGGAGTCGAAAATTTTCGTGATGGGCGATAACAGAAGCGTATCACTTGACTCGAGAAATACAGCTATAGGCTGTGTCTCAGAGGAACAGGTGGTCGGCAGAATCACATTTGCCATCTGGCCATTGTCTAAAATTGGCAAAATTGATTAGTGTTATTTGGAACTTTTTGGTAAAAAAATAGAAAATCCCGATTTAAAGTCTCGTGTGACCGTTGTGTGACCAAAAGGGTGTAATATATTAGCTGTTGAATAACGATTAAGTAAAATGAATTATATATAACTCTATGAAAGGAGGATGCAGAATGGATAAGGATATGGAACGTCTCGGCAAAGAACGGCTTAAAAGAGTGAGAAGACGTAGACAGCTTGCTACATTTATTATATCGATGGCTGTTATAGTGCTGGGCATTACTGCGTACAGACTTATACAACCTGCATCAGCAGCAGATCAGAATCAGAAGGATTTTACCATAGATAATGTCACAGAAAACTATGTTAATCTTCAAAAACTGCAATCAAATGGCTCATATACCAAAATGTCAAGTGAGGGCAAACCGGTGGACTGGAACGGCGAGAAGTTCAAGCTTGAGGTTCAGCTGGACTTTGGAATCGGAAAGAATGATACGGTAGATGCCAATGGCAATACTGTTAAGAATTACTATTATGTCTATGATCAGTCGGTGACTATTCCGGATGAGCTGTGCAATTACTGGAAGACAAAATGTGATGACAACGGCGATAAGGAACAGTTTCAGTACAGATATATCAAGAATGAGGATGGTACATATGCAATTCTTATCAAGTTTGTAGATGGTTATATTGAGGGTAACAGCAGCGATATAAATGGCTGGGCAAAGGTAGAAGCTTTTGGTGAGGGCAAGACCAATGATTCCGGTGATGTGAATATCTATATCGGTGGTGATGTCACAATAACAGTAGACAAGGATAATATCCACTGGAATGGAAATGATTCCTTAAACTACGATATTTCTGTAAAGAAGAGCAATACAAATAATAATAATATTGCTATTGATGAAAATGGTAATTATTATGTTGAGTTTACTGTGGATGTGTCCTCTACAAAAGGTACACCTGATGATATCGAAATCACAGATGAATTTAACGGCAATGGTATGAGGGTTGATACTACCGGATTTACCTACAGCATAAAGAAAAACGGTCAGGCTGTTGACAGTAGTTATACTGCAAAGGCGACAGGAAAGGTTGACCCGGCAGATGCGGGAAAGGCAACACTTAATGCAAAGCTTCCAAAATTGAGTGCAGGTGAGAGCTGTTCTATTACATACAGATATTACCTGACCAATGCCGGAGATTTGGGAAATAATGCTACATGGCAGGCAACTAATTTCGTTACCGGTAAATCAACAGACCAAAAATCAAAAGAAACTGTCATAGATACATCAAGCAGCTATGTGAAGTATTACAAAAATCTTATACAAAAATCCGGTAAATATGATAAGACTAATAACCGGATTATCTGGACGGTTACAGTAAATAAAAGCTGTGAGGATATTGCGGGAGCTGTCCTGACAGATGATATGTTTGATAAAATTACAGGCATTGACATATCACCTAGTGCGGGATATACAATTAACGAGGACAGCAGTGGCAAGGTGACATCGGTTACATTTAATCCTACAGATGGTAATAAGAACTGTAATAAGTATACTGTCAAATATTATACAGACGCATTGCAGACATTTGATGACCAGAAATTTAATAATAATGCTATTCTCACTAAGGATGATAAGTCATATAAGAGCTCTTCAAGTGTAAATGTTCCAAAAACAAAGCAGAATATTACAAAGAAGCTTGTTGATGCTCAAAAGACAGATAATGGGCTGTATACTTTAAAGTGGGAAGCAAAATTTACAATTCCGGCATCGGGATTTCCTAAGGCGTTTGGCATTGCTGATACAATGTCATCCAAACCTCAGAACAATTATCATTACATGACGTATACCCAGATGAATGATTTTGTAAGTCAGGTTAAGGAAAAGTTTGATGGATATATCGGTGACATTACTGTTAAATATCTGGATAAGAATAATAATTCAAAAACAGCAAAATTTAATGAAGTATCCGAATCTGATGACTACAGATTTACCTCGGTAAATGTCAGCTTTAATAAGGATTATCCGACAAGCAACAGTGAAAAAGAAGTAGTATTTACGTACAGCACAACTGCCGACACAACAGCAAGTGGAAAGCTTGAGTATGTGAATAAGTTCGAAGCTTTAAATTCAAGTGCATCTGCATCTTATAGCCATACGACATCAAAGATTGTAAAGACTGATGGAAACGGTAAAACAGGTCAGACATATTTGAAAACCACAGAAAGCGATGGAACACTCACATGGCGCGTTGATGTACTTATGGATGCTGATGCTACAGAGTATACTATCACTGATAAGCTTCCGGAGGGTGTTACACTGCAGAGTGTAAAGATAATGCTAAAATATCCTAATCAGGAGGGCTTTGGTTATCCTGACTTTGATGGTACGCCACATACGGTATCAGGCAGCGACTGGTTTATAAATGGAATTCAAACAGGTACTACGCTGGATAAAAACACAAATACTGTGGTTACAAGGGTTATAAAGCCTGATAAAGCCAATACAACTATACATGGCTGGAATGAGAACTCTCACATATATGTAGTATACAAGTGCACGATAGATGATTTTGAGAATTTTGAAGCCGGTAAAACAGTGGCTTATAAGAATACAGCCACAGCATCTTCAAATACAAATAAAGAAATCGGATCGGCTTATCAGACACAGACCATGTCAAAGCCTGACGAATCGGGCAGTGATAATCCTACTGAGGGGGATAAGGTTATTTCCAAGAACTACAAGTGGGATGAGGATAATCACAGGCTGCGTTATACGGTTATAATAAACCCTGATGGCAAGGACTATCTGCCTGATAGCGATACATTAAAGCTGACAGATGTGCTTAAATTTACGACACGCACATATGGCAATGGTATTCAGACATTATGGTATATTGATTTAATGCCGGCTACAGTTAAGTTTAGAGAAGCTATTAAGCAAAACGATGGAACATATAAGCCGGGAAAAACGATTGATGAATGTAAGTGGAATTACAGTACACAGGATGGCAGCTATGAAAGGAGTGCTTATTCATATAGAAACATAAATGCAGATGTACCTGATGGCAAAACCATTATGCTGACATATACTTATCAGGTCAATGCACAGGTTATTGGTACTCCTGGTGAACATAGTCCGATTATAATGGATGTCAGCAATACAGCAAAGCTTGAGGGCATCGAAAAGGGAGAAGACAGAAAGGATAACCGGACAGTTTACAAAGAGTCAAAATCATCTGCCGGAGTAATTAAGAGCAATACATTTACCTTGTATAAGGTAGATAAGAATGATTATGGAAGGCAGCTTGAGGGCGCTGAGTTTGAATTGTTTGGATACACACCGGATGGCTCTTATACGCCGTTAGGTAAGTATACCACCGATAAGAACGGCAGAATTGATATCAGTATGAGTACTGACAATCTGGAGTATAATACACAGTATTACATAGTTGAGACAAAGGCACCGGATGGTTACATACTCTCGGCAGAGCCACACAAGGAGTATTTCTATTTCAGTGCAGATAACTCAGCACATCCTGTTGTAGCTGAAAACAGCTCATTACAGGGAAGTGATATGGCAAAGGTAAATACACCATACTATTATGAGGATGTAGCAGTTGCGACCACCAGCATCTCAGTCGATAAAAAATGGACTGATTCAAAGAATAATCCGTTAGATAAGACTGATGGAAAGATCTTTCTGCAGCTGCATCAGGTGGATTCGGCTGATAATGATAAGAAGTATGGCAGTCCGGTTGAGGTGACAGCTGATTCGGCAGGTGAATGGTCATATGTATTTGAAAATCTGCCATTGCAGGATGTAAATGAAAATGGTATTCTGACCGGTACCACATATAAATATTTTGTGACAGAGGTTGGAATAAATCAGAACAATAGTATGTCAGGCTATGATGTTTCATATATATTTAAGGATATAAATGGTACACAAATGTCAAAGACCGATGCAAACGTTGCACCGGGCAGCGCCAATGCAATAGAGTCCGGTACTGTTGAGATTACAAACAAACTCATAGAGTATGAGCTTCCGGAAACAGGTGGAAGCGGTAACAGATGGTTGTATATGTTAAGTGGAGTTGTGCTTATAGCAATAGCCGTAATAACACTTTTCTATAAAAAACATGAAACATTATAAAAAGGAGAATGCAATATGAAAACGATCAAAAGAAGCATTGCTTTAGTTCTTGCAATGATACTTACACTTGCAATGAGCGTTACAGTATTTGCTGAGGGCGAAGGCGCCAAAAAAACATTTACCATCACGGTTAATGAGGCAAAGGCAGGCCACACTTATGAGGCTTACCAGATTTTAAAGGGAGATCTTTCAAAATCACAGACAACACTTTCAAACGTTGACTGGGGTACCGGTATCAAGGCAGACAAAAAGACAGATCTTGCTAATGATGCAAAAGCTTACGTAGAGAAGCTTTCAGGAATGCAGACAAACTCTTCAGATCTTAAGGCAGAGGCACAGAAAATTGCATCAGCTTTAAGCACTACAGTAGCAGGTTCTGTTTCAGTAACACAGGACAATGCAAAAGCTGAGATTACAGGACTTGAGCCTGGTTACTATCTCATCAAGGATAAGGATAGCTCTTTAACAGGTGACGAGGCTTACACTGAGTATATCCTCAATATCGTTGCTGATACAACAATCACACCAAAGACAGATGTACCTTCTGTTGAGAAGAAAGTAAAAGACACAAACGACACAACAGGTGATACAACAGAATGGCAGGATTCAGCCGATTATGATATCGGAGATGTGGTTCCATTCCAGCTTACAGCCACATTACCTGCAAATGTTCAGTCATATAAGACATATTTCCTCAAATTTGATGATACTCTTTCACAGGGGCTTGATTTCAATGAAGGAACTGTTACTGTCAAATTAGGTGATAAGGATGTTACAGAATTCTTTAAAACAAATTATGACGCAGCTGGCAAAAAGCTTACTTTTACATGTGACAACATTTTAGCAGAGGGATTTGAAGCTAAAAATGGTGATAAGGTTGTAGTTGAGTACAAAGCAACTCTCAATAAGAATGCTGTTATCGGTTCAAAAGGAAACCCAAATAAGGTTAAGCTTGAGTTCTCTAATAACCCTAACAATGGTGGAGATGGAGACAAAGGTGAGACTCCGGAAGATACAGTAATCGTATTTACATACAAGGTTGTAATCAACAAGGTAGATGAGAACAATAAAGCACTCGATGGTGCGGAGTTCACTCTTTATAAAAAGATTAAAGGCGAAGCAGACAAAGAAATCAAAGCGGTAATTTCCGGTGATAAGAATGATGTCTTCACATTCAGCGGTCTTGATGATGGTGATTATGTACTTAAGGAGACAAAGACTCCTGATGAATACAATACTGCAAATGATATTGCATTCACAATCACAGCAGACCACTCAATTGAGTCTGATGCTCCTGAGCTTAATTCATTAAGCGGAGATAAGGTGACCGGTAATATTACACTTAAAGCAGATAAAGCTGAGGGCAGCTTAAGCACACCTGTACAGAACTTAAAGGGCTCAGTCCTTCCTTCAACCGGTGGTGCCGGACGTGTTGCAATTTATGTAATCGGTGCTATATTAGTTGTAGGTGGCGGAATTGTTCTTGTAACAAAGAAGCGTGTTAAATAATATCATTTTATGATAAAATATATCTGCCATGAGCCACTTTAGTGGTTCGTGGCAGTTACAATAGGCATAATTATATGCAAATGATAACAGTAAGGAGAGTGCTATGAGAAGAAAATTATCAACTATTTTGTTTGTCATAGTGTTTCTTGCAGGACTGTCCTTACTGCTATATCCGACGGTGAGTGATTACTGGAATTCATTCCATCAGTCAAGGGCAATTGCAAGCTATGTCGATGCAGTAGACAATACAGATGAACAGAAGCTTGAAGAAATGAGACAGGCGGCAGAGGCTTACAATGAAAAGCTATTAAGCAAGCAGGACAGATATGATATGTCTGATTCAGACAGAGCAGAGTATGAAAGTCTTCTTGATGTATCAGGCACAGGAGTCATGGGCTATGTTGAGATTCCGTCCATCAATGTCTCATTGCCGATTTACCACGGCACAGACAATACAATACTTCAGATAGGTGTTGGCCATATCGAGGGCACATCGCTTCCGGTTGGCGGAGCAAGCACACATTGTGCTGTTTCAGGACACAGGGGACTTACGTCATCTAAGCTATTTACGGATATTGACCAGATGGCAGAGGGTGACACATTTAAGCTGTATGTGCTTGGCGAGACACTGACCTACGAGGTTGATCAGATAAGGATTGTTTTGCCTGATGAGCTTAATGACTTAAAGATTGAGGAAGGGCAGGATTACTGTACACTTATCACATGTACACCGTATGGTGTGAATTCCCACAGGCTTCTTATCAGAGGTCACAGGATTGCAAATGATGCACAGGGACTTATTGTCGAGGATGTAAAGCAGGTACAGCCGTTACATGAAGCCATAGTGCTTGGCATTCTGTTTCTGGTTTTGTATATTATAATTTGTAAGATACTTAGTAAAACGATATTGTATAGATTCAGATAGAATCAGGAAGGAGGAAAAATGCACAATAGTATAAAAAGAGCTGTCAGTATAGCTATAGCAGCGATTGTTCTGTTTTCCCTGCCGTGTGGAAGCATTTTCGCAAGGACGCACATTGACATTGACAAGAAATGCTCTATAACAGTTGATATCCCTGATACATGGGAGGATTTGTACACTGTGGATTTTCCCGTAGAGCTTTACAGAGTGGCAGATGTAGATGAGAATGATGTCTATACAGCAACGAAGCAGTTTGATGAGTTGGCTAAATCTATATCAGATATCAGCAGTAAAACTACCGCAGATGATTGGGAAAAGATGGCAAAGACAGCTGCGGGCATTGCAGACAAAGGTGCTTTGACAGCAGACGAGACAATAAATGTCTCAAACGGAAAGGGAACCATCACAGGTGTTAAGACGGGACTGTATCTGGTGTATGCAAAGTCTGCTAATTCAGCCAGATTTGGATACACATTTGTGCCGTATCTGGTGTCTGCTCCTAATAATGAGTTTGCCATGACAGGAAGCGGCTCAGATTCATGGATATATGATGATATCGATATCGAGCTGAAGCCTGAACAGACCGAGCTCATGGGAAGCTTACAGATTAACAAGACATTAAAGACATACAATACAGCACTCGGTGAGCCGGTGTTTGCATTTGATGTTGAGGCCTACGACAGGGATGGCAATGTGGTGTTTTCCGATATTGCGTCAATCAGATTTGACAGTACAGGAGCTAAGAGCGTAGTTATTGACAATATCCCGGCAGGGTCAAGGGTGATTGTAAAGGAGGTATATGCCGCTGGCAGTTATCAGGTGACCTCCTCAGACAGCATAGAGACACAGATTGTGGCCGGTGAGACCGCAGATGTTGATTTCACAAACGATTACAACGACAAATTGATTTATAGTACCGGTGTCGTAAACCATTTTGAGTATGACGGAACCGGATGGGAATGGGTGCAGAATTAATGAAAAAATTATCAGAGTCTTGTAAAAAACTTAATAGAAATCATCGTATTCTTGTATGTGCAGTGTTTGCTGCTACACTCATTGTCTGTGGTGTTTCAGTTAAACCGACACTGGCATATTTTACAACCTATGCTACGGCAAAGGGCGGTATCTCAGTAGATATCGGTCCTACAACTGATGTCAAGGAGAAGTTTAAGGACTGGAAGAAAACTATTGAGATTGAGAATACAGGAAAAGCAGACTGTTTTGTCAGGGTAAAGGTAATTGCAGCAAGCCAGTTTGATATACAGGCATCAGGCTCAAACTGGAGCCTTTCCGATGATGGCTACTGGTATTACAGTCAGGTAGTGCAGGTTGGTGGCAAAACCGAGCCAATCGTTGCGGCTATCACAGTCAGTGAAAAGGTAAAGACCAGCTTCAATGTAGTTGTGGTTCAGGAGTGTACTCCTGTCACATATGATGAAAATGGCAATCCGTGTGTCGCACCTGATGCAAAATGGGATGCGACAGCACAATATGATAAAGAGGAGGGCGAAGAGTAATGAAGAGAAAACTTCCAATTATACTTGTAGCATCCTCTGCGATAATGCTTGCAGCATCTACGATAGGATCTACAAAAGCGACTCTTACATATATGAGTGATAATTATCTGGCTCAGATTGACATCAAATCCATCGGTGTCACTTTAACTGAGAATGGCGATGATGTGAGCTGGCGTGATTATAAGCATAAGGATGATGACTGGAGCGAGGCAACAGGAGTGCTGCTTGGCGATATGTTAGAAAATGCCGGAGATGAAAAGCTGATTCTCGACAAAAAGTACGACGAGAGGCTTGCTGTCAAAAACAGCGGCTCGATAGATGAGTATGTGAGAGTGACAGTGCAGCATTACTGGGCAGACAAGGAGACAGGTGATAAGCTTGCAAACCTTGATCCATCCAAGATACAGATTGGTTTTACAAACGATGGCTGGACAGAGGATGAGAGCGCTAAGACCACAGAGAGAAATGTATTTTACTATAATTCTATTTTGAAAAAGGGTCAGACTTCACCTGATTTTACGGACAAAATCAGTATAGCCGGTGATATTGCCACAATAGTGGATCAGACATCACAGACTGATGATAATGGACTTACCACCATTACTACTACCTATGAGTATGATGGGGCGAGATTTGTGCTGGAGGCAACAGTTGATGCAGTACAGACACACAATGCAAAGGACGCGATTAAGAGTGCGTGGGGTGTTGATGTAAATATATCAGATGATGGAGCACTAAGCTTAGAGTAAAGGAGGACAATATGAAAAAATTTATCGCATTATTATCATGCATGTTGTTTATCCTTGGTTCGATAGGCACTGTATTTGCTGATGAGAATACTACTGTAGCCGGCTCGTGTGAGTTTACAGGCAAGGAGATGGTCAGCTCATTTGATTCAAATAAAATAGCAGCCTCTGTCTCACAGATGGAGCCCGGAGATTCTGTTACATTTTCCGTTGATATAAAGAATAACAGCAGTATTTCAACGAAATGGTATATGTCGAATGATGTATTAAAGAGTCTCGAGGATACACAGGCCGTGGCTGAAAACGGTGGATACTCATATATTCTTACCTTCGTAGGACCGGATGGGAAAGAGGACACTATATACAGCAGCACCAGCGTAGGTGGTGAGAAGGAGACAACAGCCGGAAAAGGACTCAACGAGGCTACAAACTCTCTGGATAGGTTCTTTTATTTAAAGACATTAGAGCCGGGAGAGGGAGGCAGTGTGAAGCTTTTGGTAGGACTTGATGGAGAGAGTCAGGGTAATATATATCAGGATACACTTGCAAAGCTTATGATGAACTTTGCGGTAGAGGATAACTCAAATCCGACTTTATCAAATCCACCTACATTTACAACTACAACAAGCAAGGTAAAGACAGGAGATATCTGGTCAATAGCATCAGCTGTAGTGTTTGTGATCGGTATTATTTTGATGATACTGGCTTTCGTAAGTGACAGAAAGGGGGCTAAGCAAAATGAAAAGATTGCTTAAATATTTTCTTGCAGCTCTTGTTGTCATAACCGGTGTTTTTTCACAGACAGCAGATGTAAAGGCATTTTCATATACGTACACTGTTTCCTTCTCGGCCGGCGGGCAGGGAAGCATAAATGGTGGTGTACAGGTGCGCAAGGCATCAGGCAATGGGGCTTCGGCTTCGGTTTCTGTTAAAGGTGACAAAATAATTGTTACAGGTCTTGAATACGGAGATGTCATCAGCTGTGATGCACAGGGCAGTGTGGTGCTTGATGAAAACAGTAAGTACTACGTAAAGGGAATCAGACTAAGCGGCCGTGACAATAATACGGTTGCACAGTCGGCTTTTCTTGTATCGGGAGATCAGGACTATGTTGTAGCATACGGCATACCGGGCGAGCTTGCTGAGTATACAGTCAACTATGTGGATACAGATGGCAATAAGCTTGCTGAAAGCCGTACCTATTATGGTAATGTGGGCGATGAGCCCGTCATAGCATATCTGTATATAGATGGATATATTCCGGACAGCTATAATCAGACAGGAAAGCTGTCGTCAAATGCATCAGAAAACGTGTTCAACTTTGTATATTCAAGGGCTGCATCAAGCATGGCAGCTGCCGGAAATGGAGCAAATGACAATACTGCAGCAGGCGGCAATCAGGCAGCTGCAGGAGCAGAAAATGCAGCAGGGGCAGCTAATGCAGCGGGCAATGCAGCAGGAGCGGCAAATAACGGGGCCGCAGATGGAGCAAATGCCGGAAATACAATAGTGCCTGACGGACAGAATAATCCGCAGGATGGCATTCAGGCACCGCAGGCACAGCCAAATACTGATATAGCAGATGAGCAGGTACCGCAGGCGGCAAACGATAATAGGCATGA
This sequence comes from Agathobacter sp., assembly GCF_977054825.1. Classification (NCBI taxonomy): domain Bacteria; kingdom Bacillati; phylum Bacillota; class Clostridia; order Lachnospirales; family Lachnospiraceae; genus Agathobacter; species Agathobacter sp. The sequence goes on from NZ_CDRTEH010000002.1 coordinate 169,918, forward strand.
TATAGAAGACGAGCAGGTACCGCTTGCCACCATGATCAGCGAGAGTGGAATGGTCGTTCCGTTAGCTATAGGAGCACTTGGAATAGTTGCAATTCTTGCAATTATGATATTTGTCATAGTAAAGAATGCTAAGTCTATCCGTGTTCAAAAAAATAGTATGAAACATAAAGGAAAAGATAGCAAAAATTAGTTGATATTTGCTGAAATTATGGTATTATTAATGTGTGCGCTTATATGAGGGCACACATTAATCAAGTATATGGATGGTTTTTTTACCATACCAGAAATAAAATTTAGGAGGAATTGCAAAATGGCAAACAAGTGGGTATATACCTTCAAAGAGGGTAACATGACCATGCGTAATCTTCTCGGTGGTAAGGGTGCTAACCTCGCTGAGATGACAGAGATTGGACTTCCTGTACCACAGGGTTTCACAATCACTACAGAGGCTTGTACACAGTACTACGAGGATGGACGTAAGATCAATGATGAGATTATGGCTCAGACTATGGAAGGTGTAAAATGGATGGAAGAGGTTAACGGAAAGAAATTCGGTGACCTTAAGAATCCTCTTCTCGTATCTGTTCGTTCAGGTGCCAGAGCTTCAATGCCGGGTATGATGGATACAATCCTTAACCTTGGTCTTAATGATGACGTTGTTGCAGCTATGATCGCTGGTAACCCAGATCCAGCATTCGAGCGTTTCGTATATGATTCATACAGACGTTTCATCCAGATGTTCTCAGACGTTGTTATGGAAGTAGGAAAGAAATACTTCGAGCAGCTTATCGACAAGATGAAAGAGGACAGAGGTGTTAAATTTGACGTAGACCTTACAGCAGCTGACCTTAAAGAGTTAGCAGAGCAGTTCAAGGCTGAGTACAAGAATCAGTTAGGAACAGATTTCCCTTCAGATCCTGTAGAGCAGTTAAAGCTTGCTATCGAGGCTGTATTCCGTTCATGGGACAACCCACGTGCAAATGTTTATAGAAGAGATAACGATATCCCTTATTCATGGGGAACAGCTGTTAACGTAATGCCAATGGTATTCGGTAACTTAAATAACGAGTCTGGTACAGGTGTTGCATTCACACGTGATCCTGCAACTGGTGAGAACAAGCTTATGGGTGAGTTCCTTATCAATGCACAGGGTGAGGACGTTGTTGCCGGTGTTCGTACTCCAATGCCAATCGCTCAGATGGAGCAGGAGTTCCCAGAGGCATACGCTGAGTTCCTTAAGGTTTGTGAGACTCTTGAGAATCACTACCATGATATGCAGGATATGGAGTTCACAGTTGAGAACAAGAAGCTCTATATGCTTCAGTGCCGTAATGGTAAGAGAACAGCTCCGGCTGCTCTTAAGATCGCTTGCGATTTAGTAGATGAGGGACACAAGACACCAGCTGAGGCTGTTGCTATGATCGACCCTCGTAACCTTGATACATTATTACATCCACAGTTCGATGCTGCTGCACTTAAGGCTGCAACTCCACTTGGAAAGGGTCTTGGAGCATCTCCGGGAGCTGCTTGTGGTAAGGTTGTATTCACAGCTGACGATGCTGAGGCATGGGCTGAAAGAGGAGAGAAGGTCGTACTTGTACGTCTTGAGACATCTCCAGAGGACATCACAGGAATGAAGGCTGCTCAGGGTATCCTTACAGTTCGTGGTGGTATGACATCTCACGCAGCCGTAGTTGCACGTGGTATGGGAACATGCTGTGTATCTGGTTGTGGTGACATCAACATGGACGAGGAGAACAAGAAGTTCACACTTGCAGGACAGACATTCACAGAGGGATCTGAGATTTCTATCGATGGTACAACAGGTAACATCTACGCTGGAATCATCCCAACAGTTGATGCTTCAATCGCTGGTGAGTTCGGACGTGTTATGGCATGGGCTGATGAGTTCAGAAGACTTAAGGTTCGTACAAATGCAGATACTCCTGCAGATGCTAAGAAGGCTCGTGAGCTTGGTGCAGAGGGAATCGGACTTTGCCGTACAGAGCATATGTTCTTCGATCCAGAGAGAATCGCTGCATTCCGTGAGATGATCTGCTCTGATACAGTAGAGGAGAGAGAGACAGCTCTTGACAAGATCCTTCCATATCAGCAGGGAGATTTCGAGAAATTATACGAGGCTCTTGAGGGATGCCCAGTAACAATCCGTTTCCTTGATCCACCTCTTCATGAGTTCGTTCCTACAGAGGAGGCTGACATCGAGAAGCTTGCAAAGGCTAAGAATAAGTCAGTTGAGGAAATCAAAGCTATCTGTGAGTCACTCCATGAGTTCAACCCAATGATGGGTCACAGAGGATGCCGTCTTGCAGTTACATATCCTGAGATTGCTAAGATGCAGACAAAGGCTGTTATCCGTGCAGCTATCAATGTAAAGAAAGCTCATCCAGACTGGGATATCGAGCCTGAGATCATGATTCCATTAGTATGTGAGATCAAAGAGCTTAAGTTCGTTAAGAAGATTGTAGTTGAGACAGCTGATGCTGAGATCGCTGCTGCAAACGCTGACATCAAGTACCATGTAGGTACAATGATCGAGATCCCAAGAGCTGCTCTTACAGCTGATGAGATCGCTACAGAGGCTGATTTCTTCTGCTTCGGTACAAACGACCTTACACAGATGACATTCGGATTCTCTCGTGATGATGCAGGTAAGTTCCTTAACGCTTACTATGACAACAAGATCTTCGAGAACGATCCATTTGCTAAGCTTGACCAGACAGGTGTTGGTAAATTAATGGAGACAGCTATTAAGCTTGGAAAGCCGGTTAATCCTAACCTTCACGTTGGTATCTGTGGAGAGCACGGTGGAGATCCTTCATCAGTTGAGTTCTGCCACAAGATTGGACTTGACTATGTTTCATGTTCACCATTCCGTGTACCAATCGCTCGTCTTGCTGCAGCACAGGCTGCTATCGCAGAACAGGGGAAATAGACAAAAATTCATTCATTTTTGTGACTTGACGGTAACAAAGGATGATGTTAAGGCCTTTATGGCTGAGCGCCCAGAGTATACCAAAGCTAACAAATTTAATGATATTAACGTAAAAGTCTATATATAAGATTTTGCAAGGGAAAGTATTCAATACTTTCCCTTGTATTATGTTTGGGAATAAATCCAAAAGTGTGGATTTATTCCCTTTTTCTATTTTAAAACAAAGAATTTTGGGGTGTTTAATCATGAATAATGCTTTAACAGTAAAAATCTGAGAGGAGAAGAATAATGGACAAAAATCCAAAATTCGATTATTACTACGGAATTGAATCTGAACAATTTTCTTTTTATCGGATTCCTAGACTTCTGATTAAAGATAATAGATTCAAAAAATTGTCAAGTGATGCGAAGCTGCTATATGGTCTGATGCTTGACAGAATGTCTCTTTCAATCAAAAATGGTTGGTTTGATGAAAAGAATAGAGCATATATTGTATATTCAATTGAAAATATAATGGATGATTTGGGATGTTCTAAACCGACATGTGTGAAGATTGTGAAGGAGCTTGATTCAGAAAAGGGAATTGGATTGATTGAGAAAAAACGAAGAGGACTTGGAAAGCCGGATATTATATATGTTAAAAATTTTGCCACCATTAGTCAGAATAAAAGTGATAAAAAGCCATCAAATGCTGATGAACTCAAAGAAGTAAAAAACTTTAACTTCAAGAAGTCAAATAGTTTTACTTCTGAAAGTAAAGAACTTTTACTTCAAGAGGTAAAGAATTTTAACTTGCAGAAGTCAACTATCTTAAATTTAAGAAGTAAAGATGTTTTACCTGTTGAGGTAAAAAAATTGACTCTAATTATACTAATAATAATTATACTGATATGAATCATACTGAGACTAATTATATCAATCATATCAATCAAGAGAATAATAAAATACCACCGACTGATGTGATTGATGTGATAGATGATGCGAATGCATATGTTGATATCATCAAGGAAAACATCAACTATGCAGGCTACATGAGAAGCCCGGGTTTGGAAATACGTGAGATGTATGATGAGCTATTCCAGGTCATTTGTGAAGTGGTCTGTGTAAAGCGACGAACTGTCAATGTAGGAGGACAGGAATATCCTTACGAGCTTGTGAGGTCCAGGTTTTTGAAGCTCAACAACAGTCATCTAGAGTATGTCATGGAGTGCATGAAGCACACGAATACAAAGATAACAAACATAAAAGCATATATGATTACGGCTCTGTATAATGCGCCGGCAACCATGAATCACTATTATCAGCAAGAAGTTCAGCATGACATGTACGCATGTGGAAAGGAGTAGCATATGTCAGGAAAAAAATACGAGTATATCGGGAAGAGAGAGATTTACAGAAGGGCAGAGAATGTGCTTCACATTGAACTGCCTGGCTTGAAAGAACTTGCATACTCGCAGTTTGAGGGTTGTGAGTGGCTTGAAAGTTCAACAATCAAGATTACCTCACAGGCCGGAGGTACATGGATAGGTGTCACTGACAGTAAGGAACATAGTTCAGAAATCCTTTGCAATTATAGTGGTGGGGTGTTTAAAACACATTATGTGAATGGCGCTGATATAAAGAGAAAAGCGGACACTGAGGCAGAAGAAAGACTTATCCGACTTCTAGGGCTTGATTTGGACAATTTGGGAGGTGATGTCGAAAAGCAGCATAAACAGCAGGTTAGGATTTAATCAAATCAAAGGGTAAAAGGTCAAAAAACACAAAAGCATGAAAAATGCGGAAAAGAGGTCTTATGATAAAAATTATAACAATCAGCAACTTAAAAGGCGGAGTAGGAAAAACAACCACATGCGTAAATCTATATTATGCTCTCATGACAGAGGAAAAGAGAATTCTTGTCGTGGATATGGATCCACAGTCAAATGCTACGCCATTCTTTGTGAATGGCTGGAAAAACAGAAACATAAAGGATGTGCTTACTGATCCGGAGCATGTAAGGAGATGTATTTACAGAACCAGATATACAGCGATTGATTTAATACCCGGAAGCACTGAGCTTGAAGAAAATGATGCCGTTGACAGGGAGGCTCTGAAAAGGGCACTGGATATCGTAGCAGATGAATATGATTTCTGTATCATTGATACAAGGCCTGCAATGGAAAATCTGACAGTGAGCAGTATAAATGCATCGGATATGATACTTACACCAGTATGTCTTGATAATTTCTGCAGGGACAATCTTTCAATGATGGAGGAGAAACTGTCAAAGATGGATGTAACAGCGGACAAAACATGGAAAGTCTTTGCCACGAAGGTAAATGCGAGGCGCAGGGCACAGCGTGAGATATATGTAGATATGGTTGGCAGACACGATTATCCGTTTTTAAATACATGTGTGAGCAGTACATCGGCGGTTGAAAATGCTTTGCTTTTATATAAGCCGATTATTAAGCACCGCATTCACAGCGTAGTCAGCAGTGATTACAGTGAACTGGCTGAAGAAATCCTTTCAGTAGAGATGGGAGGTGCTTACAATGGCTAATTTTGGTGAAGTATTTAAAGAGAGTGCAGTGAAAAAGCCAAATACACATCCACGCAGTGAGACAAAATGGCTGCATTACACAAAGCTCATCGACAACACTGACCAGTACAGGAAAAGCGCGACCGATGAAGATATAGCAGCGTTTGCAGAGGTAATCAGGTCGGCCGGAAAAGTACTTCAGGACCTGCTCGTCAGAAAATCCGGTCCGGACAAATATGAAATCATAGCAGGACACCATAGACGGCTCGCCTGTAAGTACCTTGTCGAAGTAGAGGGACTGAAAGAGTATGAGTTCCTGCCATGTAAAATCGAAAATGTGGATGATGTTCAAGCGGAATTTCAGCTTTATGCCACAAATGCATTTATGCCAAAGACCGATGCAGAGAAACTCCATGAGATAGAACGTATGAAATATCTCCTTGAGAAATATCCTGACCAGTTCAAGGAAGCAGACAACTCTGGCAGAATCATTGAAAAGATAGCAAATATTATGAAAATGGGAAAAACCACAGTAGGCGACTATGTGAGCATTTCAAAAAATCTTAGTGACAAGGCAATGGAGCAGTTTGAGAAAGGAAAAATTAATAAAAGTGCGGCTCTTGTTCTTTCAAGCCTGCCGGAGCCAGAGCAGGATGCGCTTGTGGATGAAGGAAAGACAACTATGAAGGCGATAAAAGAACATAAAGAGCATAGCGTTAAACGAACAAAAGATGACAGTGATAATATCTGTGAGACAGATGTTATAAACATACCACATAACAACACTGGTACGAATAATGTATGCCACGTAGAAAATATCAGTAACACAGATAATAGCTGTACCACAGAAAATACTTGTGCCACAGATAATAGCCGTACCACAGAAAATATCACTCATACAGATATAGGATATTTTCTCAACGAACAGAAAAATATCCTTTTGTCCATGAAGAAGGCTCATGCAGATACAAAACAGCCATTACAGGACCTTATACGTCAGGAATACATAGTAAGAGGCCTTGAACTTTTTGAAGAACAGGAAAAGTTATCCGATTAGAATGTATCTCATTGATACATATACGCTTTCCGTGACTGTCCTGAATTAATCTTACAATTTGCAGTACAGTCGACGTGGCTACAAAAGCAGAAAGTGTATTTGCTGTCACATGACAGCAATCATAAGACCTTAGTGGCAGGTGCGTTTTTGCATCTGCCACACCCAAGGGAAAGGCGAAGAAAATGAATGGGAATATAACACAGAACAAAGTAAAAACAATACTCCGGAATAAGCACAACATGCTCTCAGACATAGACAGAAAGATAGCGGCACTTGTAACTGAACTGAGCAATGACGACATGATAAAGGAGAGGTGTCTGTCAGCAGTGAAACTCAGCCAGACATCATCAAAGGGCGGTGATCACAGTGATTTGTCTGATGTGATAATAGATATAGAAGAACATAATGCCGACAGACGTAAAGAGCTTTCCAGGCTGATAATTCATCTTAACAAACAGAAAAAAGAATAGACAAAGTATGGGCAGGCTTTCTTCTGTTGGATGAACCTTATTATGATGTAATAAACAAGCTGTATGTTGAGAATGGACAGTATTACAATGTACAGAATGATTTGAAGCTGTCGGAGGGGCAGTTTGAGCGTTATCACAAAAAAGGTATTTTAATGATTATTTCCTATGTTGAGAGCAGAGCTTAGTATGTTGGCTATAAGTATATTATTTAGAAGCAACTTGTTACTATAAATATTCTAATATTGATTTTTCGAGATTTCCCACACCGTATTATGATGTGGGATGTGGGAAGTTTTGTTATTAAGTATTTACAATATAATGCATTAATGCTAAACTATTATAATCAAACAAAGGAGGTTCTTATGAAAAAATGTAAGAAATTAATAGCTGCATTCATGATGACCATGTCTATATTAGTAGTATGGATGGTACCAGTTTTGGCAGCGACATCAACCCAAGATGGATTGGTGGTAACTTTATCTACAGATAAGGTAAATTATGAGAAAGGGGAAAAGATAGGCACTTCGATCAGTGTAACGAACCAAAATTCGTATGCTGTGAGTGGAGTTGACATTGAATCACTTATACCAGATGGCTATAAGCTAATGGATGGTGATGTATCAAAAAAACATGTAGAATCACTATCGGCTGGAGAGACAGTAGAGCTAAAAGTTACTTATTGTCCACAAAATAATGGTAAAATAAGTGACGATAATTTAGACAAAGCAAAGCCAGGAGCAAATGATACACCGGCAACAAAGGATGTATCTCCAAAGAAGGGTGAGATAAAATCAACAAATACACCTAAATCAGGTGATAATATGTTGATTGGCTTATGGATTATATTAGCAGGTTTAGGATTTGTAATTCTTATAGGAGTTCAAAAAAAGAAGAAACACATTAATTTAATGGCATTAATGTTGATTGGAGTAACAACATTTACGTCATTACCAACAGGAATATCAACTGTAAAAGCGGAAGAAACAAATTCCGGAATATCTGAAATTGTTGTAAATGATAGTGTTAATGTTGGAGATAAAAAGGTAAAAATTAGCTCATCTATTAAGTATAAGAAGTTATCAAACTCATCAGAAGGTAAAAAGACTTATACAAGAGCTGAGTGGATTGATATTTTAGTTGATGAGTTTGGATATCCTGTAAATAAAAAAGATGCCAGTGTTGAATACTCTTATACAGATATACAAGATTCTGTGTATGCAGATGAAATTCAAACAGCTAAAGATTACTGTTTGCTAGAAGCAGACGAATCTGAATTCAAACCGAATGAACCAGCAACAAGAGAATTTATGGCATTTACAGTTATAAATTCATTAGGATATACACAGGACAACACAATAGAGTGTAATGATAAAGAAGAACTTAAATATGTTTCTCATGATGCTAATGCTGTTGAATTAGGAATTGTCTCATTAGAAAATAATTATTTTTATCCAGCCAGAGCAATATCAGAGAATGAAGTGAATAACACATTACAAATACTTGAATCAATTAATAGTTCATTAGATGTGCCAGATAAGAATATCATCAAATATAAAGATAATATAAAAACAACTAATAAAAGTAATGTTATATCTGATGAAAGCAATATTTTAATTATTAAAACATCAGCAGTAGAGAATATTGATGTTGGTTCAATAATAGTAATAGATGATAAAAAGGCTTATAAAATAATATCATATGAAAACAATAATGATGATACTACGACAATTACATATAGTGAGCCAGATTTAAATGAATTTTTGGATTCTGTTGACATGGCGGGAACGCTAGTTCCGGATTTTAGTAAATTTGTTCCAGCTGAGGGAATGGATGTCAATGTTACAACAAGCGATGAAGATATAGCACGCAGTGGATTGCTTGATTTTGATGATACAACAATTGATACAGGAGCAAAAGTACATTTAGATGGTACGATTCCAGAAAAATTTCTTGGAAACGCAGGAAAGAAAATAGATATTAACTATTCGCTAGATGTTGGTATTCCATCTGTAAGTTATGCTTCAGATGTAGATTTTCATGGCATTGTACCTTATGTAAAGAATGCATATTTTAAAATTAAACAAGATACAAGTGCAGGTGTTGAAGTTTCTACAAAGGATCCAGGAGAAAATCATCCAATGTTAAATGATATGGTTGACACTTATATTCCTCTTGGAAAAGTACCTCTTATTGGAACAAATGCGGTCGGCGCTGTACTAGAAGTAGATCTTAGATTTTCTATTACTGGAAAAGTGACTGTTGAGTATAATGTATCAGGAGATATTGGATGTCAGATATATCATAACAAGCCTCGTAATATATCGGCACTAAAAACATCTGCATCTGTGGGAATAGAAGCTGAAGGAAAAGTTGGACCTGAGCTTGAAGGTGCACTTGAATTATTTAATAAAAAATTGATTTGCTTTTCAGCAGGAGCAGGAGCCAAAATATCAGGAAGTATAAAAGTTAGAACCACTGGTATTGTGTGCGTGGATGGATCTGTAGGGACTTATGTAGAAATGGATGCATTTAAAGATTCACTGGTAGAAGATTGGCTAGATATTTCAATACATTGGGATATTATAGACAAAACTCTCTTTTCTGCTCATTGGGAAAATGGAACAAAAGTAGATAAGTGTACTTACGAAGAAAATGGAACCATTAAGGGGGCTGTTGCAGAAGCTGGAAATAGAAGTAAAACAATTTCTGGAGCAAAAATTGAAGTGTTGAATAATACCACTTTTGAAGTGGAAAATACAACACATACAGATAATAAGGGAAATTATACTATTTCGGTTGATGGAGGTACTCATATATTAAGAATATCTGCGGATGGATATATAGCTTTTGAGAGCTTTGAAACGGTGGAAAATAAACAATCAATATATGTTGAAACATATTTAATGGTTGAGGGAAGTTCAGATCCTAATGCTAAGGGAACGATTTCCGGAAAAATCATAAATGCTGTTAATGGAGCTGGTATTGGTGATTCGAAATTAAGCATAAGAAAAGGCTGGAATAATGTTTCAGATAGTATTATCTCTACAATTTCAACAGATGATAATGGATTATATACTGTGGAACTTCCGTTAGGTAATTACACTATTTTATGTGAAAAGGCTGGATATATAACAAATCATATTAATGTTGCGGTGATGTCTGGAATACATGATGGTAATAATTTGACAATGAATCCAAATGATGGAACAGAAAATATTCCGGCAGGGCAAATTCGAATTGTTCTGACATGGGGCGAAAATCCAATGGATTTAGATTCACATTTAATTTATAAAGGTGAAGAAAACCAAAATTATCATATATATTATGCAAATAAAGATACATATGATGAGAATGATGAGAAGTTATCAGACTTAGATAGAGATGATACTACTTCTTATGGTCCTGAAACATTAACTATTTATAAAAAAGCAGAAAATGGTACATATAGTTATTATGTCAGAGATTATAGCAACGGATCAGATTTACTTGATAAAGAAATGACTATATCTGGGGCAAAGGTTCAGGTATATGCAGGTGATACATTGCTTACGTCATATAACATGCCTAGTGATGCTGTTGGAAATGTTTGGCATGTATTTGACATTGATGCCAAAACAAATACTATTACAGTAGTTAATCATGTTTATGGCTCATATTCTGATAGTTTAAAAGCAAATGGTGAAAATTAATGGCAAATCAAAAATTAGATACAACTGTATTACAGAAAACTGTATTATCAAAGGATGAGTTGAATCGTATATATAAATGTAGAAACAATAAGATTAAACAATGGTTTTTTCTATTAGTGATAGTAATAATGCTGTTAGGAATTATGATTTCTTATTTGACAAAAGAGTATATGAATAGTATTTCTAAGGATGTAATCTGGGATATATTATTTGTAGTATTATTTATATATATAGCTATACTTTGTATTAAGAATATTAAAAACTTGAGGCGTGTTAAGATTGATTCTCTTAGTGTACGAAGAGCCATAATTACTGAAAAGCAGTCGGTGAAAAGCAAGGATTTAATTAATAGGTCTAGAAATAGATTTGTGGTTGCAAAAATTGATAATAATGTTACTTTATACGCTTCGTGCTCTCAAAAAGAGTATGATAGAACGATTGTTGAGCAGTCTATTGGATTATTTTTCACTTTTGGAGATAATGTTATGAGAGTTATTATTTTGTAATTTCATTATCATAGTATTTAAGAGTGCGTATTGATGGTAGCTGATGGTACTTGGCGGTACTTGGTGGTTGTTGATGGCACCTGGCAGTAAATGGTGGTAAATGGTGGTAGACTAACCAGCTAAAATGTCATATACTATAATTGCAATTAAAGGAATTTCGTAGATGTTTTACGAAATTCCTTTTTTGCGTGAAAACACTGTTGGTCAGCCAAGTCTCAGGATTCTTGATGGTTGATGTAATGTTGGCATTACTAGATTTCTTTCGTGTGGAGGTTTATTTTACAGAGGATAATATCTGGACAATGAACGATGAAGATGGCGAATTGAGATTGACTATCATGGCAACGCTTGCTCAAAATGAGAGTAAAAAAACCTCTATGCGAGTTAAAGCTGGACAGATGGTTTCGTTTCAAAATGGTGTTCCATATGGAAATGGCAATATATTAGGTTATGACAGAAAAGGAAAAGAGTACGTGATTAATGAATCACAAGCTAGAACAGTTCGTCGTATTTTTGATCTATATGAGGACGGATATGGTGTTAGAAGTATTCAGTTTGCTTTAGAAAAAGAAGGACATCTGACAGCAACTGGATTGACAAGATGGCAACAAGGAAATATTAGTAGGATATTACGAAATCCGTTCTACTGTGGCATAATCGTTTATCGAAAACAATTTGTACCGGATTATTTGGAGCAAAAAAGGAAGAGAAACAATGGAGAACTTGAAAAGGTTGTTATTGAAGGAAATCATACTCCTATCATTTCTAAAGAGCAATTTGATAAAGTACAGACGATGATAGATAGTCGGATAGAATCAAACAATGGCGGTCCGCGAAAAGGCAAGAAAGTGTCCAAGGATGTATGGTGTCGTAAACTGATATGCGAGTGTGGAAGTACACTTAATCGTGTTACATGGCATAAATATCCTGATGGTTCTCGGCAGTATGCATATCAATGCTACAATCAGATCAAAACGGGTTCGGTGAATACTCGAATAAATAAAGGGCTAAGCATTGAAGGAATATGTGTCACTAAAATGGTTTCAAGGTGGAAATTAGAGGTCATGGCAGATGTGATATTCCAGAAATTCTGGAACGACAGAGAAGGCATAATTGCTATCGCAAATGAAATGCTTGATAGCTGCTATGAAGATAAAGGTGATAATGAAGCTCTGGATAAGAAGAGAGAATTAGAAGAAAAGATACAGTCATGGAATCTTAAATATGATAATTTGCTTAATATGCGTATGGCAGGCGAAATTGAAAAAGACAGATATGACGAGAAACGTGAGGAAATATTAAAAGAGCAGGAAAAACTTAATAAGCAATTGTCTTGTTTAGATGATCAGTTAGATATCTCTGATGATATGTACAAAGATAAACTCGAAATATTAAAGTATGGATTGGAACAGGATTTTGATTTTTCAACTAAGAATATTCCGGATGAGATTATTGATGTATTTGTAAAACAGATTGTTGTTTGTAAGGATTGCTTTAAATGGAAATTGAATATTTTTCCGGACAAAGAATATGAAATAAAGGTTGACGGAAAAAAAGATAATTATACAATATCCCAAACAGAACAGACCTCAAAAAATGTGTTGCAGCACAGGCTGCTATCGCTGAGCAGGCAAAATAGACAAAGGTTCTAATTTAAAAGTCTATATATAAATTTTGCAAGGGAAAGTATTCAATACTTTCCCTTGTTCCCTTGTTCCCTTGTCCTTGTTCCCTTGTCCCCTTGTTTTTTATTGCCAATCTGCATTTCACACCCTGAAAACGACATTTCGCGCCAAAACTATAGATTGTAGACACTATATGTTGTATAATTGGTACTAGAAATACAAGTATATGTGATATGAATAGAGAACGAAGCACAGATATGATGTAGGTATTAAGGTATGGAGAGAGCGCATTTATGATTATAAAAAAGAAGAACATCCGTACAATTGTGATAACCTGTGCACTGCTAGGTGTCATAATATTCAGCATTCATAGCTACAATGTATATATGAGCCGTCAGATATATAATGAGGGCACATCAAATATCAAAGCCTCATACAGTCAGGTGAACCGGACCTTTAACATGTTTGCGCAACGCAACTGGAACGTTCTATCGGACTGGAATGTTTATTTGACCAAGGTACTAAATAGCGACAGTAGTCTGCAGTGGAATGATTTTGTCAGGGAAAAAGAGACCTGGCATTACAGTGATTTTTATCTGTTTAATGAGCAGAATCAGTTTATCACCATAGAGGGCAGAAGCGGAGTGGCTGACAATGCAAAAGATGCATTCAATGAGCTTTTTAAGGCAAATGAGCCTGTGATATCGAGCTATATATCAACAAAGGGTGTCAGAAAGGTGCTTTTTGCATTTCCATCTGATGGGATAACTGTGGATGGAATTACATATACCGGGCTTGCTGTGAGCTATGACAATACAGACGTGGAAAGGATGCTCGGAGACGAGGCCTATAAAGACCAAAGTGATTGTTATATTGTTGATTCTGCAGGCAATGTCATACTCTCTATCGAACCGAAGACAGAGATTGATGATATGGTTGATAATCTGATTGATTTCATAGGTGATAACGCAACAGATTACGATACAGCTGATTTTAAAGATGTAAAAAACAAAATAGCTGATGGCAGTGATGGCTGCTTTTCCTTTACATACAATAATAAGGATTATTATATGACATATCAGCCTACCGGCATAAAGGACTGGTCTATAGTCGGTATTGTTGAAGCAAAGGCTGTCAGCTCGTTCATGTTTCAGGTACAGTACAGCACAATTTTACTTATAGGCATAATGTTCATCTGTGTAATTCTGCTTATTTTTATGTATGTATTGAAGAATACCAGGCTTAAGCTTCAGAAGGAGAAGCTCACTGTCATGGCAGTATCTCATGAAAAGGAAATCTCTGATATGCTGTTGAACAGTCTGGCGAGAATTGTGGACAGATACGCATTGTGCGATATCGAAAATGATACGTACGAATACCATGAGAGACAGGCGCGTAAGCTTTATCCTGAGCGTGGCAGCTACAGAGACCTTGTGGAGGCAATATCAAACAGGTATACGCTTATTTCAGAGGAGGAGAATAAGGATATCTCAGAGCTTCTTTCTCTTGAAAATATTTACGGAAAAATCAAAAATGAGCGTGATTTTTTCAAATTTGAATGTGCAGAGAAGAACAGCAAGCTTTTTCTTTCAATGACAGTCATTCCGGCAAGATGGGAGGATGGCAGACTGACGCAGTATCTGCTTGTTTCACAGAATATAGGCGAAAAGCATAAGATGGCAGATCTGGCAAACACGGATATGCTTACAGAACTCTATAATAAGAGATATTTTGAGACCATTATGAATATGAGAGTCCAGAAAGGAAAAGCATTCGCACTGATTTTTATGGATCTTGATTTTTTCAAGCCGGTCAACGATACATATGGTCATCCGGTCGGAGATGAGGTTCTTTGCAACGTAGGAAAGCGCATTGTAAATAGCATACGAACAGCTGATTATGCATTCCGTATTGGAGGGGATGAGTTTGCATGTATAATAGATGGCAATGCAGATGAAGAAAATTGCTTAGAGAGCATAGAGCGACTTCAAAAAGTTATCTGCAATCCATATAATATACATGGTCATAAAATAAATATCGGAGTAAGCTGTGGACATGCACTTTATCCGTCCGATGCTGACACGGTTGAAAGCCTGCTTAAGATAGCAGACAGCCGGATGTATGCAGAGAAGGAAAAACATCATGCAGATAGAAGATGATAGATAGAAGATAATAGGATAGAAGATTATCATTCATAAAAAAGCTATGAGAGCCCGGTTAAAGGCTTTCATAGCTTTTATTTTTATGAGTGAGCACGAAGCTGTTCATCGACATATGTCTGGATATAATAATTATCCTCAGGCATCTGGCAGCCGACGATATAGGTTCCTTCATTATTTGAGCAGCGGATTACATATCCATCCAATACTGAGTGGTCAGCAAGAGCAAAGTTCTCTATTGAGATAGTAACCTTCGCTCCTTTATGATCCACGAAATAAGGATCCTTTGTCAAAAATGCAAATCCGTTTGCACTTATATTGTCAAGTGTGCCCTTGAATGTAGTATCAGTTCCTTTGAGCTTTATAGTGCAATTGTTTGATAAATCCATGCGAGGGTATTTCCTGCGGTTTAAAATTTCAGGCTGTGTATTGACCGCTACCACAAGGTCATCTGTGATTGTGAGGTCTTTCCAGCAGTACATTACATTGCCGACTGTAACATACAGATTACAAGGTCTGGATGAGTCTAGAGATAAGCCGCCTGATATAAGCTTAAGAGCATTTTCGTAAACTGCCTTTACCTCACAATGGAACTCGTTGCCGGTTGCTACATCGGTCAGAATGACCTTTGCCTTCATACCCGGGCGGATATCATCAAGTCCCATAAATCCACCAACTCCGAGCTCGTGCATGAGAGACTGGATAACAGTCTCGATATTATTGATATTTGTTGCACTTTCATCATATTTACTGAGCATCTTGCGGTTTATCGCATCAGAAGCACCGATACATGAGGTCATGGTTTCTACGATATCAGATACCTTTTCCATATTGTCAACAAGCTGCTGGTTAGATGCTTCAACCTCCTGCATTGCGGTGTCGATTTCACGGATATGGCTTCCGAGCTTATTGGAATCCTTTGTGATTTTCTCTACATTTTCGCCGGTCTGCATTACCTTCTCAAGGGTAAGCTGGATGAGGCGGAGTGTTTCTTCAATGGATGAGGTCATCCTTCCGGAAATCTCGTCAAGACGAGAGAGCGCCTCACTGATCTGACCGGATGAATTTCTTGTCTCAGTGCTTAGAGTGCGGATCTGTTCGGCAACAACAGCAAAGCCCTTACCTGCTTCACCTGCACGCGCTGCCTCAATTGAAGCGTTAAGTGCAAGGAGATTTGTCTGGTTTGAAATATTATCAATTGTTCCGGTTTCGTTTTTAACCATCTCAAATTCATCTCTGAATGTAGTCAGGATGTTTTCAACCTCTGTAGAAAGCTCCGACATAGTTTTTGCTGTCTGGGCAAGACCTTCAAGATCCTCAGAGCTGACCTTGGCATGCTTGCCGGATTCGGTTGTCAGGGAAACCATATCGTTTATCATGGCTGCCACATTCTCGACCTGCGCGCTTATATCGGTAGTCATTTCCTGTGAAGAAGCAGTGTGGGACTGAAGCTGCTCATTATTTCCGGTGAGCTCATTCATTCCATCAACGACAACATCGGAGCCATGCTTGTTTTCAGAAGCAAGCTCACGTACCACTGTTATACCATCCATTATAGTGTTGCTAGCGGTTTTAACCTGCTCAACTGTCGTGACAACGCGATTCAAATCAGACTTTATGCTCTCGGTGAGTGCAGCATCGGACTCAGTCAGGTGACGCACCGACATGATATAGCCTATGTAGCAAAGTAAAAGACATGCTATCTGAAGCTGATAGTTTTTCTGGTCTACAGCAGTGTTCTGACCTAGTACTAATATGTGAAATGCAATACTTGCAATAAGGCTTAGCATATTTGCAACAGCGCAGTAAATCATGAATTTCTCATCCTTAAAAATAACAATAAGGCTGATTATCGGAAGGATGTAGGTGAATGCAATCGGTGAGGTTGTCGTACACAAAAGAAATACGTAAAAAATACCATATCCGATGACAAATGCAAGCCGGTAATGATCGTTATCCTTCCCCTTCATTTTTAGAAGTATGTCACCACACACGAAAGGCAGCCAGCATAAAATAACAAAAATGATATAATTACTCATAGAATAAGCGCCATTTGCTGTGTCGGTACCATAATTGGCGGTCAGCAGAATAGCAAAAACAAGCCATAATCTGCGGGCCTTGATATTCGCCTTTGCTTTAAAAATTTTTTCATCGTAACCCATATGAATTCTCCTGATTCGTAAATTATATAGCTTTATTTTACTATCATAGTACTATAATTACAAGGCATACTTAAGAATTTGAAATTGAATGAATTTTGAATGTATAATTAGGGTATTGTTTCTGAGTCTAAACTTTAATTGTTTTTTGCCTGTCAATCCGCTATACTAAAATTAACTATATACTTATAGGAGGGCATAAAGCATGAACATACTTCTGATTAACGGAAGCCCAAAGGGCAAACGAAGCAATTCGTTAAAGCTTGCAAACAGCTTTATAGAAGGCTTCAAAGAAGGATATAAGAGCAAAAATGAAGATATATCCATTGATGAAATGCATATAGCTTCTATGGATATAGGAGCGTGTAAGGGCTGCTTTGCGTGCTGGCAGAATACACCGGGCATATGCTGCATAAAGGACGATATGCAGACGGTTATTGAGAAAATACTTGAAGCGGATATTGTTGTGTGGTCGTTTCCTCTGTACTATTTTAGCGTACCGGGAATACTAAAGAATTTAATTGACAGGCAGCTTCCCATGAGTCTGCCGTTTATGAGCACAAAGGAGGACGGATACGGAAGCGGCAGCCATGATTGCAGATATGACATGGAAGGCAAAAGGCATGTGCTGATCTCTACCTGCGGTTTTTATTCTGCAGAGAGAAATTATGACAGTGTACTTCGGATGTTTGACCATTTCCTGGGAAAAGGGCATTATACAACTGTTTTTTGCGGACAGGGAGAACTGTTTCGTGTTAAGGAGCTGTCAGAAAGGACAGACGAATATCTGGCCACGGTAAAAAATGCCGGGGCAGAATATGCCATGACAGGAAAAATATCTGAAAAAACAGAAGCAGCGCTACATACTCTTTTATATCCGAGGGACGTGTTTGAAAGGATGGCGGATGCCAGCTGGGGGATCAGCAGGACAACAGGAGAAAATGAAGCTGATGACCTTGTTTTCACCAGACAGATGGCATCATTATACAATAAGGATGCCTATGATGGAAAGGAACGTGTGCTTGAGATATGCTATACCGATTTGAAGCATACATATCAGATAAAGCTTGATGGTAAAGGCAGTGAGGTGCTTACAGATCAAAGCCTTACTCCGACTACCCGCATAGATACGCCTTTTACAGTATGGTCAGCCATTTCACGAGGCGAGATAGGTGGCGCAGAGGCATTGGGAAAGCAGATGTATACGGTAACAGGTGATTTTTCCTTGATGGTAAACTGGGATAAATTCTTCGGAAGCACATCAGCAGTCAAAGAAACAGAAAAAACATCACATGGCGTTCAGGTGCAGAAAAATCCTTCCATGATGACAATGCTCATACCATGGATTGCGTTTTGGATAGCAGTTTCTGTCAATACAGAAAAAGGGGCTGTGATTGCTCTTTTGGTGGCAGCCGCTATGCCTTTTATTATGAGAAAACACAAATTTGTAATATGGGATCAGCTCTCAATTGTGGCTGTTGCCATGCTTTCTGCGATAGCAAGCCTGACCGGAGCAGGTGACATATCAACAGATATCGGATACCTGGTGTTTGGACTGTTCTGGCTGGTTTCATGTATGACAAAGGAGCCCCTATGTGCAGCATATGTAAAGTACAATTATGGTGGTGAAGCAGCACATAAAAATCTTCTTTTTATGAAAACGAATTATATCCTTGCGGCAGCGTGGGGAATATTATATGTGTTGACGGCTGTATGGACCTTTCTGCTGAAAAAGGCAGGCATTGGAACCGCACTTATTGTCGTAAACAATCTGATGCCTGTATTGATGGGCATTTTTACAGGATGGTTTGAAAAATGGTATCCTGCAAGGCTCGCAAGAGGCTCAAAAAAGCAGTAATTCGTAAGATTTCTTTAATATTTTATGTATTCTATTTACTTTAGGCTGATAGGAGAGTACTCTTTAGAAAACGTACTCATAGCAGTGCTTATAAATAAAGAAAGAGGTATATCATAATGAAGAAAAAACTGATTACAATTGTCATAGGAGCTATGCTTTGCGCAGGTTTGTTTGCAGGCTGTGGACAGAGCGATACAAAGCAGGATAAGGCAGCAGGCACCGAAAATTCAAAGCAGGCTGAGACACAGGATGAAGGTGATAAGGACTCACAGGAAGAGAAGGAGCTTACCGGAACAATAGATGACATAAAGGACTTCATGTTTGTAGTGACAGATGATAAGGATACACCTTACAGCTTTACCTTCGATGAAAAGCCGGACGGACTTGAGAGTGTAGCAAGCGGAGACAAGGTGACTGTAAAATATACCGGAACTATTTCAGAGGTGGATCCGTTTGAGGGAAAGATAATATCTGTTGAGAAAGCAGAATAAGGACAAAAAGTAGGGAAGGGAGTATTAGAAGATGAATGTTTATAAAAGGGAGAATTATTTTTATGAATGAATCAAATAAAGTATCACGAGCTGTTTACGTAGTTCCTGTAATATATGTGCTTGGAATGTACATGATGCCGGTTTTATTTTGGATAATATGCAATATGCAGGAATCAACAGACAGCTTTGATGCGGGCTGGATAATGGTCATGCCGATTGTTCTGGGGCTGGTTAATCTGGCTGTGGTGCTTATCCTTGGGAAAAGAATAAGCAGAGTACAGTTGCTCATTTGTACAAGGATTATCAAATATGCATTAATACCATTTTATGTAATAGGTGGTTTTTGCATTATAGTGGCACTTCTCTTAATGCTAACACCGGTTGTTGTCATGATATTTGTAGGACCGACTGTTGCAATTGTGCTATCAGTTATTGGCTGGCTGGGGCTGTTAGGAGCGGCACCTTTTTCAATTGCCTATATTGTAAGGGCATGCAGTGAGGGAGTACAAGGAAAGGTGATGTCTGTATTTGCAGGCATATTCCAGTTCTTTTTCACACTGGATGTAATTTTTGTGATCGTACTGGCGGTGAAGGATAGGAGCTTTGTGAAAGCCTAAAAGGCATATGGAGTGATTTGATGATTTACATGTAAAAAGGAACCTTCGAGTTCCTTTTTGCATTATACACATATTGTTTAGTTTAATTATTTCTCTTGTTTCTGATATGCACCTCAGGTATGGCAACATTGTCATAGCTGATAGGTGCATTTTCTTTATCCGTATCCTCGTGGCTTTCGGTGCTTTTTACGTGCACCTCTGGTATTGCTACGTTGTCAAAAGTTAAATCGTAATTATGTTTTTCTTTTTCTTCTCTTTTTTTAAATATTTTTCTCAATTTTTCAAACATATTTTTCTCCGGTTGTTTTACAGTAGGTTTATAAAAAATGTGATTACAAGGCTGTTCAAAAAGTCTGCAAACAGGCTTCCTACAAGTGGTATGAGCAGATATGCCTTGATGGATGGCACGTATTGGTCGCAGACTGCCTGCATATTTGCCATGGCATTTGGGGTGGCTCCGGTTCCGAAGCCGCAGGTGCCTGATACTAAGATGGCGGCATCGTAGTCGCGCCCCATGATGTTGAACTCGATAACATACGTGAATATGATTATGAGAAGCACCTGTGCTGCGAGCAGTATGACGAGTGGGAGAGCGAGTGATGCAAGCTCCCAGAGCCTCAGTGTGATCATTGCCATGCCAAGGAAGAGAGATAGGCTTATACCTCCAAGGTCATTTATCTCTCCCATATGGATGGTGGCGATTCCTGTGTACTCACAGATGTTTCGCATGAGTGCGGCTGCGAGCATCGCTCCTATATATATCGGGAAGGTGAGCCCTGTCTTTGTGAGGAGCATTGTAAAGATGGTTCCGACACCTATTGCCAGGATGAGCTGGAATACGGCATCAGCATACATATTTGTGTGGCGCTCATGCTTTTTCTCATCCTCCACCAGCAGGCTGTCATCATCGTTTGCTACTGTATTAAGCAAGCTATGCTTTTCAATCAGTCTTTTTCCAAGAGGTCCGCCTATTAAGCTTCCAAAAATGAGACCAAAGGTAGCTGCGGCTGTACAGATGGTTGTGGCGCCCTTTATGTTTAAGTCCTCAAGAACCGGGCCAAAAGCTCCTGCTGTGCCGTGTCCGCCTACCATAGGGATAGAGCCGGTGCACATGCCGATTAGCGGATTTAGGTTTAAGAGCTTTGCAAGCCCCACGGCGGTTAGGTTTTGTAATATGATAAGCGCGATGACCAGTCCTAAGAATATGATGAGTGATTTGCCTCCGCTTTTTAATACCTTGAGATTTGCCTGAAAGCCTACAGATGTAAAGAAAAATACCATGCAGACCTCGCGCAGCGTGTCATCAAAGGAAAATTCTGCGATTCCTGTGACATAGCATATGCATGTCATGATGGCGAAAATCAGTCCGCCTATGACAGGCGCCGGAATACAGAATTTCTGAAGAAAATATATTTTCTTTTTTAAATAGTTTCCAAGTAGTAGTACCAGCACGGCGACGGCCAGCGTCTGGTACATGTCAAGTTGTATTTTCATGTGTTACCTTTCGATTTTAATTAATTATATTCTTCTTATAATTTTGAACATTATATGATTAAAGGGGAAAAATACCTTTTGACCCTTATATCATTATATATTGGACTAAAAATTAATTCGCGAATTAATTTACACTATATCCGCAGGTTTCATAATACTTTTTCGCTCCATCGTGAAATGGAATAGGTATATCGCCTGTTGCAAAGTTATACGTCAGCTCAAGCTTAAGTGAGTTGGAGTAGGATAGCTCCTTTTCCTTTTCAAACAGGAGCGATGTAAGCTGCTCAATTGTATCGTCGGATACATTAGCCGTTGTGATGAGCATGGATTTTACACCTATAGTGCTTATATCTGTAGTCTGGCCTGTGTATGTGCCGGCAGGTATGACCTCGCTTGTGTAGGCAGAGCTGCTTTCAAGCATCTTGCTTATCACAGTGTCTGTCAGCGGGATAAGTCTTATGTTACATTCCTTTGAAAGCTCATCTATGACAGTGGTGGTGAGTCCGGCAGTGCAGAAAAATGCATCTATATCACCGGCCTCAAGCTCTTTTGTGGCCTCTATATAGTCCAGATTTTTGGTGGCAACAAGGGATGACGGCATACCGGCGAATTCAAGAATCTGTGTGGCATTTCGCTCGGTACCGGATTCATCTGCTCCGATGCTTACCGTGTGTCCGGACAAATCATCAAGAGTCTGGATGTCTGAATCAGCGCGGACCACAAGCTGACAGGTCTCGGTATAAAGCCCTGCTATAGCCCTTAAATCTTCATTTGCCTTGTAGGCGTCGGCTATCAGGTCTGCCTGTGCAATGCCTATCTCTATATAGCCATCGGATAATAGCCTTATATTGGCATTGGAGCCTGCTGTGGTTCGAACCTTGCAGGTAAAGTCATAGCCCTGCTCATTGGCAAGCTCTGTAAATGTATTTGCAAATGAATAGTACATTCCGCCGATATCGGCTGCTCCGAAGCGTACGGTGCTGCTGGAGGTGGTGCAGCCTGTCAGGGCGAAGAGTACTATGCAAAGCATGATACTGATTTTTTTCTTCATGTTTTGTCTTTATCCTTTCAAATTTTCATAATTGCTATGAGTATTTTACAAAAAAATCTATAATATGAAAAGATTTAATTTAAATTTTTCTTAAATTCCATAGACTTGTGATTGGAAAAATAATATAATAAATTGGTTGTAGAAAATATTTTAAAGGAAGGAAATTATTTATGGAAATCTTTGACATTATCAAGTCTGTTATATTTGGAATTGTGGAGGGCATTACAGAGTGGCTGCCTATCAGCAGTACCGGCCACATGATTCTTTTAAATGAGATTTTACCACTTAGAATAGGAAAGAACCCGGATGATTTTTACAGTATGTTTGAGGTTGTTATACAGCTTGGAGCTATTATGGCGGTTGTTGTTTTGTTCTGGAGCCAGATCTGGCCATTCGGCAGGAAGGATAACAAAGCTCCTCTTGCAAAGACCGGTATCGGTGCATGGATCAAGACTGATATCTTCGTGCTTTGGTTTCATATTCTTGTTTCAACTATTCCGGCAGCTATTATCGGAGTACTTTTTGATGACGTATTCGAGAGATTGTTTTACAATTTCCAGACAGTAGCTATCATGCTCATACTCTTTGGTATCGCTTTTATTGTGATTGAGACCAGACATAATGGCAAGTCGGCTAAGATTAATTCACTTGTCGACATCAGCTACACGACAGCTCTTATGATTGGATTTTTCCAGCTTATTGCAGCTGTTTTTCCGGGTACATCACGCTCAGGTGCTACCATCGTCGGAGCTCTTTTAATCGGTGTATCAAGAACTGTTGCCGCTGAGTATACATTTTTCCTTGCCATTCCGGTTATGTTTGGTGCGAGCCTTTTGAAACTTATTAAATTTGGATTTCATTTTACAGGAGAAGAGGCTGCCATTCTGATTATCGGTATGATTGTAGCATTTGTTGTTTCACTTATTGTTATCAAATTCCTGATGGGCTACATAAAGAAGCACAACTTTATTGTGTTTGGTTGGTACCGTATAGTGCTTGGCGCGATTGTGCTGCTTTGTGGTATCGCAGGACTTCTCTAAATACATTTTGACGCAATTTTGCAGGAAGAGGGTTAAGATATGCATGATGAATTGACAGCAAATGATATAAAGAAAATGGAGGACGAGATAGAGTACAGAAAGCTCGTTGTCAGAAAGAAGGCTCTTGATGACGTAAAGGTGGCGAGAGCCCAGGGTGACTTGAGCGAGAACTTCGAGTACAAGGCAGCCAAGCAGTTTAAGAACCAGAACGAGAGCCGTATCAGATACCTTGAGAAGATGATTAAGACTGCTGTTGTCATATCCGATGAGTCAAAGGATGATGAGGTGGGTATGTTCAATACGGTCGATGTGTATTTTGAGGATGATGATGAGACTGAGACATACAAGCTTGTCACAACCGTAAGGGGCAATTCCTTAAAGAATCTGATAAGCAAGGAGTCACCGCTTGGTGCAGCCATATTCGGACACAAGGTGGGTGATAGGTGTGAGGTAAAGGTAAATGATGACTACTCATACTTTGTCAAAATTATGAAGATAGAAAACACTGTCGACGACGGCAGTGATGATCTACGTAAATTTTAATCAGGGTTTAATTTTTGCGTTTTATTGGTATTTTAATAGTTTAATCTGTTTATGACTATATAATAATGTTTAATGTCAGAAATGGGGAGATTTATATGATTAAATTAAAAACTTTTGGCAGCTTTACGGTAGGTAATGACATAACCTCTGTACAGGAAGGCGCATGGAGGTCTGAGAAACTTGAAAAGCTGTTTGTATATCTGGCGATGAACAGAAACAGGGGTGTCTGCATAGAGGACATTTCAGAGGCTATATGGCAGGTCGAGGAGGAGACCGATAATCCGGTTGGAGCACTTAAGAATCTGGCATACAGACTCAGAAAGGCTCTAAGAGATGCTTCCTTTGACGAGGAGTGCATAGTCTCTGTAAGAGGCGGCTTGTACAAATGGAATGATGATGTGGAAGTAACCATCGATGCCGAAGAGTTTGACAGATATATAAATGAGGCGGAGCTTGCATTCAGCAGAAGCAAGGAGACCGCTATTGAAAGCTATGAGAAGGCTATAGCCATTTACAATGGCGATTTCCTGCCTCTTAGGACAGATACACACTGGTTTATGACACTCAATGCATTTTACCATTCAAGATACGTGAATACGGTAAAGGCTCTGGCGAAGCTGTATATTGATACAGGCTGCTATGAGAAGCTTGAACAGCTGTGCACAAAGGCGATTGTATATGAGCGCTCGGATGAGCAGATATACTCTTATCTGATTATGGCACGCATGCGTACCAAAAAGGTACAGATGGCTTTCGATACCTATGAGACCGCCAAGGCTATTATGGACAACGATCTGGGTGTCAGAAAGACTGTCATGCTCAACAAGGTATATGAGGAGCTTTTATCTGTCACAAAGGGTGTTTCAAGCTACAATATAGATGAGGTGAAGGAGGATATCAACGAGGAGAGCATGGAGGGCGTTTTCATGTGCGGATATCCCGTATTCAAGGAGATTTATCATCTGGAGGTCAGAAAGAGTGCACGTTCCACTGTTTCGGAGAGTCTTGTTCTGGTCACTGTTGCTCCAATGTACAACAGTCTGCCGGATAAGAAGCAGAGTCAGATGAAGGATTCCATGGTCACGCTTGAGAGGGCGCTTAGGAAGTGTCTGCGTGTGGGTGATGTGGCGGCAAAGTACAGTGATTCACAGTACATTGTGCTTTTATCGAAGTGCTCATGCGATACTGCTTCTGATGTCATGAAGCGTATTATCGATAGGTTCGATCATACATGTGATGCACATTGTAATATGACAATACACTTTGACGTTGAGCCGGTAAGCTGCCATAGCAGCTTTGTGAGTGATAAATGATTTTGTGGTACAGAGGTGTTTTCGTGAAGAGACTGATTAATATTATTTCGAGTATAGTTTTATTAATTCTTGTTTTAATTATTGCTGCGATATTTGCTCCCAAGCTGTTTCATATCGAGCCGATGGTGGTTGTTAGCGGCAGCATGGAGCCTTCCTACATGAAGGGAAGCCTGTTGTATGTAAAGGAGGACACCGGTGGTGTACAGACCGGTGATGCCATTACCTTTTACAGAAACGGTGAGCTGGTAACTCACAGGGTGGTTGAAATCAATACAGATGAAAAGACCTACACTACAAAGGGCGATGCCAATCAGGTGAATGATGTAGAGCCGGTTGCGTGGTCTGATGTGGTCGGAGTACCGGTGTTTGATATCCCGGTGCTCGGTTATCCTGCTTCTTTTTTAGGAACCACGCAGGGCAAATTTGTATTTATCGCATTGTTAATTGTTTTTACAGGCATTACAGTGCTGACTGAGAAAAAAATGGAGAAAACAAATGGTTAAAAAGGTAATTAGATTTATAGTTCTTATAATTGGTCTGTCTCTGGTGGCTTATTCAGGGTATCATCTGTTTAAGATTTATTCTGACTATAATACATCGGATAAGACATATGAGAAGCTGCAGGATGAGTATGCTGTGGACGATTCAAAGAAGTCTGATGACAATGATAGTGAAGCTACTGATACACCGTGGTATGATGATATAGATATTGATTTTGCCGGTCTGAAAAGTGAAAATCCGGATGTGGTTGGATGGATTTATTTTGAGAATGAGGATATCAGCTATCCTATCATGTATTCAGGGGATAACAGCTATTACCTTAGAAAGACCTTTAAGAGAGAGCATGCCACTGCAGGCTCCATCTTCCTTGAGGGCTCAAACAAGACTGATTTCAGCGACTGCCATACAATCATTTACGGACACAATATGAAGAATCTGTCCATGTTTGGAAAGCTCAAGTACTATAACCGTGATGAGAATTACTATGACGGCCATCAGTATTTCCAGATCCTTGTCGATGGCAAAAAGTACAGGTACCGGATTTTCTCATATGAGACGGTAAGCGATGACAGTGATGAGTATACCGTGGGCTTTGAGCCTGACGAGACGTTTGGCAAATTTGTGCAGAGGATGGCTGCTTCTTCTATGAAGGATACAGGCATTGTCCCGACAAAGGATGACAAGGTTGTGACTCTTTCTACCTGCTCCACAAGCGGTGAGACATACAGGTTTGTGGTTCACGGAGTGAGGGTAGATGAGCATTAATGCTGGCAGATAAGCAGTATGAATGGATTGTTAATTCGTAAATTAATAAACTCTCTAATGATAATTTGAAATATATATACAGGTGCGTAAAATGAAAAAAGAAGATGAATTACTTAAAGAGCTTACCGATATGGTAAAAGAGACAAAGAAGGGACAGCTAAAGTGGAAGCTGACCTGTAAGACTACAGAGTACAATGATGAGGCAGTAAAACCGACAGTCACAGAGGATGGCATCACCTGGACTGTTGATGAGTGCTATGTGTCATATGAATGCAATTATAAGGGCAGTGATTTTGTGATGATTACATATGAGATGATTCATACTGCCGGTGATAAAAGACAGACAACCAATCTTGTTTTTTTACCGCCGCTTGGCATCAGATATTTTGATATCAGCACCCTGCTTCCATACTCGGTACCTGCTTCCAATGTTCTTACATATGAGATTCACACGCTGTGGCTTTTACTGCTTGAGATGTATAAGAACGACAACACAAGCGTAGAGCTTGATGCAAGTGCAGGAGAGCTGATTATTGAAGAATAGAGGTGTAGTATATAATGTATGCAGTGATTACAGGGGCAAGCTCGGGAATAGGTGAGCAGTTTGCAAAAAGGCTTTCGAAGGAAGGCTATGATCTGATTCTTGTTGCAAGAAGAAGGGAGAGGCTTGCAACTCTTGCTGATGAGCTTAGAGCCGCACATAAGGGGCTTGAGTGCGATATATTTACCGCGGATCTGATGCAGCTTGATGAGTGTCAGAGGCTTTCGGATTATATCGAGGAAAAGGATGTAGAAATATTTATCAACAACGCAGGCTACGGTGACTGTGGCTTGTTTGAGGAGACTGATATAGCTAAGGAAATAGGCATGATAGATGTCAATGTACGTGCTGTTCATTTTCTGACCAAAAAACTGCTAAGGCAGCTGAGGGTAAAGGACAGAGGCTTTATTTTAAATGTGGCAAGCTCTGCGGGGCTTATTCCTGCAGGACCGTACATGGCCACATATTATGCCACTAAAGCATATGTTGCAAGCCTGTCAAGAGCTGTTGCCTGCGAGCTTCGACAGAGACACAGCCATGTATATGTGGGCTGTCTGTGCCCGGGACCGGTTGATACAGAGTTCAATGATGTGGCAAATGTGCGCTTTGCACTGAAGGGAATTTCTGCTGAGTACTGCGCCAATTATGCCATTGACCGGATGATGAAGCACAAAACGGTAATTGTACCTACGCTCAGGATGAAGCTTGCTACGACTTGTGGCAGATTTATCCCACAGTCGCTGTATATTAAGCTTGTTTCACACCAGCAAAAGAAAAAATGGCACATTGACTAAAAAGTCTTTAAAAATTGGTTGAATTGCCCTATTTACAGTTATTGTAAATTTTATTATAATGTATACGAAAATAAACGAAAAGGATAGTATTATGAAATTAGGAGCGATTTATTCAAAGGAAAAGACAACATTTACACTGTTTTCGCCTGTTGCGGACAGTGTTTTTGTTATTTTTTATGATAAGGGAAATGATTCTGCCGAGACAGGCAGGCTTGAGATGATGCGCGGCGAGGGAGAGCTTAGCAGTATTTTCTCAGCTGTAGAAGAGGGAGATTTGGATGGTGTGTATTATACATATGAGGTTCACACCCCGGACGGCGTATTTTGTTCGCATGATCCTTATGCAAAGGCCTGTGGTGTCAACGGGCACAGATCTATGGTTATAGACCTGGCTAAGACTAATCCGGATGGATTTGCGAATGAGGACAGGCCAAAGCTTGCCGATCCTATGAGCATGGTTATCACCGAGGTGTCCATCGCTGATGTGTCTGCAGCTGCATCTGCTCATTCTTTATATCCCGGTAAGTTCAAGGCATTCACTGAGGATAAAACCATTTCATATTTCAAGGATATGGGAGTGACACATCTGCAGCTGATGCCTTCGTATGACTTTGCAAGCATCGATGAGAGCGATGCCTTAAAGGAGCAGTATAACTGGGGCTATGATCCGTACAATTACAATGTGCCGGAGGGCTCTTACTCGACAGATCCGTTTGATGGTGCAGTGAGAGTGAGAGAGTATAAGGAGATGGTGCACTCAATTCACGAGGCGGGCCTTGGCGTGATTATGGACGTGGTTTACAATCACACCTTCAATGTTCATGACAGCTGCTTTTACAAGACCGCGGGCAATTATTTTTACCGTATGGATTCATCGGATGCTACAAAGTATTCTGACGCATCAGCCTGTGGCAATGAAATTGCATCAGAGAAGCCTATGGTCAGAAAATATATTATTGATTCTCTGTGCTACTGGGCGAGCGAGTATCACATAGATGGCTTCAGGTTCGATCTGATGGGGGTACTTGATATCGAGACCTTGAACGAAGCAAGGAAAGCTCTCTTAAAAATAAATCCTGATATAATAATGTACGGAGAGGGCTGGACAGGTGGAGAAAGTGCTTTGCCTGAGTCGGAGCGTGGCATGAAAATAAATGCAAAAAAAACACCGGGCATCGGCATGTTTTCGGATGATATACGTGATGTGGTAAAGGGGCATGTATTCTATATGGATGAGCTGGGCTTTGTCAATGGAGCTACAGATAGAAGTGATGAGCTAAAGCAAGCTGTGATTTGTCCAAGGTGGGCTAAATCACCTATGCAGTCCATCAACTATCTCTCATGTCATGATAACTATACTCTCTGGGATAGGTTTATTATATCCAATTCACATGAGAGTGAAGAGATGCGTATCCGCATGAATAAGCTTGCGGCATCCATTCTTTTTACAGCGCAGGGTATTCCGTTTTTCCTGCATGGAGAGGAGTTTGCGAGAACAAAGATTAGTGAAGCTGATGGGGCTCCTATAGAGAACAGCTACTGCAGTCCGCTTTCTGTCAATGCAATAGATTATGACAGAGCAGAGCAGTTTGCAGAGCTTAGAGCTTATTATAAGGGGCTTATAGCTCTAAGAAGGGCTCACAAGGCATTTTACCTTGACACAGTAGATGAGATTAAGAAATCCGTGAATTTCCTGGATGATATGCCTGATGGGGGGGTGGCATACACTATTGATACTGATACAGAGAAGGTGTTCGTAGCTTACAATGCCGGCAAAAATAAAATCACAATTAAACTATCAGATGCTTTATGGGAGGTTCTCGCAGATGAATCGGCTGCGGGAGATAAAGCTCTCTATACAATAAAAGACCAGGCAATAATACCTGCGGTATCATGCCTGGTAGCGGTTTGCAAATGCTAGTGAGTTGATTTATTGATGTAGCTTGTTTTGTATTTAGAATATACGATTTTCTGGCTGCGATACAGGCCAAAGTATCCTGACAGCATATAGCTGAATGGGATTGCCAAAAGAAAGTATGGCATGCCGTCGTAGCCGAAAAGCTCAAAGCTTATAAGCAGTGATGTGATCGGACAGTTGGTGACACCACAGAACAGTGAAATCATGCCGACAGCTGCACACAGCGATGGCTCAAAGCCTGTCAGATTGCCGAACAGACATCCAAAGGTTGCTCCTATGAAAAAGGACGGTACAATCTCACCACCCTTAAAGCCTGCGCCAAGAGTTAGTGCGGTGAAGATGATTTTTAGCAGGAATGCTTCAGGTCTGACAGAGCCGTCTATGCTGCTTTGAATAACACTCATTCCGGTGCCGTTGTAGGTCTGGCTTCCGACAAGTATGGTTGCTATGATTACAAGGCAGCCGCCGATGAATACTCTTGTATACTTGTTTGGCAGATATTTTTTATACAGCGCTTCACCGGAGTGGAGAGCCACGCAAAAGAGTATACTTACGAGTGCGCACAGTATTGCGAGCGCAGAGATTTTTATTGAGTTTAAGATAGTAAAATCCGGTATGTTTTCGATAGCAAAAAATTCATTTGTAACATTAAAGTACGTTGCGATACCGTGAGCGATTAAAGAGCTTATCACACATGGGACAAGCGCTATATAATACATGACACCGACGCTTATCATCTCCATGGAGAAAATAGCAGCTGCCATCGGAGTGCCAAACAGCGCACTGAATGCAGCGCTCATGCCGCACATGATCATGACATGCTTGTCCTTTTCATCAAATCTGAATACTCTGCCTATAGAGCTTCCGATGCTGCCTCCCATCTGCAGAGCAGCACCCTCACGGCCGGCAGAGCCACCGAACAGGTGAGTGATAAGTGTGGATACAAATATAAGCGGGGCCATTCTAAAGGGCACCTTCTCGCCTGAGTGGATAGCCGATATTACCAGATTGGTTCCGGTATCGTTATCGTCTTTGCACAGATGATAGAGTCCCACGATGGCAAGTCCGCCGATTGGCAAAAAATAAATGAGCCATGGGTATTTCATCCTGAAATCGGTTACGACCGACAGTGCAAAGTAAAATGCAGTGCCGCAGCTTCCTGCGACTATGCCGACAACGATAGAAAAGATTACCCACTTAATGGAGGTTATAAGGCGCTTTGTATTATGTTTTACCTTATGCATAATCAATTGCCTGGTTGTTTCATTCATTATGTTACACCTCTTTTAAACTTTTTATTAATTTTATAGTAACATTAACTAAAATAATTTACAAGTTGCACTTTATGATGTTATAATAACTAAATAAAACGAAAATATCATATGATTTCATATGTATATTATATATTATTTAAAATACAGGCTCACGCAGCCCATACAATGCGTATACAACAAAAGGGAGGAAAAATAACATGAGAACTAGCGGTGTATTAATGCCAATCTCATCACTGCCATCACCGTATGGTATAGGAACTATGGGAAAGGAGGCAAGACGTTTTGTCGATTTCCTTGAGAAGGGAGGTCAGACATACTGGCAGATTCTTCCAATCTGTCCTACCAGCTATGGAGATTCTCCATATCAGTCATTTTCGAGCTTTGCCGGCAATCCTTATTTTATCGATCTGGAGCTTTTATGCAAGGATAAGCTTCTGACAAAGAAGGAGTGCGAGTCATATAAGTGGGGCAAAAAGCCACAGTATGTAGACTATGGCATTATGTATATTAACAGATATGAGCTTTTAAGAAAGGCTTATGAGCGTTTTTCAAAGAAGACACCTGATGATTATGAAGCATTCTGCAGCAAAGAGGCTGAGTGGCTTGACGAGTATACGCTCTTTATGGCATTAAAGGATGCCAATGGAGGAGTAGCATGGAGCGAGTGGGATGAGGAGCTTAAGCTGAGAAAGCCTGAGGCTATAGAGGAGGCAAAGGAGAAGTATGCTGATGATATTGCCTTCTACAAGATGCTTCAGTATCTCTTCTTCAAGCAGTGGACTGCTTTAAAGGCATATGCCAATGAGAAGGGAATAAGAATTATCGGAGATGTACCTATCTATGTTGCTATGGATTCAGCAGATGTTTGGGCTAATCCTACACAGTTCTATCTCGATAATGACTTAAATCCAATCGAGGTGGCAGGATGTCCTCCTGATGCTTTCTCAGCTGACGGACAGCTCTGGGGCAATCCTCTTTTCAGATGGGATGTTATGAAGAAGGATAACTACAGCTGGTGGACAAAGCGTATCAGTGCTATGGCAAAGCTTTATGATATCGTACGAATCGACCATTTCAGAGGCTTTGATTCATTCTATGCCATTCCTGCAAAGGATGATACGGCAAAGAACGGTGTATGGAAAGAGGGTCCTGGCATGGATTTATTCAATGTCCTTGAGAAGAAGCTTGGTAAGCTTCCTATCATCGTGGAGGATCTCGGCTTCCTCACACCTTCTGTAAAGAAGCTTTTAAAGGATTCCGGCTTCCCTGGCATGAAGGTTATCCAGTTTGCATTTGATTCAAGAGAGGATAGCGATTACCTGCCACACAACTATCCACAGCATTGTGTTGTATACACAGGCACCCATGACAATGACACAGTTATGGGCTGGATGAAGACAGCACCAAAGGAGAGCGTAAGGTTTGCAAAGGAATACCTAAACCTCACAAAGGAGGAGGGCTACAACTGGGGCATGATGCGTGCAGCATGGTCATCAGTTGCCGATATGGCTATTGTTCCTATGCAGGATCTGCTCGGACTTGATTCAAAGGCCCGTATCAATATTCCTTCAACTACCGGTGGCAACTGGCAGTGGAGAGCTACTCCTGAGCAGATAGACAATAAGCTTGCAAAGAAGCTCCACAAGTGTATGCAGATGTACGCACGTCTGCGCGAGGAGCCTGTTGATGAGACAGATGCCGATGAGGTGGCTGATGCTTCTACCGGCAAGGCCTGCGGCTGCAAGAAAAAGGCTGCTAAGTAGTTTGACTTAAATATTATATGTTATTTTAAAGATCACAGGTTATCTGTTTTGATGCCTGTGGTCTTTTTATTTGTAATAATTTACTACACCGGTGAATACACTTTGATTATAGAATAAAGTGTATGGAGGAAGCTTTTATGGGCAGTAAAATGGACAGTAAAGAGTTTGATTTATATAAAGATATCAGATGCCGCACAAACGGCGAGATTTACATAGGTGTCGTCGGTCCTGTGCGCACAGGCAAGTCCACATTTATAAAGCATTTCATGGAGCTTTGCGTCATCCCGAAGATGGACAATGAATATGCCAAAAAGCGCGCGGTCGATGAGCTGCCGCAATCAGGCAAAGGAAAGACTATTATGACGACTGAGCCAAAATTTATTCCACAGGATGCGGTTACTATCAGTCTGGATGATGGCAGTGCGGTGAAGGTGCGCCTTGTGGACTGCGTGGGCTTTACGGTGGGAGATGCTGTCGGATATCTCGAGGAGGATGGCGAGCGGATGGTCAAAACACCATGGTTCGATGAGGATATACCTTTTGAGGAGGCCGCTGTTGTAGGTACAAAAAAGGTAATAGAGGAGCATTCGACAGTGGCTGTGCTTGTGACCACCGACGGCAGCATTGGCGATATAAAAAGGCAGAGCTATGAGGCGGCGGAAAGAGAAACAGTCATGCAGCTTGAAGCTTCAGGAAAGCCGTTTGTAATTGTGGTAAATACTACAAAGCCTTTTGCGGCAGAAACGAGGCTTTTATGCGAGTCACTTAGCAGAGAGTACAAAGCGGCCGCCATTCCAATAGACTGTGAAAAGCTTTGCATGGGACAGATTACAGATATCATGGAAAAGCTGTTGTACGAATTTGCAGTCACGAGAGTGGATTATGATATACCGAAGTGGGTGCAGCTGCTGCCTTACGACAATTATGTAAAGCAGGCTGTTATTACATATGCAAAGACTTTTCTTGCGAGGGCTTCAAAGCTAAAGGATATCGTACAGATGAGTAACGATATGCCTGAATCGGACGGTGATATATTAAAATCGGTATCTCTTGTTACGATGGGGTTATCTGATGGTGTTATTAAGGTCAAAATCGAGATTACAGAGAAATACTACTATGAAAATATTTCCGCGCTGTGCGGTGTGACCATTTCCGGGGAAAAGGAGCTGATTTCCCTGATTCTCTCACTTACTGAGGAAAAGAATGAATACGAAAAGATTAAGGATGCCTTTTCATCGGTGCAGCAGAAGGGCTATGGTGTTGTGATGCCGCAGCTTTCGGATATCAGAATGGAGGAGCCGGTGCTTATAGCGCATGGAAATAAGTTTGGGGTTAAAATGAAGGCTCTTTCACCGTCAATACACATGATAAGAGCAAATATCGAGACAGAGATAGCACCGATAGTCGGAAGCAGGGAACAGGCTGAGGATCTGATAGATTATATCAAAAATGGTGAGAACAGTGACAGCGGAGTCTGGAAGACCAATATATTCGGAAAATCCGTCGGCGAGCTTATGGAGGATGGAATAAGAAGCAAAATAATGCAGATGGATGATGAATGTCAGATAAAGTTGCAGGAAACCATGCAAAAGATTGTGAATGACTCAAATGGCGGCATGATTTGCATAATTATATGATTAAAAAGGGTCAAAAGGTATCATCGATGCATGCTTGCATACAATTCGATGTATACCTTAGTGACCCGCACTACACCGAGAAAGCAGCAGATGGTGATGGATTTGTTTATCAGGCCGATTAAGGTACCTGGGCTTGTGAAAAATATTGCTTCACAGCTCGATGTGTTCTATAATTAAAAAAAGAGTTCAATTTTATGCATCGATGATTTCTTTGCACAAAGAGAGAAAAAAAGCGAAAGAGAGTAGGTTACATGCAGATAGTTTTTATACATCACAGCTGTTTTCTTGTGGAGCTGGATGACAAGGTACTTATATTCGATTATTTTGACGGAGATAAGGTAGAGGGTGTGCATTTTACAGGCAAGCTGCCGTCTTATGAGCCTGATACCAAAATCTATATGTTTGCAAGCCATAGCCATAAGGATCACTATGATATGGATATTTTGCGCCTGGCTGATAAATATTCAAATATACATTATATTTTTTCAAAGGATATACGTATCAGCCCGCATTTTCTGTCAAAGCACGGCATTGATCCTGCTGTCAGGGAGCGCGTGACATTTGCTTCACCTGACAATACATATCATGTGGATGATCTGGATATAATGACACTTAGATCCACTGATGCCGGTGTAGCATTTTATGTTACCTCAAACGGAGTAAGTCTGTTTCATGCCGGTGATTTAAACGACTGGGAGTGGGATGGCGCAGGTGATTTGATAAACGGCAGAGTGCGCAGAGCCTTTAGGCATGAGATAAAAAAGCTTTCGGAAAGGCCAATAAACGTAGCGTTTTTCCCGATGGATCCAAAGCTTACGGAGTATCAGTTCAATGGATTTGACTTCTTTTTACAAAATACCTCGGCAGAGTTTGTGTTCCCTATGCACATGTGGCAGGATTACAGCGGCATAGCCGAATACAAGAAGAGACTGAGCAATAAGGATATGGCTGACAGGGTTATTGAGATTGAACGTGAAAATCAGACATTCGCTTTTGGAGAGAACTATTGAATTATTTCACAAATTCATTTATAATAAGTTAGTTCAATAAATTTTAGGAGGGTAATTATGGGGGACTTTTTCATGTGCGTAGCACAATATGTTATTATTATGATTGTTTTGGCGGCCATAGGCTTTTGCGGGGCACTGATTGGGGTAAAGCTTCGTAAAATGAAGGACGCAAAGACGAAAGAATAGGAGATTCAAGTAATGAAGAAGAGTTATGGCGTTAACGAATTACGTCGTATGTACCTTGAGTTCTTTGAGAGCAAGGGACATCTCGCAATGAAGAGTTTTTCACTGGTGCCTCACAATGACAACAGTCTGCTTCTTATTAATGCAGGTATGGCACCACTTAAACCATATTTTACAGGACAGGAGGTTCCGCCAAGACGCCGTGTGACTACATGTCAGAAGTGCGTCAGAACAGGTGATATCGAGAACGTAGGTAAGACAGCACGTCATCTTACATTTTTCGAGATGCTCGGAAATTTCTCATTTGGCGATTATTTCAAGCACGAGGCAATCGCATGGTCATGGGAGTTTTTGACAGAGGTGCTCGGGCTTGAGAAGGACAGGCTCTATCCTTCCATCTATGGTGAGGATGATGAGGCCTTTGATATCTGGACCAAGGAAGTAGGAGTGCCTGGAGATCGTATTACACGTTTCTACAGAGATCCTGAGACAGGTGAGTGTGACAACTTCTGGGAGCATGGTGCAGGTCCTTGCGGTCCTTGCTCTGAGATTTATTACGACCGTGGTGAGAAGTATGGCTGTGGCAAGCCTGACTGTAAGGTAGGCTGTGACTGTGACCGCTTCATGGAGGTATGGAACAATGTATTCACACAGTTCAACGGTGACGGACATGGCGGATATGAAGAGCTTGAGCACAAGAACATTGATACAGGTATGGGACTTGAGCGTCTTGCTGTTGTAATGCAGGATGTTGATTCGGTATTCGATATCGATACCATGAAGGCTATCCGCGATAAGGTCTGCGAGCTTTCAGGCAAGAAATATCATGTCGATGAGATGGACGATGTTTCTATCCGTCTTATCACAGACCATATCCGTTCATCTACATTCCTTATTTCTGACGGAGTTATGCCATCTAACGAGAGCAGGGGCTATGTGCTTCGCCGTATTATCAGACGTGCCGCTATGCATGGACGTACACTTGGCATACAGGGAGCATTCCTTGGCAAAATCGCACAGGTAGTCATTGATGAGAGTAAGGACGGCTATCCGGAGCTTGAGGAGAGAAAGGATTTCATCCTTAAGGTACTCACTCAGGAGGAGGAGAAGTTCGCAAAGACTATTGACCAGGGACTTGGTATCCTTGCAGATATGGAAGAGCGCATGAAGGCTGATGGAAGCAAGGTCCTCTCAGGAGAAGATGCTTTTAAGCTTTACGATACATACGGCTTCCCTGTAGACCTCACAGCAGAGATTCTCGAGGAGAAGGGCTTCACATATGATGAGGCCGGTTTTGAGAGCTGTATGGAGGCTCAGAGACAGAAGGCAAGAGGAGCCCGCAAGGAAACAAACTATATGGGCGCTGATGCCAATGTTTACAATGATATAGATTCTGAAATCACTACAGAGTTTACAGGCTATGACAAGCTTACAGATACAGCTGAGATTGCTTTTCTTACCACATCTGATGATGTTGTTGAGGCACTCTCAGATGGTGATAAGGGCTCTGTGATCGTACCAAACACACCTTTCTATGCCACAATGGGCGGACAGCAGGGTGACAAGGGTATCATAAAGACAGAGAGCGGTACATTTGTTGTTGAGGATACTGTAAAGGTTGTCGGCAACAGATACGCACATGTAGGCTATGTGTCAGAGGGCATGATCCGCACAGGCGAGACCGCTACACTTTCTGTTGATACGAAAACAAGAACAAACACATGCAGAAATCACTCTGCCACACATTTGCTTCAGAAGGCACTGCGTGAGGTGCTCGGCACACATGTAGAGCAGGCCGGTTCTTATCAGGATGCTGAGAGAACACGTTTTGATTTCTCACATTTCTCTGCTATGACTGCTGAGGAACTTAAAAGGGTTGAGGATATTGTCAATGAGAAAATCAACGAGGCTATTGATGTACGCACAGATATCATGACTGTCGATGAGGCTAAAAAGACAGGTGCCATGGCTCTCTTCGGTGAGAAATACGGTGAAAAGGTACGTGTCGTATCAATGGGAGATTTCTCTAAGGAGTTCTGCGGTGGTACACATGTAAAGAATACATCTGATATTAAAGTGTTTAAGATTCTTTCAGAGAGCGGTGTGGCTGCAGGCGTAAGACGTATCGAGGCTATCACAGGTGACAATGTATTCGCTTATTACAGCAATATGGAGAAAGAGCTTGAGGAGGCTGCTAAGGCTGTTAAATCAACTCCTGCAAACCTCACAGAAAGGCTTGAGCATTTGATGGCTGAGATGAAAGCACTTCAGAGTGAGAATGAGTCTCTTAAGAGCAAGGCAGCAAAGGATGCTCTCGGCGATGTTATGGATCAGGTGGTTGATGTAAACGGCATCAAGCTTCTTGCAA
Source organism: Agathobacter sp. (assembly GCF_977054825.1). NCBI lineage: Bacteria > Bacillati > Bacillota > Clostridia > Lachnospirales > Lachnospiraceae > Agathobacter > Agathobacter sp. Next base: position 208,221 of record NZ_CDRTEH010000002.1, read on the forward strand.
CAAGCGTTGACGGTGTTGATATGAATGGACTGCGTGATCTGGGCGATTCCCTCAAGGAAAAGCTTGGAGAGGGAGTTATCGTGCTTGCTTCTTCAAATGAAGGCAAGGTAAATCTTGTTGCGATGGCAACAGATGCTGCTATAAAGAGCGGTGCACATGCCGGAAACTTAATCAAGGCAATCGCCTCAAAGGTAGGCGGTGGCGGCGGTGGACGCCCTAATATGGCTCAGGCCGGAGGAAAGAATCCGGCAGGTATTCCTGACGCTATTGCTTCTGTAAAGGACGCACTTTCAGGCATGATCAAGTAAAAAAATTGCATATATGGTGCTTAAAAATGCATATTTTTAAAAATAGGTCTAAATTTGTAAAAAAAATCAAATTAGACCTATTTTTTTTTGTGAAAGTATGGTAAAATTGTACTAAATTATAAATTGAGAATAAACTGAAAGGATGAATATGTATGAAGAGGTTAATAGCTGCAACACTTGTGGCGGCCATGGGGGTTTCATTACTTACAGGATGTGGAGTATCAAATAAATCACATGACAATACACAGGCGGGGACAACGGAGGATTCTTCGGATAAAACGAAGAATAAGGAAGTAAAGATGCATGTCTGGTGTTCGAAGAATGATGTGGATATTACTACACAGATGATTGAAAGCTTCAAGGAGGCTAACAAGGGAACTGATTTTAATATAATTATCGAGGAGTCAGAGGATTCTGATGCCAGAGATAATATATTATCAAATGTGCATAATGGTGCGGATGTGTTCTCTATAGCGGATGACCAGATTGCTTCCATGGTAGCAGGTGGTGCTCTTTATGAGATAGAGGATGTGGATGCCGTTAAAAAGGCTAACGATGAGAGTGCGGTTGAGGCTGCCACCATCGATGGCAAATTATATGGATATCCACTGACCGCTGACAATGGATATTTCATGTATTACAATAAGGATTATTTCTCAGACAGCGATGTGGCTACACTTGATGGTATGCTCGACATTGCAGGCTCCAATGGTAAGTACGTGACTATGGACTGGAGCTCAGGCTGGTATCTTTATTCATTTTTTGGAAATACAGGGCTTGATTTTGGCGTGAATGATGATGGTGTGACAAACCACTGCAACTGGAATGCTGTCATCACAAGCATCAAGGGCGTTGATATAGCACAGGCTATGCTCGATATTGCAGCTAAGCCGGGCTTTAAGAACTGTGTACAGGATGACTTTATTGCAGGAGTACAGGATGGAAGTGTTATTGCCGGTGTCAGCGGATGCTGGAATGCGGCAAAAATCAAGGAGTTATGGGGCGATGATTATGGTGCTGTTAAGCTTCCTACATACACATGTGCCGGACAGCAGATTCAGATGTCATCATTTAAGGGCTACAAATATATGGCTGTAAATGCATACACTAAGTATCCTGAGTGGGCAAACAAGCTTGCCCAGTGGTTTACAAACGAGGATAATCAGAAGCTGCGCTTTGAGATGAAGAATGCAGGTCCCGCAAACAAAGCGGCAGCAGCAGATGATGCTGTCACAAAGGTTCCCGCTATTATGGCCGTTATGGATCAGGCACAGTACGGCAAGCTCCAAAGAGTTGGAAATTCTTATTGGGATGCTGCAACAGAGTTTGGAGAAAAAATGGCGGCCGGTAATCCTGAAAATACAGACCTTCAGAAGATAATGGATGATCTTGCTGCCGGGATAACACAATCTGTCGCTGAGTAGAGGGGTATTTAACATGAAATTAGATGCAAAAAAAAGTAAAGCTGCCGTTAAAGACAGCGCAGTAAAACAAAAAAAGGTGAAAGCAAAAGCTCCAAAGCCGGCTAAAGCACCAAAAATGAAAAAAACTCTCAAAACAAAAAAAGCTCAAAAGCTAAATAACAAACAAAAGGCTAAGGGAAAGAAAAAGCTAAGTACCAAATTGATACTTATTCCTGTTTTTGTTGTAGGATTTGTAAGTGTTATTTCAAGTGGCTTGTCTCTTAAAAACCTATCAAAGGTAAATGATGCGGCTTCTCAGATTGTGGACAACTCCATGGTCGGCACTGAGATGCTCAATGATATTGAGATGGAGACCATGAATATCCATACCCTGGCACTGTCTCATATTATATCGACAGATCTTTCGTCGATGATTGATATTGTAAGTGAGATAAGAAGTCATGAGGAAAAGCTAAAGCAGCTCCTTGATGATTATAATCCTTATGTCACTCTTGAGACCAAGAGAAACTACAATATTATCTGCGAAAACTACACAAGCCTGGTTAAGGAGTGTGGCAATGTAATGGCTTATTCTGCTGCCGGTAAAAGCGAAGATGCGTATAAAACGGCAAATGGCTCTATTGCAAAATATACTAATAACATTGAAAAAGCAATTTCATCAATGCGTGAGCATGTCAATTCTGTCACACAGGAGGAGAGGAAAAGCCTCGAAAGTACTTATCATGCATCTGTTGTCACATGTACATTTACTATTGTTATAAGTATTGCAGCGTTACTGTTTGTTGTTTTTGCTGTTGTCACCATGGTTATCAAGCCATTGCTTCGTACACAGAAGGAAATCAATGGTATCATAGTCAATATTGATAACAAGAAGGGCGATCTGACACAGAGGGTTACTCCTATCAACAATGCTGAGGTTGACGCTGTAGGTAAGGGTATCAATGTGTTTATGACAAAGCTGCAGGCTATATTCAAGGCTGTTGTCATGAACTCGGCTAAGATGGAGAGGGTTGTCGATGATGTACGTCAGAGTGTTCAGACAAGCAACAGCAGTGTGTCTGATCTTTCAGCTTTAACAGAGGAGCTGTCTGCTACAATGCAGGATATCTCTGAAAACGCATCTGTTATCAATGCCAACACAGATAATGTGGCAAAAGAGGTTGAGCTTATTGCTGAAAAGACAGAGGAGCTGAGCGGCTACACCAAGGATATGAAGGCTCATGCGCAGTCAATGGAGTCTGTTGCACGTACAAACATGGAGACGACGGACAGGAAGGTTTCTGAGATTCTCGAGGTACTACAGAAGGCTATTGAGGATAGTAACAGTGTAAAGCAGGTCAATTCGCTTACCAATGATATCTTAAACATTGCAAGCCAGACCAATCTGTTGGCGTTAAACGCTTCTATTGAGGCGGCCAGAGCAGGAGAGGCAGGTAGAGGCTTTGCGGTTGTGGCAAGTGAGATCAGCCAGCTTGCAGCGGCCAGCCAGGAAGCAGCCAACAATATCCAGCGTATCAATGCAATTGTTACCAATGCGGTTAACAATCTTGCAGACAACGCCAATGGTCTTGTAAGCTACATGAATGATTCAATTCTTCCTGAGTTTGAGAGATTTGTTGAGTCCGGTGTGGAGTACAATGACAAGGCTTCATTTATAGAGGGTACCATGACTGATTTCAAGGAGAAGACTGATTCTCTGAAACAGTCAATGCTTGAGATTTCTTCTTCAATCAACACCATTTCACATGCTATCAGCGAGGGTGTTAATGGAGTTGTTTCGGCAGCAGACAGTACACAGCTTATTGTTGAGGATATGGATAATATCTCACATAAGATGGATGAAAACTATGAGATTGCAGATTCTTTGAAAAAGGAAACATCTATCTTTATCAAGCTTGATTAGAGCCGTTTTGGGATAATGATTTCTCAAATAAAATAAAAATAATAATTTCTTCAAAAAATATCCGGATTTATCTTGACAAATCCGGATATTTTGATAAAATACATGTTAGTGCAATTAAGTATAGATACCTAACAGTTGATGCACAATACACAACTGGAGGGAGGTTAGGTTTTAGGTTATGTCTAGTGTAATAGTTAAAGAAAACGAGACTTTAGATAGCGCATTACGCAGATTCAAGAGAAACTGTGCAAAAGCAGGCATCCAGCAGGAGATCCGTAAGCGTGAGCATTACGAGAAACCAAGCGTAAAGCGTAAGAAGAAATCTGAAGCAGCTAGAAAAAGAAAATACAATTAATGTATTAGAGAGGACTACCGCGTGCGGTAGTTCTTTTGTTATGTGCCAATACAATTTAATAATAAAAATTTAATTTGCATATTTGCATTATTGCTAGTAAAATAGGACTTAGTGAAAAGAAAAGGAGTGAATTACAATGACAAAAATTGACATTATTTCAGGTTTCCTTGGAGCTGGAAAGACTACATTTATCAAGAAAATGATAGATGAGGCTTTTAAGGGTGAGCAGATCGTTCTCATAGAGAATGAGTTCGGTGAGGTTGGTATAGACGGTGGCTTTTTAAAGGATGCCGGCATCCAGATTACAGAGATGAACTCAGGCTGTATCTGCTGTTCACTGGTTGGTGATTTTGGCAAGAACTTAAATGAGGTTATTACTAAGTATCATCCGGACCGTATCTTAATCGAGCCTTCCGGCGTGGGCAAATTATCAGATGTCATGAAATCAGTTATAGATATCGAAAAAGAGCAGCCGGTCAAGCTCAATGCTCTTGTTACTGTGGTAAATGCACTTAAGGCAAGCAAGCAGATGAAGGCCTTTGGTGAGTTTTTCAACAATCAGATAGAGTATGCTACAACAGTTATCTTAAGCCGCAGCCAGAATGCTACACCTGAGCAGCTTGAGTTCTGTGTAAAGCAGATTCAGGCATTAAATCCAAAGGCTTCGGTTATCACTACTGACTGGGATGCTATTAAAGGAGAGCAGATACTAAAGACTATGGAGGGTCAGGACAATCTCGAGATGAAGGTGCTTGCAGAGGCACGTCATGCACAGGATGAGGCAGAGCATCATCACCATCATCATGACCATGATGAGCATCACCACGATCACGATGAGCATGAGCACCATCACGATCACGATGAGCATGAGCACCATCACGACCACGATGAGCATGAACACCATCATGACCATGACGAGCACGAGCATCATCACGAGCATGGCGAGGGCTGCACATGTGGCTGCCATGACCATGATCATGAGCACGGACATCATCATGCTGACGATGTATTTACAAGCTGGGGCAAGGAGACTCCTCACAAGTTTGAGCGCGCTAAGCTCGAGGAAATCCTTAAGCAGTTTGTAGAGGATGACAAGATTCTTCGTTCAAAGGGCATGGTAGAGGGAACAGACGGCAAGTGGATTTACTTTGATATGGTTCCGGGCGAGTATGAGATTCGCGACGGAGAGCCTGACTATACAGGACGTATCGTTGTTATCGGAACAGATATCCACGAGCACGAGCTTGAAGAGCTCTTCGGACTTGCTTAAGTATATTTTAAATAGTTACACATTAACACAATAATCAGAAAGGAACTAACAAAATGGCTGAAGAGATTCCAGTATATTTATTTACCGGATTCATGGACAGTGGCAAGACTTCACTGATTAAGGATACCATTTTCGAGAATGATTTTGCAAACGGCTCAAAGGGGCTTATTATCATGTGCGAGGATGGTGATGTGGAGTATGATATGGACAAGCTTAAGGCTGCCAATTTCCAGGTTGCAGAGATAGATTCTGAGGATGAGTTTACAGAAGCTAAGCTTAACGAGCTCAACCTGCAGTATCTGCCTGAGCAGGTATTTATCGAGTACAACGGCACATGGGGCATTGATAAGATAATTGAAGCAAAGCTGCCAAAGGGCTGGGTTATCGTGCAGTCGCTCGCCACAGTTGATTCCACCACATTTGACCTTTATATGAACAATATGCGTGCGATGATGCAGGAGCAGGTGTTTGCAAGTGATGTTGTCATATTTAACAGGACAGACGATGATACAGACAGAGGCCACTTAAGGCGCACCATCAAGAATATCAACCGCAAGGCACAGATAGTCTATGAGCGCAAGGACGGTACTATTGATGAGCGTCCGGAGGAGCTGCCGTTTGACATAAATCAGGATGTAATTGAGCTTTCCGATGCAGACTATGCCATCTGGTATATGGATGCCATGGAGAATTACAAAAAGTACGACGGCAAGGTTGTCAAATTCCTTGCGCTTGTATACAATCCTGATAAGCTTAGAAAGGGTGTCATGGTACCTGGCAGATTCGCAATGACATGCTGTATAGAGGACGTGACCTTTATAGGCTTTAAGTGCAAGTATGAGGATGAGAGCAGCATTCCTCACAAATCGTGGATTACCATCACCGCAAGGGTGCATGTGGAGTTTGCGAGGGAATACAAAGGAAAGGGACCGGTGCTTTATCCGGTTTCCATCGAGCCTGCCGAGAAGCCGCAGGATGAGCTTGTATACTTCTCATAACAGATGATAATAAAATACAGGAACCGGTTCATTTTTACATGGATTGGTTCCTGTTTTTGATATAAAGTACCGGACAAATGTCAAAGAATAACACAATTTCATAAGCCTATAACATATTTTTATGGAATATCTAAAGAAACATATTGAAAAATTATATCATTTCATTTAAAATTAAAAAAGTATGAAATAAATTGAGTATCAGATTACATATGTAATGGGATAAGATTTAACTAGGAGGAAGACTATGTATCCAATAGTTCGAAAGGAAAAATTGGCTGACAACATTATCCTTATGGATATAAAGGCACCACGAGTTGCAAAAGAGTGTCTGCCTGGTCAGTTTATCATCGCAAAGACAGATGAGGTAGGAGAGAGAATCCCGCTTACCATCTGTGATTATGACAGGGAAAAAGAGACTGTTACTATCGTAGTACAGACTATCGGTGCAGGAACAGAGAGAATGATGGCTCTTAATGAGGGAGATGCATTAGAGGATTTCGTCGGACCACTCGGCTGTCCATCAGAGCTTTGTCAGGAGGAAAATCTCGAGGAGACAAAGAAAAAGCACATCGTATTTATCGCAGGAGGACTTGGAACAGCTCCTGTATATCCACAGGTTAAGTGGCTTAAAGAGCACGGAGTGGATGCTGATGTTATCATGGGCTTTAGAAATAAGGATATCCTTTTCTATGAGGATGAGATGAAGGCTGTTGCAAAGAATCTCTATGTTTGTACAGATGATGGCTCATACGGCTTCCACGGCAACGGCAGCCAGCAGCTTCAGGCACTTGTTGATGCCGGCAATACATATGACTGCTGCGTAGCTATCGGACCTATGATCATGATGAAATTCACATGTCTGCTCACAAAGAAGCTTGAGATTCCTACAATCGTTTCAATGAACCCGATCATGGTTGACGGAACAGGTATGTGTGGTGCATGTCGTCTGATCGTTGACGGACAGGTTAAGTTCGCATGTGTTGACGGACCTGAGTTCGACGGACATCTTGTTGATTTCGACCAGGCTATGAAGAGACAGCAGCAATACAAGACAGAGGAAGGCAGAGCTAAGCTTGCATATGAAGAGGGCGCAACACATCACGGTGGCTGCGGAAACTGCGGAGGTGACAAATAATGGAAGTCGATGTATTAAAGAGAGTACCTGTCAGAGAGCAGGATCCAAAGGTTCGTGCCACAAACTTTGAAGAGGTTTGCTACGGCTACAATAAAGAAGAGGCAATGGCAGAGGCAAGCAGATGCTTAAACTGTAAAAATGCACAGTGTATGAAGGGCTGCCCTGTTTCTATCAATATTCCTGCATTCGTTGAGCAGGTTAAAAACGGTGATTTCACAAAGGCTTATGAGATTATCTCAGAGTCATCAGCACTTCCTGCTGTATGTGGACGTGTATGCCCACAGGAGAGCCAGTGCGAGGGCAAGTGTATCAGAGGTTTCAAGGGTGATCCTGTATCAATCGGAAAGCTTGAGAGATTTGTTGCTGATACAGCAAGAGAGAACGGTATCAAGCCAAAGACAGCCGCAGAGAAAAACGGCAAAAAGGTTGCTATTATCGGTTCAGGCCCTGCCGGACTTACATGTGCCGGAGACCTTGCAAAGCTTGGCTATGATGTAACTATTTTTGAGGCACTTCACGCTGCCGGCGGAGTATTAAGCTACGGAATACCGGAGTTTCGTCTTCCAAAGGACAAGGTTGTTGCGGCAGAGGTAGAGAATGTCAAGGCACTTGGCGTCAAAATCGAGACAAACGTGGTTATCGGAAAGTCAGTTAAGATTGACGAGCTTATGGAGAAAGAGGGCTTTGAGGCTGTATTTATCGGTTCAGGAGCAGGACTTCCAAGATTTATGGGAATCCCTGGCGAGCAGGCCAACGGTGTATTCTCAGCCAATGAGTTCCTTACAAGAAATAACCTCATGAAAGCATTTAAGGAGGGCTATGAGACTCCTATCTCAAGAGGTAAAAAGGTTGTAGTTGTCGGTGGTGGAAACGTAGCCATGGACGCAGCCAGAACAGCTCTTCGTCTTGGCGCAGAGACACACATTGTATACAGACGTAGTGAGGCAGAGCTTCCTGCACGTAAGGAGGAAGTACATCACGCTAAGGAAGAGGGAGTTATCTTTGATCTCCTTGAGAATCCTACAGAGATTCTTGTTGATGAGAATGGCTGGGTTAAGGGTGTTAAGCTTATCAAGATGGAGCTTGGAGAGCCTGATGCATCAGGACGTAGAAGCCCTGTTGAGATAGCAGGCTCAGAGTATGAGATGGAGTGCGATACAGTGATCATGTCACTTGGTACATCACCAAATCCACTTATTTCCTCTACAACAGTCGGCCTTGATACAAACAAGAGAAAGTGTATCGTAGCTACCGAGGATACAGGCGCAACCTCAAAAGAGGGTGTATTCGCAGGTGGAGATGCCGTAACAGGTGCTGCAACGGTTATTCTTGCCATGGGAGCAGGAAAAGCAGCGGCAAAGGGAATTGACGAGTTCTTATCCGCAAAATAATATAGAGCTTAAAGCATTATTTATTATGCTTCATACAAAAAAGCTTCCGGCTGGATTAAATCCTTTCCGGAAGCTTTTTGGTTATACATTTAGAGAATTTAAATATTAAGTTTTATGTTATGTTTATATAAAGGCATTTAGCATCATTGTGTAAGACAATTAATAAGCCTTGTATTATCCTCAGGCTTCATTATGCAAAAGCGTATGAACCGCTCCTCAAGCCCCGGGAAGGTAGAGCAGTCTCTTATCATCATACACTGCCTGATGGCACGTTCAAAGAGAGTATGTGCATCTATATTTTCATCAAGTATCTTAAGCAGATAGAAGTTGCTGTAGGATGGATAAAGCTTGAATTTATGTGATTCCTCTATCAGCTGTCTGCATCTGGTTTTCTCTGAAAGTATCAGGCTTCTTGTTTTATTTATATATTCCTCATCCAAAAACATGGTTTCACCTGCGACAACGGCGAGTGAGTTGATCATCCATGGATTCTTGTTTGTGTTTATGTCTGTAAGAATTTGTGAATTTGATGTGATGGCATAGCCCAGACGCAGCCCCGGAGTGGCAAAAAACTTGGATGTGCCACGCAGTATAATCACATTGTCAAACAAGGCCGTCAGAGGAATTGCCGAAAGCTCATCCACATCCGGCACAAACTCTATATATGTCTCATCAATCATCACATAGGTATTTGTCTTTTTGCAGTGGGTTAAAATCGTCTTAAGCTCATCAGGTGTGATAAGGCTGCCGGTCGGATTGTTTGGGTTACAGATGATGACAAGGTCGGTATCCGCTGTGATTGCAGAGATAAATCCATCCGGATCAATCCTAAAATCATCCTCTTCCTTAAGAAAATAGTAGGATATATCACTGCCGTTTATCCTTAAGTCACGCTCGTACTCAGAGTAAGTAGGACCTAACAGAAGAGTCCTTTTAGGAGCTGTAATCTGAATGAAGAGTGAGATGAGCTCCGTGCATCCGTTTCCGACTGTTATGTGATTGTAATCGCACTTGCAGTAGCTGCCGATAGCCTTTCTGAGAGAGGTATACTCTCTGTCAGGGTATTTTGTGATTGCATCAATGCGCTCAGACAGCGCTGTCTTTAGTTTACCGGATTCGCCTAGTGGGTTGACATTTGCTGCAAAGCTTACAATGTTTTCTTTTTTTATACCATATATTTTTTCTATTTTTTCAAGGTCACTGCCGTGAAAATGTTCTTTTTGTTCTATCATAAACTGCAATTTCCTTTCTAATTGCATTGCAACAACAATGCAAATCGTATATAATTTACATTATATAATAAGTGTATAAAAAATCAACATTTAACGTAAACGGGGTAACAATTGTGCGAGCACGTATAGGGCAGATAGCTGCCGGCAGATTTAATAGCACGAAACCGATTTTGGCGTTTTCAGAGGAGACAATTGACCTTTCGGTCATTGAGGGAAGAAGCGAAGCGGGAAGCTTTGTGATAGAAAGTACGAATCAGATAAAAATCCGTGGCATAGTTTATTCAACCAATCCGAGGATGGAGTGTCTGAATCCGCACTTCGAGGGCGAGAAAGTCAGGATTCGTTATCAATTTAACAGTAAGGGGCTCACGGAGGGCGATGTCTGTGAGGGCAAATTTGTGATTGTATGTAATCAGATTGAGTACAGTCTTTCTTTTTGTGCAAGAATCACAAGGCTATATGCAGAAGCATCCACCGGTGCTGTAAAGAGTCTCAGCGATTTTACAAGGCTTGCTGCATCCAATTGGGATGAGGCTTATCATCTGTTTTACAATCGCAATTTCTTAAACACAATTCCTTATGACAATGTATATGACAGGCTGGCCTATGAGGGCTTTGCATGCGCCAGACCATCCGGTCAGAATATGGAGGAGTTTTTGATTGGTGTAAATCAAAAACAGCCTGTTTCAATAAGCGTAGACAAGTCAGAGGAGATTTTTATGGCTTCTAAAGAGCCTCAGAGTGGCTGCTTTACCATAACAAAGGAGAACTGGGGCTATACCGAGATACGCTTGCGCACGGATTGTGAATTTATAAAGCTGTCTAAGCCTGTTTTAACGCTTGATGATTTTATAGGTAAAACCTATCTGTATGAGTATATCATCGATGCATCCGCAATGCATGCCGGACGTAATTTTGGCCGTATCTATATCGATGGTGCATATCAGAGCTTTAACATAGATATCACAGCCGGCGTAAAGGATGATGACAGCATAAGTGATGCAGCTGTGACAAAGGACATAAAGGAATGCATGGTCGGAATCATGGAGCTTTATACCAGCTTCAGACTGAAACGGATAGTGACCGGGGTATGGGCAAACGAAACAATCAGCATTTTAAACCATCTGCATGCACTCATGCCGGATAAGCCTATGTATGAGCTGATGAAGGCTCAGGCATTTATCATAAACAGGCAGCGACAGGAGGCTAAGTGGATTCTTGATGATTTCAAGCACAGTAATCCTGATAAGAAGACACCGATTTGGGGCTATTATCTGTATCTGATGACGCTGTTAGAGAGAGAGCCTTCATACATTGACAATATGACACACGAGGTTGAGCTGATTTTCTATGAAAATCCCGACTCTGTGCTTTTATTCTGGGTACTTTTGTTTTTGAGAGATCAGTATTTCGATGACAGTGCCGGTAAGCTTAAGGATATAAAATACTGGATACTTAGGGGCTGTTCGTCTCCGTATTTGTACATTGAAGCCTATTATCTCATATCACAGGATCCTTATCTGATAAAGGAGCTGTCTGTATTTGAGCTTCGCATCCTAAGCTGGGTTGTAAAGAAAAAGGCTCTGACAAAGGAGCTTGCCGGAGCGATTTTTGAAGCGGTTGACCTGGCAGGCGGATTCGATAACAGAGTATATGAGCTTCTTACAGCGGCCTATGAGATTTGCCCGGAGGCGGAGTATGTCGGTATCATATGCAGCTACCTGATCAAGGGACACAAAAATGATACCTGTTTTCATAAATGGTTTGAGCTGGGTATCGAGAACAAGCTGCGTCTGACAGGCTTATATGAGTCATATCTCATTACCATGGATGACAGACAGGTATCACCTGTGCCAAAGATCATCCAGATGTATTTCAGCTATGATAACAAGCTGCCATACCGCAAGCTTGCGGTGCTTTACAACAATATAATTGCTGCAAAGGAAACAGAGCCCGAGGTCTACCACAAGTACAGAAAGGCTATGGGCAGGTTTGCCATGGATCAGGCACAGCTTGGGCATATTGATGACAATCTGGCTGTTTTATACGAGGATATGCTTGATTTGGGCTTTATCAATGAAGAACTGTCAGCTGCTTTTTCTGATATTATATTTACCCACAAGCTTATTGTATTTGATAAGCGCATGGTGAGAGCCATTATATATCAGAATGAAATGAAGGAGCCTCAGATTGTACCGATTACAGATCAGTGTGCTTATTTTGAACTGTTCTCGAACGACTATGTCATACTTTTTGAGGACTCAAGGGGCTATAGATACGTTAAAAGCATCTCATACAGACTTCAGAGGCTGATGGATGCCGAGAAATACCTTGACAGGTGCATAAGCCTCTCGCCTGAGAGACCACAGTATATAGTGTCTCATTTTAAGCATGTAAGGGATTATTCTGATTTTACAAAGGATGATTTAAAGCTTTTTAAGCCTGTATTTTATAGTGAAGCCTTTTCTGATTACTACAAAGCCTTTATGGGATACAGGATTTTAAAATACTGTCAGCTTCACGATTATGAGGATTATGTCAGGCCATTTTTACAAAGCATTGATTTTGATATTCTTAAAAAGGATGCAAGAAAATATCTTATCGACATGCTTGTATCGAACCGGCTCTATGAAAAGGCATATGATATGGCCATGGAGTATGGAATAGACATGCTTGCAGCCTCATCGCAGGCAGTTTTGTGCGAGAATGCGCTTAAGGTGCAGCATATAGATGATGATTTTATGGTGCAGCTTGCCATATCAGCCTTTAAAACAGGCAAATACAGTGACCTTGTGATTAAATATCTGTGCGAAAATTATTCGGGGCCTACAGATGAGCTTATAAATCTGTGGCATGCCGCTGACAAGTTTTCAATATCTTCCATGAAGCTTGATGAGCGCATTCTCGAACAGGGTATTTATACGCAGATTAAGCCCGAAAAGATATCGGATATCTTTATGGAGTACTATAAAAGAGCCGGAAATGAAAAGCTGATTTTAGCTTACATATCTCTTGTGTCGCATGGATATCTGCATAGTGGCAAATGCAAGGCTGATTTTATTTTCGATATTATCGAAAAGCGATTTATTGGAAAAAGAACACTAAATGATGCCTGTCAGTTAGCTTTATTGAAGAATTATGCTGAAAAAACAGATATCTCTCAGGCAGAGCTTGAGATTGAAGATGCATTGCTTAAGTATTATATATATAACAATATGTATTTTGATTTTTTTGCAAGGCTCGATCACAGACTGCTGCAGAAGTATTTCCTCTATGACAAGGCATTTTTGCAGTATGAGAGCACTCCAGGGGCTCATGTTGTGCTGCACTACAGCCGTGACGAGGATGGTGAAGAGTTTAACTCTGAGGATATGGTCGAGATGTACGACGGCATATACGTAAAGACCTTTGTCATATTTTTCGGTGAGCTTATCAGGTATTATATTACTGAGGAGCAGGACAACCGAATAGAGGTAAAGGAGAGTAGCCGTCTTACATGCAACAATATACCGGGGGATAATGACCACAGCCGCTATAACCTGATTAATGAGATGATTATCTCAGATACACTGTCTGATGAGACGACCTTAAAGAGCAATATAGACGAATATAAAAGGCTGGATGCTGCGACAAAGCAGCTTTTTAAGCTTATTTAAGAGGATTTATAATGGGACATAATGGCAATTCATACTATATAGGCATAGACTTAAATGACAGCTATGCGATGGTTAGTTTTTTTCAACAGAATATGAAAGAGCCGGAAACTGTCAGCACTGTTGCTGGCAGTGAGGTGTTTCAGATTCCTCTTGTGCTTGCACGCCGCAAAAGTATTGGTAAATGGTACTATGGCGATGAGGCGCGAAAGCTATCTAAAAGCGGTGAGATGGTGTGTATTGACCAGCTGCTTAAGAGAGCGCTGAATAATGAAAAAATAGTCCTTGATGATGATTCATTTATGGCGGAGGAGCTTTTGGCATTGTTCCTTAAAAAGGTGATGGAGCTGCCATCCAAGCTTGGTAATCCTTCGTCCTTTGACAGGCTTGTTATATGTGTTGACAGGCTGACTAAGGAGAACATGAGCATGTTTTACGGTATGTCGGTCAGACTTGGCATCAATTCCAGACAGCTTACTGTCATAGACCGTAAGGAGAGCTTTTACTATTTTGCACTGAATCAGGACAAATCGCTGTGGCTTCATGATGTAGTGCTGTTTATGCAGGAAAATGAGAGCATATATTTTTATTCCTTAAAGAGGGATCTACGCACAACGCCACAGGTAGTATCTATAGATAAAAGCATAAGCTATACTCTGGATACAAATGATAAGGATAAAAGCTTTTCTGACATAATAAATGAGAGCTTTAAAAACCGGGTTATTTCAACGGTGTTTCTCGTGGGAGATACGTTTGCAGAGGGCTGGATGAAGCAGTCTGTTGCACTTTTGTGCAAGGGCAGACGAGTGTTCATGGGCAATAACCTCTTTACCAAGGGGGCATGCTATGCGGCAGCCACGAGGGATAAGGAAGCAGAATGGCCCTTTGTGTATATGGGCGAGAATGAGATGAAGTTCAACCTGAGCCTTAAGGTGCATGATAAGGGAGAATTGTCGTTTTATAATCTGATCAGCGCCGGAAGCAACTGGTTTGAAGCAAAGGGGCAGTGTGAGGTTATTATTTCCGGCTCTTATGAGGTGGATTTCTGGAAGCAGCTTCCTAAAAGCAGAGAGGCAAAGATTGAGACCTTAAGACTTACGGATATGCCACCTCGTCCGGATCGGGCTACACGCATCAGAATTACGGCAACGCCTGTATCTGATGACAGGATAGATATAGAGATTAAGGATTTGGGCTTTGGCGAGATATTTATGGGCTCGGGCAAGGTCTGGCACTATGAGATGACTATGTAGGAGGGCATATGGGAGAATTATTACTGTGTAATGAAGCTATAGCGGCCATGCCCTATTACATAGAGGGTGTGTCTATAAATGTTTACTCGATAGAGGAGCTTAATTATTATATAATCAACAATACATATCTCTTGGATGCTGACTTTATGAGTCTTGAGCTGTGTACCTGGATTGAAAACCATGCACGTCTTCCGAAGCTTGCAATGCATCTTAGAACCATTATATCCACAAACGGCAGACTGTCTGCTTTTGTGACAGAGCTTTTGGAGTATACCGGCTACTGCACTAAGGAGGAGCTTAAGCGCACACATGATGCACTTAAGGAGCTGGAGGAAAAGAGCGAGTTTGAGTGCTTGAAAATCAGGGCAGACAGACTGATGGACAAGAAAAAGTACACTGCAGCTATTTTTGAATACAAAAAGCTGCTGGCATGTGAGGATGCAAGGCATGCTGAGCGAGTATTGTTCGGAAATATATATCACAATCTGGCTACCGCCTATGTTAAGCTGTTTTTGTTTGATATAGCGGCAGATTTATATCTTGAGGCTTTTAAGCAAAACGGAGACAGAAAATCACTGTGGTCTTGTCTATATGCCTATAAGCTTGATAATAATGACATTGGATATGCCCGGATTGTCAGGGAATATAGTGTTACGGAGCAGGAGATTAATAATCTGGACAGTGTATTAAAGGGTGTGTATGCAGAAGCTTCAGATAATTGCGGGGAGAGCAGACCAAAAGAAATAATTTTGAAATACAAAGAGGATTACAGGGCGCATGTTATTTAAACGCAAAAAAAAGACCGATGAGACACAGTTACATATTGAGAGTATACCTGATGAGAGTACTAAAGGGTTCAATGTAGTTGAGATATGTGAACAGATGGTTGATGCTGCAAGAGAGCTGGAGGATAACAGGGCAGAGTACGCGCTTGTCACAAATTATCTGACTGACATAGAAAGGATGGACAATATGTCAGAGACAGATAAAAAGACCATGAATGATGCGGCTGCAAACATATTGACACTCGAAAAGACGAGAAGTGATTTTTTAAAGACCAAAAACCGCATATCAGACAGCCAGTATGCTCAGATGCAGCAGCTGGAGGAGGAGATTCCTCGGGCAATAAAACGTCTTGAAAAAAACGAAAGCTGTCTTAATCTGATAAATAAAGATCTAAGGTATCTTGAGGGAGAAAAGGTGCAGTTTGATATAGATGGTGAGTATGCCAAGGGCAGACAGAAGACATTTAGAGTGTATGCAGTGCTTTTGGTAGTATTTTTTGCTGTAGTGGTAACCGTATGTACGCTGATGCAGCTTGTGTATGGAGTTGATACTACTGTCTTTATGCTTATAGGGGCGCTTCTTTCAGCGGTTGCAGGCTCATTTGTGCTTTTGACCTATCAAAGCTATTCGGATGAAGTAAAAAGCGCTGCTGCATCAAAAAATAAAGCAGTAGCTCTTGAAAACAGAGTAAAAATCAAGTATGTAAGCATAAAAAATGCTGTTGACTACACATATGAGAAGTATAATGTAAAGAACTCAAAGGAATTTGTATACAACTACGAGCAGTATCTTCTTGCTGTAAAAGACAAGGAGCGTTTCAGGAGGACGAACGAGGATCTGGAGTACAACAGCAAAAAGCTTGTTTCAGTGCTGAGCAAAAATAATTTCTATGATGCCAGAGTCTGGCTCAACTATACAAACGCAATTGTAGACCATAAGGAGATGGTTGAGCAAAAGCATGAGCTCATAGTCAGGAGACAAAAGCTAAGGGGCAGGATGTCCTTCAATGTGGAGACTATAACCAGGCTTAGGCGTGAGATACTGTCACACAGGAGTGAGCTCGGTGACAGAATCCACGAGGTAAACAGAATTTTAAATAAAATCGCGGAGCTTGATATGGAAGTTCAATCTGAGGATTGATAAAATTTCCATATTGTTATATAATTTCAAGTTGAAAAATGAATAAAAAATATTAATATAGAGGAGCACATTTCAAAATGAGTAAGATTAGAACAAGATTTGCACCAAGCCCAACAGGAAGGATGCATGTAGGTAATTTAAGAACAGCACTGTATGCTTACCTGATTGCAAAGCATGAGGGCGGTGATTTTATTCTGCGTATAGAGGATACAGATCAGGTACGTCAGGTGGAGGGTGCTGTTGATATCATCAACAGGACTCTTGAGGAAACAGGACTTGTCCATGATGAGGGACCTGACAAGGATGGCGGATGCGGTCCGTATGTGCAGAGTGAGCGTGTGGCACAGGGCGTCTACATGAAGTACGCAAAGGAGCTTATTGACAAGGGAGAGGCATATTACTGCTTCTGTGATAAGGAGCGTCTTGAGAGCCTTAGAACAACAGTCGCAGGCAAGGAAATCTCTATCTATGACAAGCACTGCTTACATCTGTCAAAGGAGGAGATTGAGGCAAATCTCGCGGCCGGCAAGCCATATGTCATCAGACAGAATAACCCTACAGAGGGAACAACTACATTTGAGGATGAAATTTACGGAGATATCACAGTAGACAACTCAGAGCTTGATGATATGATTCTTATCAAATCTGACGGATATCCAACATACAATTTCGCAAATGTAGTCGACGATCACCTTATGGGTATCACACATGTAGTCAGAGGAAATGAGTATCTTTCATCATCTCCTAAGTACAACAGGCTTTATGAGGCATTTGGATGGGATGTGCCTGTATATGTACACTGTCCGCTTATCACAGATGAGGAGCATCATAAGCTTTCAAAGAGATGCGGTCATTCGTCCTTTGAGGATCTGCTGGATCAGGGCTTTCTTACAGAGGCTATTGTAAACTTTGTAGCGCTTCTTGGCTGGAGCCCTTCAGACAATCAGGAGATTATGTCACTTTCTGAGCTTGTTGAGAAGTTTGACTATCATCATATGAGCAAATCACCTGCTGTATTTGACTTCACAAAGCTTAAATGGATGAATGGTGAGTATATAAAGAAGCTTGATTTTGACCAATTCTATGAGATGGCATTGCCATACATCAAGGAGGTTGTCACAAAGGATTATGATCTTAAGAAGATAGCAAGGATGGTTCAGACACGTATTGAGATATTCCCTGATATCAAGGAGCATATTGATTTCTTTGAAGAGCTTCCGGACTATGATATTGCCATGTATACACATAAAAAGATGAAGACAAACCCGGAGACCTCACTTGAGGTATTAAACGATGTGGTTCCTATTCTTTTAAGCTGTGATGATTTCTCAAATGATTCGCTTTTTGAGACTCTTAAGGCATATGCCACAGAAAAGGGATATAAGATAGGCTATGTTATGTGGCCGATCCGTACAGCAGTTTCAGGCAAGCAGATGACACCGGGTGGAGCTACAGAGCTTATGGAGGTGTTTGGCAAAGAGGAGTCTATAGCCAGAATTAAGAAAGGCATAGAAAAGCTTTCTAACAACTAATCTATTAACTAAAGGGTAATTTATGAATTTTAACAAAGCCCAGCTTGGCGCCATCGAACATAAGGATGGCGCTATGCTTGTTTTAGCGGGACCGGGTTCAGGTAAGACCGCAGTTATCACACACAGGACTAAAAACTTAATAACAAAGTATCATGTCAAGCCTTCTGAGATTTTGGTCATCACCTTTACCAAGGCGGCTGCAAATGAGATGAAGGAGCGTTTTAATGCACTGATGGACGGCGAGAGGGTGAATGTATCTTTTGGTACCTTTCATGCTGTCTTTTTTACGATACTCAAATATGCATATCGTTTCACGAGTGCCAATATTGCTGATGAGTCTGTGAGGTACGGCTTTATCAGGGAAATTCTGTCCTACTACCGCCTAGAATATAAGGATGAGAACGAGTTTATAGGCAATCTGCTTGCGGAAATCAGTCTGATCAAGAATAGCCGCATCGATATAGAAAATTTCTATTCAGGAGTGTGCGGTGAGGAAATATTCAGGGATATTTACAAAAAATACGAGACAAGGCTTAAGGAAAACAGGCTCATTGATTTTGATGATATGCTTTCGTATACCTATGAGCTGTTTAAGGAGAGGCCTGATATACTGGCATTGTGGCAGAATAAGTATAAATACATACTGATTGATGAGTTTCAGGATATTAACCGTCTGCAGTATGAGATTATAAAAATGCTCGCCGCTCCACAGAATAATCTGTTTATTGTAGGTGATGATGATCAGTCCATATACCGCTTCAGAGGATCAAAGCCGGAGATAATGCTTGGGTTTGAGAAGGACTATCCTGATGCAAAGAGAATCCTTTTAGATACTAATTACAGATGTGGCAGATATATAGTGGAGACCTCGTTAAATCTCATCTCTCACAACAAGGAGCGGTTTGATAAGAAAATTATTGCGGCAAGTAAATCAAAGGTGCCGGTTACGTTTGCTGATTTTGAAAACAGAAGAGATGAAAATATTTTTCTTATACGCGATTTAGATAAAAAGATAAAGGCAGGAGCTGTATTCAGCGACTTTGCCGTACTTTTCAGGACAAATACCCAGCCAAGACAGCTCATAGAACAGCTTATGAGCTACAATATCCCATTCAAAACAAAGGATAATATCCCTAATATATATGAGCACTGGATTGCCAGAGACTTGTTTACATACCAAAGAATTGCAGGTGGCAGCAGGGACAGAGCTGACTTTTTGCAGATTATGAACAGACCAAAGCGGTATCTGTCAAGAGACAGCCTGTGCGATGCCACTGTGGCTTTTGACGAGTGGATTAAGCTTTTTGATGAGAAGCCCTGGATAGCCGAGAGAATAGAAAAGCTTGAGTATGATATGAAGCTTATAAGCCGGATGAATCCGTATGCCAGTATAAACTATATCAGAAGAGGCGTAGGCTACGATGACTTTTTATCTGAATATGCCGAGTATCGGAGTATAAATAAAGAGGATTTGTTTGATATACTTGATGAGATCCAGTCCGGAGCCAAGGGCTTTGCCACCTATGAAGAGTGGTATGAGCATATAAAGGAATACACAAAGCAGATGAAGCTTATGGCTTTGTCAAAAGACAGTGATCCTAATGCCGTGACACTTGCAACTCTTCACAGCTCAAAGGGGCTTGAGTTTGAAAATGTGTATATAATTGATGCAAATGAGGGGATAATGCCTTATAAAAAGGCAGTGCTTGAAAAGGACATAGAGGAGGAGCGCAGGCTGTTTTATGTAGGCATGACCCGTGCCAAGACAAGCTTGTCTGTTTATTCGGTCAAGTCCGTAAACGATAAATCAGCCCAGGCCTCCAGATTTGTCCGTGAAAGTAAAGAGACTAGACAAAATAATAGTAGTGATGTTTAAATATCATCAAACATTTCGTCATCCAAAAGCTCATCGAATCTGTCGGCAGCAGCCTCGTACTCGTCGTCGGATTCGATGTTTTCAATTCTCGGAAGACCTTCCTCGTCCTCGAAATAGCGATACAGATACACTTCGCCGCTCTCATTCTCGTTGCCATTTTTATCTAACGGTAGAAGAGCTATGTAATCCTTGTGATCTGCGTCAAAAATAGTGATAATCTTGCATTCGACACTTCCGTTGTCCAGATCAAGTGTCACGCGGATGTCGTCTGCCTCATCAGGTGTAACAGGTGTTGCTTTTTCTGCCATATTGTACCTCTTTCTTTTAGTAATCTAAAGTAAATATTATATTAATCTATTACATTATATCAAATTATTCTATACAAAAAAAGTCAAAACTAGTATAATAAATAAATACTAGAATTTTTGATTGGATGGTGTTGCATGAAATTTCGATTAACAAAGGGAAACTTTTTAAAACCAGGTGCTTATATTGACGGGGATAGTGCGATATTCACCTTTGCGGCAGAAAAAGAGGACGCATGCAGCATTGTTTTACTTGATAAATCAGGAAATACCGCCTGTGTGCTTGATATACCTGCAGAGTATTCGACCGGCTCTCTTTACTCTGTGAGAATTCATGGCTTTTGCGGGAATGAGTATGCTTATTATTTTAAAATTAATGGAAAAAGGTGCATAGATCCTTACGCCACAAGAATCCTCGGCAGGGAAAAATGGAATGATAAAACAAGAAGTGAAAACGACTACGAAATAGCCTGCGGGATAGATAACTGTGATTTTGACTGGAAAAATGACAACTTTCCTGAGATTACACGCGACAGGATGAAGCTGTATAAGCTTCATGTAAGAGGCTTTTCCATGGATGCAGCAGGGGATAAAAAGCATAAGGGTACCTTTGAGGCTGTGTCTGACAGGATAAATTACATCAAGAAATTGGGCTTTACTTCAATTCTCCTCATGCCTGTATACGAGTTTGAAGAGATGACAATCCCTGTAAAGCATGATATCCCGGAATATGCAAAGCCAAAGTATTCCATAAGGGATGAGCAAAGTGTGTCCACAAACAAGCAAAATGACAAGGTCAATTTCTGGGGCTATACCGCCGGCAATTATTTTGCCGTAAAAGCATCGTATGCTAGTGACGCTTCAAATGCCTCCAATGAGCTTAGGCGTCTCGTCGAAAGGCTGCACAAAAACGGCATGGAATGTATCGTAGAAATGTATTTTCCTGATAGAACTGACCATAATCTGATACTCGATGCGCTCAGATACTGGGTCATGAGCTTTCATGTAGATGGTTTTAAGCTTCTTGGGGATAAGCTGCCTGTTACTGCGATAGTGCAGGATGCCCTTCTTAGCCGTACAAAGATACTCTATGATGGCTTTGATATGTCGGTCGTGCCGCAAAACAGGACATATGAAAATCTCTACATCGACAAGGAGGAGTATCAGTTTGCGGCGCGTATGATGTTAAACCATATCAACTGCAATATGTATGAGCTTTTAAACCAGCAGAAAAAGCAGGGGGAGAATGCCGGCTTTATAAACTATATATCAAGCAATAACGGCTTTACACTGAGCGATTTATTCATGTACAATGACCGTCACAACGAGGCCAATGGCGAGAAAAATGCAGACGGTCCTTCCTGGAATTTCAGCAATAATTACGGCTGTGAGGGTCCTTCGCGAAAGAGGTTTATCCGTGAGATAAGAAAGCTTAAGTGGAAGGATGCCATGCTTCTTTTATTTTTGGCACAGGGAGTGCCTATGATCATGGCGGGTGATGAGATCTGCAATTCGCAGGACGGCAACAACAATGCCTACTGTCAGGACAATCCTACAGGCTGGGTAAACTGGTCAAATGAGAAGAGCAGAAGGGAAAATATCAGGTTCTTAACCAGACTTATCAAATTCAGGAATGAGCATCCTGTTATTTCCTGTCCAAAGCCGTTTAAATTCAGCGATTATAAGGCTGTGGGGTATCCTGATTTATCCTATCACTGCAAGAATGCATGGATAGGCGAATGCGATGCCACAAAGCTTTGTGTGGGTGTGATGTACTGTGGGGATTACAATGAAATTAATAAGGACTATGTATACGTAGCCTACAATTTTTATTCATCCAGGGAGAAACTGGCTCTCCCTAAGCTAAAGAAAGGAATGAAATGGTATGCAGTCTGCGATTCTGCGCTCAAGGAACCGTTTTATGACACTCCGATGCTGTGTGAAAACCAGCAGTATGCAGATGTCTCACCGCAGTCGGTATACATCCTCATAGGCAGATAAACATATGAAAGCAATAAGACATTTTATAACAATTACACATCACAAGCTTTTAGTCCTGCAGGGGTGTTTTAAGATAGGGCTTTATAAGCAGGGGCTTCTTCATGACCTGTCAAAATATTCACCGACAGAGTTTCTTGTTGGCTGTAAGTATTATAAGGGGTATATGAGTCCGAATAATGCAGAAAGAGCAGACAGAGGCTATTCATCCGCCTGGCTTCATCATAAGGGGCGCAATAAGCATCACCTGGAGTATTGGATTGACTATGCTGTTTCAAAGCCGGGTGACGATAAAGAGCATACCAAAATGGAGGGCATGAAAATGCCAATAAGGTATGTCTGTGAGATGTTTATAGACCGTGTGAGCGCCTCTAAGAATTATCAGAAGGAAAAGTACACCGACAAAAGCGCACTGGAATACTACGAAAAAAGCGTGGATCACTACATGATTCATCCCGATACAAAGGCGATGCTTGAGTATCTGCTTGTCATGCTCTCTGTAAAGGGAGAGGAATATACGTATCGCTATATAAAGAAAGAGGTTTTAAAGGGACATATCCCATACGAAAAGGATAAAATAAATCAACTAGAACAAGGACTTCATGTCTGATGGAATATCAGACCTGAGGTCCATTTTTTGCCCTGTGACAGGATGTGTAAACACAAGACGGCCTGAGTGCAGTGCCTGTCTGGATATATATGTATAGTCCGGATTATATAAAAAGTCGCCTATCAGTGGGAATCCGATATACTTCATATGGACACGTATCTGGTGAGTGCGTCCGGTAAGGAGCCTTAGCTTGATTAGTGATAAATCATTATCCGGGTTGTATTTAATCCTGATAAAATCGGTTACAGCATATTCGCCTCGCTTGAAATCAACACACCGCTCTATTGTGGAAGCGTCCTTTCTTGCGATCGGAGCATTGATGCGCATGCATTCCGGGGTACACCCGCTGCAGACGGCATAGTAGGTCCTGTGTATGGTACGTTTTGCGACAGCATTGCCGAGTATCCCTCCTGCAAGTGCGTGCTTTGCGACAATTGTAAGCCCTGTGGTATCCCTGTCCAGTCTGTTAATGCATCTGTATGTAAACGGCTTTTTCTGACTGTCATAGTAGTACATGAGCGCATTTGCAAGTGTGTTGTCATGGTTTCCGGCGGAGGGATGGGCAGGCATGTCAAACGGCTTGTTTATTACGATGATATCATCATCCTCATATGCTATATCAAGAGGCAGCTTTACAGGCGCAATATTATCAGAGCGCTCGTTTTCGACAATGCAGACTGTGATTAAATCGTCCTTGCATAGCTTTTCGTTTGTATAGGCCCATACACCGTTTCTTAGTATGCCATGGTCTGTCTGCTTAAGCCTTACAAGCACCTGATGTGTGTAGCCAAGCTCCTTCAAAAAGCTTTCTATTGTTTTTCCTGTATCATTTTCAGTGATTTTGTAGTCTAATTTTCTATTCATGGCAAAGATTATATCACAAAATACAGATTTGAACATAATATATTATAAGCAAATAATGGCAGGGTGCTATGTGAATACATTTTTATCACCGCTTAGTTTGGAACGTGAGACGGAATGCCTGAAAAAAGTGGCTCAAAATGACAAAGAGGCTAAGGATGAGCTTATATTACACAATATGCGCCTTGTGGCACATGTTACAAAAAAATATGCGGTAAGCGAGGATGAGATGGAAGAGCTCATATCCATAGGCACCATAGGCCTGATAAAGGCAGTGTCCTCATTTAAGGCTGATTACGGAAACCGTTTTGCAACCTTTGCAATCAGATGTATCGAAAATGAGATTCTGATGCATTTCAGAAGCCGTAAAAAGAGCCGGGGTGATGTGTCCATATTTGAACCAATAGGCACTGACAAGGAGGGAAACCAGATTCATCTGGTGGATGTGATTGAGAACGGACAATCTGACGTGGTATCGGATATTGAGGCATCTGAATCGCTTAAGATTTTAAAGAAAAATATGAGAAGTGTTCTGTCTGACAGAGAATACTATATTATTACAAAACGCTTTGGGCTTGACGGCGAAAAAGAGCTGACACAGAGGCAGATTGCGAAAAATCTTGGTATTTCGAGGTCATATGTTTCAAGAATAGAAAAGGCCGGGTTAAAAAAATTACGAAAACTGCTCGAATAGGTGTTTACAAAAGGCAAAAATATGTTATCATAGAGCCATGTCTTTTGTGCATTTGTCTATGCATTTACCCCAATTGGAATAGGAGTATATATGTACAGTACAGTCAGAACGGCTGTTTTGGACGGAATCAGTGCGATTCCGGTGCAGGTGGAGGTTGATATTTCAACCGGTATGCCTGTTTTTGATATGGTTGGAAATCTCACCTCAGAGGTGAGGGAAGCAAAGGAGCGTGTTAAAACAGCGCTGCACAGCCTTGGGATTGTTTTGCCTGCGAAGCGGATCACGGTAAACCTGTCGCCTGCAAATATTAAAAAGACAGGAACAGGCTTTGATCTGCCAATAGCTGTCGCTATTTTAACAGCTATGGGAGTAATTGACGCGGAAAGCATAAACGGCTGCACACTGGCAGGCGAGCTTAATCTAAACGGTGAAATCCTGCCGGTCAGCGGCATACTGCCGATTGTATTTGA
Organism: Agathobacter sp.; assembly: GCF_977054825.1. Taxonomy (NCBI): domain Bacteria; kingdom Bacillati; phylum Bacillota; class Clostridia; order Lachnospirales; family Lachnospiraceae; genus Agathobacter; species Agathobacter sp. Next base: position 233,415 of record NZ_CDRTEH010000002.1, read on the forward strand.
TGAGTACAACAGAGGCATTGGAAAGTTTATTATTCCAAAACAAAATGAAAATGAGGGCAGGCTGGTCTGCGGTGCAAAAATATTTGGAATAAGCCATCTGAATGATGTTATTGCACAGTTTGATGACGCGTCATTTACCTGCCAGAAAATGAGCACAGCACATGCGCTGCAGCAAGATGAAAAATACGCCGATTTTTGCGATGTTAACGGACAAAAATTCATTAAAAGAGCCTGTGAGGTGGCTGCAGGTGGTATGCACAATATATTGCTTGTTGGACCTCCGGGTGCAGGCAAGACAATGATAGCAGAGCGTATGCCGTCCATTCTGCCTCCTCTTAGTGAAAATGAGAGACTTGAGCTGTCAAAAATATACAGCATCTGCGGTCTTTTGGACAATGACAGCTCCTTAAGGGACAACAGACCCTTTAGAAATCCTCACTATTCCGTCACTCAGGCGGCATTAATCGGCGGAGGAACGAGAATCAATCCGGGCGAGATATCGCTTGCACACAATGGCGTTTTGTTTTTGGATGAGCTGGCTGAGTTTAAGGGAGGTCTGTTGGATCTGCTCAGGGCTCCGCTTGAGGAGCATTGTATCAGGCTTTCGAGAGCCGGCAGAAACGTGACATATCCGGCTAATTTTCTGCTGTTTGGCGCGATGAATCCATGTAGCTGCGGCTATTATCCCGATATGCAAAGGTGTCGCTGCTCAGAGCCTACCCTGCGCAGGTATTTTGATAAGGTCTCGCAGCCTATAATAGACAGGATTGACATATGTGTGGAGGCGTCACCTCTTAGCTTTGAGGATATAAACAGTACTACAACCAATGAATCGTCTGCGGACATCAGAAAGCGTGTTATGCACTGCCACGAGCTTCAAAAGGAGAGGTTTAAAGACGAGGGCTTTTCGTATAACTCAAAGATATCTACCGACAAGCTGGAAAAATACTGCTTCCTTGGAGGTCGTGAGAAAAGCTACATGGAAAATATGTTTGACAAGCTTGGACTGACAGCACGCACATACCACAAGATACTTAAGGTTGCACGTACTATAGCTGATCTGGATGGCTGTGAAAACATAAAGACAAAGCATCTGAACGAAGCCATATGCTACAGAAGCATCAATGAGAAGTTCTGGGGAGGTGCTGTTTCATGAGGTTTAAATACTGGCTCACAGGCCTTACGGAAATAAGCAATGCAAAGAAAAAGCTTTTATTTGACTGCGATATAACGGCGGAAAAGCTGTTTTTTATGCCAAAGAACGAGCTTTTTGATATTTTGTTTTTCACAGATGATGACAGAAAAATAATCCTTGAATCAAGGGCTTCCTATGATGTGGAGAATGAATGGATATTATTTCAGCAGAAGGATATAGGCTTTGTAACAATAGAGGATGAGGCTTACCCGGACAAGCTTAGAAACATACACAATCCGCCGTATGGCCTATTTTACATAGGCGCTCTTCCCGACAAATCAAGAAAAAGTGTCTCTATAGTCGGAGCCCGGGGCAGAAGCGCATACGGCTGTGAGGTAGCAAAGGCACTGGCAGCAGCACTTTCAAGGCAGGGAATACAGATAATAAGCGGCATGGCAAGAGGAATAGACAGAGACGCCCACATGGGGTGTCTGGAGGCTTGTGGAAACACATATGCAGTCCTTGGCTCGGGAGCCGATATCTGTTATCCTAAAGAAAACCGCTTTTTGTATGATAAAATAAAGCTATCCGGAGGAATAATCAGCGAGCTTATGCCGGGCACAGACCCTCAAAAAATGTTTTTTCCGATGAGAAACAGAATAATTTCTGGGTTATCCGATATAGTAGTTATAGTCGAGGCAAAAAAGAGAAGCGGATCACTGATTACGGCTGATTTAGCTATGGAGCAGGGAAAGGATGTATATGTCATTCCGGGGCGTATCACCGACACCTTAAGCTATGGCTGCAACAGCCTGATTAAACAGGGCGCAGACATTATTTATAATATTGATGAATTTGTCTCAGACATTACAATGACTGGGTTTACAGAGTGCACACAGATGGATTTCAGAAAAAATATACTTGATAAAAAAGAAGCATTGGTGTATAGTTTACTCGATTTTTGTCCTATCGCAATCGGGACATTGTCTCAAAAAGTGCCGTATGAATTATCGGAACTATTTGAATTATTAGAGAATCTTATACAAAAAGGATTTGTTAAGGAGACAATTCCAAATTACTATATAAGGAGTTTATAATGGCTAAATATCTGGTTATCGTAGAGTCGCCTGCAAAAGTAAAGACTATAAAGAAATTCTTGGGAAAAAACTATGAGGTAATGGCATCAAACGGTCACGTGAGGGATCTGCCAAAGAGCAGCCTTGGAATAGATGTGGACGGTGATTTTGAGCCGAAATATATCACAATCCGCGGAAAGGGTGAAATACTCGCTAAGCTTCGCAAGGAAGCTAAGAAAGCCGAGAAGATATATCTCGCAACCGATCCCGACCGTGAGGGAGAAGCCATCTCATGGCATCTGCTTCACGCGCTTAAGCTTGAGGGCAAGGATGTCAGCCGTATCAGCTTTAATGAGATTACGAAGAATGCAGTCAAGGAATCCTTAAAGCATCCAAGAAAAATAGATATGGATCTTGTGGACGCTCAACAGGCCAGACGAGTTTTGGACCGTATTGTAGGTTACAAAATCAGTCCGCTGCTGTGGGCCAAGGTCAAGAGAGGGCTTAGTGCGGGAAGAGTACAGTCTGTTGCGCTTCGCATCATCTGCGACAGGGAGGATGAAATCAATGCATTTATCCCTGAGGAGTACTGGAGCCTTGATGCCACGGTTGATGTGGAGGGCGAGAAGAAGCCGATTACTGCAAAGCTATACGGCAAGGGTGACGACAAGATAGCCATTTCCTCAAAGGAAGAGATGGATAAGGTGCTTAGCGAAATAGAGGGGAAGGCCTGCAAGGTGCAGAATATCAAAAAAGGACAGCGCAGCAATAAGGCTCCGCTTCCTTTTACAACCAGTACCTTACAGCAGGAGGCTTCAAAGGCCTTGAATTTCCCGATATCAAAGACTATGCGTATAGCACAGCAGCTCTATGAGGGCGTTGACATAAAGGGTCAGGGTACGGTAGGTATCATCACATACCTGCGTACTGATTCTGTCCGTGTGTCAGATGAGGCTGAGGCCATGGCAAAGGATTTTATTTCAAAAAGCTATGGAGACAAATACCTGTCAAGCGGTGAGGGTGCTAAAAAGAGCAGCAAAAATATCCAGGATGCCCATGAGGCAATCAGGCCTACTGATATAAACAGAGTGCCTTCTGAGATTAAGGAGTCACTGTCAAGAGATCAGTTCAGGCTGTATCAGCTTATCTGGAAGCGTTTTACGGCGAGTCGCATGGCAAAGTCTGAGTATGAGACTACTACAGTAAAGCTCTCTGTCGGAGAGTATATATTCAGCTTTGCTACCTCAAGGCTTTTATTTGATGGTTTTGAGCTTGCATATACCGCTGCAGATGATGCAAAGAAGGAAAAGCAGCCTGTGCTTAAAAATCCTCTGACAGAAGAATCGCTTCTTACAGTTGAGGAACTTTTGCCTAAGCAGCATTTTACACAGCCACCGGCACACTACACAGAGGCTTCTCTTGTAAAGACACTTGAGGAGCTTGGAATAGGACGTCCAAGTACCTATTCTCCGACCATTTCTACAATACTTGCTAGACGTTATATCACTAAGGAGAGTAAAAATCTCTACGTGACAGAGATTGGAGAGGTTGTAAATTCCATCATGAAGGAATCCTTTCCGACTATTGTCGATGAGCATTTTACAGCCAATATGGAGTCGCTTTTAGACGCGGTAGCTGAGGGTAAGGTTAATTGGAAAGCAGTTGTTGAGAACTTTTACCCTGATCTTAAGGAGGCTATAGACAAGGCTGAAAACGAGCTTGAGAAGGTTACAATACAAGATGAGGTGACAGATGAAATCTGCCCTGAATGTGGACGCAATCTGGTGATAAAATACGGTCCGCACGGCAAGTTTTTAGCATGTCCGGGATTCCCTGACTGCAGATTTACCATGCCTTATCTTGAGAAAATCGGCGTCAATTGCCCTAAATGCGGTAAGGATGTTGTGCTCAAGAAAACAAGGAAGGGCAGGAAATATTATGGCTGTATAGACAACCCTGAGTGTGATTTTATGAGCTGGGGCAGGCCTGTTGAAGAGAAATGCCCTCGTTGTGGAGGATATATGATTGTAAAGGGAAACAAGATTGCCTGCGCAGATGAGCAGTGCGGCTACGTAACAGATAAAAAGCCCGAAAGAGAGGAATAACAATTAATGGGAGTACAATTATTAGATAAGACACGTAAGATTAATAAGCTTCTTCACAACAACAATTCATCAAAGGTTGTGTTCAATGATATATGTCAGGTGCTCACCGGTGTGCTCGACTCGGACATACTTGTAATCAGCAAAAAGGGCAAGGTGCTTGGCTCGAGTATCTGCAAGGGCGTGGATGAGCTTCATGAGCTGATCGTTGATGAGGTTGGAGGCTATATTGACACTGAGCTCAATGAAAGGCTTCTTGGCATCCTGTCAACAAAGGAGAATGTAAACCTAGAAACACTTGGCTTTGGTGAGGATACAAGAATGTACAAGGCTATTATCACTCCGATTGATATAGCCGGTGAGAGGCTTGGAACTCTTTTTGAGTACAGAAGTGACAGAGAGTATGACATTGACGATATCATTCTTACAGAGTATGGCACGACAGTAGTAGGGCTTGAGATGATGAGATCCGTAAATGAGGAGAATGAAGAGGAAAAGAGAAAGGTAGCCATTGTCCGTTCGGCTATCAATACACTTTCTTACTCAGAGCTTGAGGCAATTCTGCACATCTTTGATGAGCTTGACGGCAATGAGGGTATACTTGTTGCCAGCAGAATAGCTGACAGGGTAGGCATTACCCGCTCGGTAATCGTAAATGCCCTGCGCAAGTTTGAAAGTGCAGGTGTTATCGAATCGCGTTCATCAGGCATGAAGGGCACATATATCAAGGTGGTAAATGATGTGGTCTTTGATGAGCTTGACAGAATCCGGAATAAAAACAAGTAAATAAATTATTTTTAAGGACTTATGTTTGAAAGAACATAGGTCTTTTCTATGTTTTCGGCATATATATAGTGCGTCTATCGACAAAATAATACAATATAATGTAAAAAACAACAAAAACATCTTGTGTTTTGTCGATTTTACTTTATAATATATATATTAGGGTACATATGTGGTATTTTTATGATATGCAAAAAGTGTATTGGAGGAATATTTATGATAAACTCAACGGCCTTTGATTATGTCAATGTATTGACCAAAGCAGCTGATGCAAGCTACCAGAGAGAAGCTATACTGGCAAACAATATATCAAATGTTGATACTCCCGGCTACAAGCGCAAGGATTTGAATTTTGAGGGAGTGCTTTCGCAGGAGCTTGGCAGATGCAAGCATCAGTCGCTTGACAAGAAAATAAGTGAGCTTGATACCTCAAAGCTGAATGCAAACGTATACACAGACCATTCAAATTACTCATACAGGATGGATGGCAACAACGTGGATATAGACACTGAAAATGTCGAGCTGGCGTCTGAACAGATTAAGTACGAGGCACTCACAAGCAGTATAAGCTCGCAGTTTTCACGTATGAGAAGCGTACTGTAGTAATTATGGAGGTTTAATGATATGGGATTATTTCAATCATTTAATATAAGTGCGTCCGGCATGACGGCTGAGCGCTTCAGAACAGATATCATTGCGCAGAATATTGCTAATGTCAACACCACATCCACCAAGGATGGCACACCATACCGCAGAAAGATTGTGACCTTTTCCGAGAAAAACGTCACACCGTTTTCTCAGATATACTCTTCATCAAAGAAGGCGGCTGTTGGAAACGGCGTAAAGGTAAGCAGCGTGACATCAGATTATTCAACTGATTTTATTAAGGAGTATGATCCTTCAAATCCTGATGCTGACGCAGACGGCTATGTCTCTTATCCAAACGTCAATACGGTTACAGAGATGACCAATCTGATAGATGCCACACGTGCATATGAAGCCAACGCAACAGCCTTTGAGGCAAGCAAGTCAATGGCAGAGAAGGGCTTACAGATAGGTAAATAGTCTGAAAGATACTTACATAAAGGAGTTTTTTAATGGATATTTCAAACATTAATGGAATTTCAACAGGAGATATTAAATCTTTTTTTAACAATACATCTCTTACCAAAACTGACAAGACCGATTCATTTTCCGATGTGCTATCTGCCGCCATGGGGAGCATAGGCGAGACGAATGATCTGCAGAATGCGGCAGAGCAGGAGGAAGTGAGATTTGCACTTGGCGAGTCTGACAATACACACGATCTGCTTGTTGCAGAAACAAAGGCGGCTGTGGCATTGCAGTACACTGTTGCTGTCAGGGACAAAATAATTGACGCATACAAAGAGCTTATGCAGATGTCAATATAAGGAGTAATACAAAATGCCGGAACGTTTAAAGGCTATTTTAGATAAAATAGCTGCATGGTGGAAAAAATTCAATACAAAGCAGCGCTCTGTACTCATAAGCATAGCTGCTGTGGTTATAGTGGCTCTTGTAATACTTGGTGTGGTCATATCAAGACCTACACAGGTTGAGCTGGTCGAGGCAGAAAGTGCATCAGAGGCTTCAACAATAAAGGGAGTACTTGAGGACAACAATATAAGCTATGAGGTGGATAGCAAGCTGGTCTTTTTTGTCAATAAATCAGATGAGGTAAATGCTATTATGGCACTGGGCGATAACGGTATCCCGGCGCAGGCATACTCGATAGACAATGTAACAGACGGAAGCTTCTCTACAACAGAGGCCGATAAGCAAAAAAAGTACCAGGTATATCTGGAGGATAAGCTTAAGGATCATCTGGAAAAACAGTCATACGTAAATGAGGCAAGTGTTGATATCACTATGCCTGATAAGGATGGAACAATTCTTAAATCGAAAGAGGAGGCAACTGCGGCTGTCACTCTTGGACTTAAGGATTCGATTACAGATGACCAGGCCTACGCAATAGCACGTCTTGTTGCAACAGCTCTTGGAAACGATACCACAAAGGGCATTACTATCATCGATAAAAAAGCCAATGTACTTTATTCGGGTGGAGATTCCGATACCTCGGCAGGTCTTGCGACATCACAGCTTTCCTACAAGCAAAAGCTTGAGGAGCAGGTAAAAAATGAAGTTAAAAAGACCTTAGAGAGCTCAAATATTTTCTCGAATATTGAGGTTGGCATGAATCTGGACATAGATTTCAGCAAGACTGAAACAGCCCAGAAAAATTACACGCTGCCTGACGGTCAGACAGATACAGGCCTTTTGGACAGTGAGTCGAATTATCAGTCGGATGCAACCAATGGTCAGGCTGCGGTTCCTGGAACTGATTCAAACAGTGATGACACTACATACACTACACAGGATGGCACTCCATCAGAGTCATCAATCACCGATACTGACAAAAAGTACTTAAATGATGAGAAAATCACAACAAGTAAAAACGATGGTGGCTCCATCAAGTATGATTCTTCATCCATTACAGTGGTTGCGACCAGGTATAAGGTATATGATGAGAGTGCCCTTGAAAAGAGCGGAAAGCTCAAGGATACAAGCTGGGAGGAATACAAAGTAAAGCATGCGGATCCGGTCAAGGTGACGGATGTAGACCAGGATCTTGTGACATCTGTGCAGAATGCAACAGGTATTTCACAGATTTCGTTCCTTGTATATGAACAGCCTGAGTTTGTTGATAAGGCATCGGGCATGCGCTCATGGAGTGATATATTACAGATTGCAATCACTGTCCTTATTTTCGCACTGCTTGGCTTTGTAGTATTTAAGAGTACAAGAAGCAGTGAGGAAGAGCCAAAGGAGGAGGAGCTGTCTGTAGATTCTCTTTTAGAACAGACGGCTGAGAATAATGAGCCTCTTGAGGATATTGGATATAACGAGAAGACTGAGACACGTCTTCTGATAGAAAAATTTGTTGATGAAAATCCCGAGGCAGCCGCGCAGTTGTTGCGCAACTGGCTTAATGAGGATTGGGAGTAGTTACATATGATAGATGATTACAGTGGTTTACAAAAGGCTGCTATTCTTTTAATTACACTTGGACCGGAAAAGGCTTCCGCTATCTTCCAGCATCTGAAGGAGGATGAGATAGAGAGTCTGACTCTTGAAATAGCCAACACCAGAAGCGTCTCACCGCAGGATAAAGAGTCTGTTTTGGATGAGTATTATCAGGTATGTCTCGCGCAGCAGTATATTGCTGAAGGTGGTATCGGCTATGCCAAGGAGCTCCTTGAAAAGGCTCTCGGCAATGAAAAGGCTCAGGGAGTTATCTCCAAGCTTACAGCGTCATTGCAGGTCAGACCATTTGAGTTTGTCAGAAAGACAGAGCCTGCACAGCTGCTTAATTTCATACAGGATGAGCATCCTCAGACAATAGCCATGATTTTATCCTATCTGTCATCTTCACAGGCTGCCATGATACTTGGAGCATTGCCTCCTGAAAAGCAGGCTGATGTTGCAAGACGTATTGCCCAGATGGACAGAACATCGCCGGATGTCATCAAGGAGGTCGAGAGAGTGCTTGAAAGAAAGCTCTCATCTCTTGTCAATCAGGACTATACGATTGTCGGTGGCATAGATTCTATCGTCAATATATTAAACAGTGTAGACCGTGCTACAGAAAAGCGTATCATGGAGTCACTTGAGGTTGATGAGCCTGAGCTTGCCGAGGATATCAGAAAGAAGATGTTTGTATTCGAGGATATACTTCTTCTTGATGACAGATCTATCCAGAGAGTGCTTCGCGATGTGGAGAATGCTGATCTTGAGCTTGCTCTCAAGAGCTCTACTGAGGAAGTACAAAATGTCATATTCAGGAATCTTTCAAAACGACTTGCCGCTATGATAAAAGAGGATATGGATTTCATGGGTCCTGTACGTATGAAGGATGTTGAGGAGGCACAGCAAAAGATTGTTGCAGTTATAAGAAAGCTTGAGGATTCAGGTGATATTGTCATTTCAAGAGGCGGAGGTGATGATATAGTTGTCTAATATATTAAAGCAGTATCGTGTTGCCACAGAAGATAAAAATGTCCGCGTGATAAACAGCAATTCCACGATAAAACAGATTTTTGCCGATTCCGTAAGTCGCACCGCTGACAACTATGCAGGCATGACGTCTGATTTACAGGTAAGCCCGGGGGGAGCAGAATCCATAACTTCTGATGCGCAGGAGGCTGACTTCAATGAGGGCATAAATGCTGCTGTGGTCTCGGAAATTGATGTGTCAGCTGATAAAGAAAGGCTCTTAGAGGGCGCAAAGCTTGAGGCTGACAGTATAGTGAAAGAAGCAAGGGCAGAGGCCTCGAGACTTTTGGATGAGGCAAAGCAGCGTGCACAGATACTGTATGCTGACAACAAGTCAAAGGGCTATGAGGATGGTCTGGCTGAGTGTCAGAGAGCTTTTGACGAAAAAGAAATTTCTTTAAGACAGGAGCTTTCGGATAAAGAAAGCTCTTTAAAATCAAAATACGATGCTTATTCAAAGGAGCTTGAATCAGATCTGATTGATGCAATAATCCAGGTCTTTAACAAGGTTTTTAAAATACAGTTCGATGATAAAAAGGATATTTTGTTTCATCTGGTAGAAAATACCATGTCAAATATAGAGGTGGGCAAAGAGTTCCGTATCCATGTAGCTCATTCAAACTACAAGTTTATGATGTCGCATCTGGCTGAGATTCAGGAGCGTATAGGCAATGATATTGATATCGAGGTTGTAAATGATGCAAATCTTGACACAAGTGGCTGCTTTATTGAGACAAGCTTTGGAGTATTTGATTGTGGAATTGATATGGAACTCAACAATCTGGTGAAGGATATACGCTCACTTTGCAGCTGATATAGCTGTATGATTGTTGAGAGAAAGGGATTTTAATTGTTAGAGGTAGCACAAAAGTATTTACAATTAAAAAACGGTGAGTACTACAAATGCTTTGGCAAGGTAGCCAAAGTAGTAGGTCTTACGATAGAATCAATCGGTCCCAAGGCTAAGCTCAATGATCTTTGCATGATTTTTCTTGACAAGGAACGCAGGGATTATGTCATGTCAGAGGTGGTAGGGTTTAAAGATTCACATCTTATTCTAATGCCGTTTGACAATGTTGAGGGAGTTGGTGTCGGCTGTATAGTTGAAAATACAGGACATCCTCTCACGGTAGCTGTCGGAGATGAGCTTTTAGGCCATACAGTTGACGGAATAGGCCGTGTAACCGACTGCGATGAAAAAGACCTGAAGCTTGACAGTGCATATCCGATAGAAGCACCGCCGCCTGATCCGATGTCCAGAGAAATTATAAGTGATGTGCTTCCTCTGGGAGTAAAGGCGGTAGATGGACTTATCACTGTAGGAAAGGGGCAGCGTATCGGTATTTTTGCGGGCTCAGGAGTCGGTAAAAGTACTCTTCTTGGTATGTTTGCCCGCAATACAAAGGCAGATATCAATGTAATTGCCCTGATTGGAGAGCGAGGCAGGGAGGTTAGAGAGTTCATAGAAAGGGATCTCGGCCCTGAGGGTATGGCGCGCTCCGTCGTAGTAGTTGCAACCTCTGACAAGCCGGCTCTTATAAGGAACAAGGCTGCAAAGACAGCTACCAGTATCGCTGAGTACTTTCGTGATAAGGGTGAAGATGTGCTTTTGATGATGGATTCACTGACACGTTTTTCCATGGCTCAAAGAGAGATAGGACTGGCATCGGGAGAGCCACCTGTGACCAGAGGATATCCACCAAGTGTGTATTCCGAGATGCCAAAGCTTTTAGAGAGAGCCGGAAGAGCTGATAAAGGCTCTATCACAGGGCTGTATACTGTACTTGTGGACGGAGATGATTTCAACGAGCCGATTACAGATACGGCACGTTCTATTTTGGATGGCCACATCATGCTCGATAGAAAGCTGGGACATAAAAATCATTATCCGGCTATTGATGTACTGCAGAGTATTTCGAGGGTTATGAGTGCTATAGCAACAAAGGAACACAAAAATCTAGCCGGCAGATTAAAAAACGTGCTAGCCACATACACAGAGGCGGAGGACCTTATCAATATCGGCGCATACAAAAACGGCTCTAACCCCGATATCGACTATGCTATCCAAAAAATTGGTGCCGTTAATTCATTCCTTTGTCAGGGAACAGATGAGAAATTCAGCTTTGAGGAAGAGCTTGAGCTTTTAGAGAAGGTGTTCGAGTAGTATGGGAAAATTTAAATACAGCATGCAAAATATACTTGATATAAAGATTAAGCTTGAAACGCAGGCTAAAAACGAGTTTTCTGAGGCAAATCGTGCGTATCTGACTGAAAAAGAAAAGCTCGAAGCACTGTTTAAAAAGCGTGCAGCCTATGAAGCAGCTCTTAAGGAGCAGCTTTCAGGTAGCTTAAATATATCTGAGATTAATATTTGCAAAAAAAACATAAATTCACTCAAATCAGCTATCCGCACACAGCTTATGAATGTTAAAAAAGCAGAGGATATGCTTGAGGTTAAAAGAGTGGCATTGAATGAGCTTATGAAGGAGCGCAAGACACATGAGAAGCTGCGCGATAAGAAATTTGAGGATTTTCAAAAAGAGGAAAAAGACAACGAATCCAAAGAAATAGACCAGCTTGTGAGCTTTACCTATAATTCGTAGTCCGGAGGAAATATGGCAGAACTAAACGAAGCAGAAGAAAATATGGATGCTAAGAAAACTAAAAAAGAAAGGAAAATGGAGGAAAAAGCCGCTAAAAAGGCTGCTAAAAAAGCAAAGAAGAATCATGACACCAATAAGCCCGATACAGAAAATGATGACGGTGATTCTGTCTCAAGCAAGATTGTCATGGTGCTTGTTACTATACTTATTATCGCAATATGGCTTGGAATATTTGCAGTTTTTGTAAAAGCAGATGTGGGTGGCTTTGGCTCGACTGTACTTGCGCCGGCGCTAAAGGATGTGCCTGTACTAAGTAAGATACTTCCTGATTCCGGCAATATCACTGCATCTGAGTCTACAGAGACCGCAGGCTACACAAATTTGGACGACGCGGTTTCAAGAATTAAGGAGCTTGAAAAACAATTGGATGATGCCAATAGCAAGAATCAGGCGGATGCCCAGACAATCAATGACTTAAATGCCCAGATACAGGATTTGAGCACCTATAAGGAGGATCAGGCAGCCTTTGAGGAGGAAAAAGAAAAATACTACGAGGAGGTTGTTTTTTCCGATAAAGCACCCGATATAAAAGAATATAAGAAATTCTACGAGCAGGTAGATCCTGCCAATGCAGAAATCTTATATAAACAGGTATGTGAACAGCTTGAACAGGACGATGAGATAAAGGATTATGCCCAGACATATTCCAAGATGAAGCCTAAGGAGGCCGCAGCTATTTTTGACAGCATGACCGACAATCTGTCACTTGTTGCCAAGATATTAAATGCCATGGATGCCCAGTCAAGAGGTAATATCCTTGGCAAAATGGATTCGGCTACGGCGGCAAAGGTTACTAAGATCATGAATCCTTCACAGAACTGATAGCATATCTGACTATAATAATAAAAGAAAGGAGGAGAATATGGCGGACAATACAATATCACCTGTTGTACCAAATATATCAGGCGGTATGACAGCTTCGACAGGGCAGAAGGCTATGTCACAAACAGCCAAGCAGTCCGGTATTGACTTTAAAAGCTATCTTGGCAGCCGAACAGTAGTGCAGGATAATGGTACTACGTTTTTAAACCAAAGCAGTTCTTATGCTGTAAATAAAAATACTGCAAAGGAAATGAGCATCAAAACTGCTTCAAATAGCAGCATCACAGACAAAAAAGCACAGGAAATCACAGATGATATATCTTCGCAGATAGTTGAAAAGGTAACTGATGACCTCGATATATCTGAGGATGAGCTTAATAATGCAATGCAGCTTCTTGGACTGACAGCTATGGATTTACTCAATCCTGCAAATCTGGCAGCCTTATATTGTGAGGTTACAGGAAGTGTATCTGATCCACAGGCGCTTGTGCTAAATGCTGACTTTACTGCATTGTTTAATGATATGTCTCAGATTGCATCTGAAAATGCTGCACAGCTTGATTTATTGTCACAGCTTACTGCTTCAGATGATGGTGAAATACTAAATACAGATATAATTTCTTCGGCTGATGCACCGGAGACCGCTGAAGCTGCAGATGGCGTAACCACACCTGAAAAAACAGTTGACATAAGCTATGACAATGCCACTGCTTCGAATCAAAATATAAACGACACTGCGGATGAAGCTGTTAAGGTATATGATGGCAGTACGCAGGATGGCTCATACCAAAACACAGACGAAGGCACTTCTTCAGGCGAAACAGGCAATGGTGTTACATCAGGTGAAAATACCGACAAGTCTCAGACGAAGGTACAGGCTGACAGCAGCCCTGATAATTCTGATGAACGAATATTGCAGCATGAAGATGTCGCACACTCAGACAATTCAGTGCTTCATGTATCTGTCAGCGAACAGCTTAATACCGATACTTCATTTGAGCTGTCACAGTCGCAAAACCGTTCACATATTGATACGACAGATATCATCAGACAGATTGTCGACAGTATAAGCATATCAAATACCACTGAAGAATCGGCGATTGAGCTTCAGCTTACACCTGAAAGCCTGGGAAGAATGTATATCAACATATCTCAGAAGAACAGCGAGATAACAGCAAGAATTGCAGTTTCCAATGAGGCTGTAAAGGAAGCCTTACAGACGCAGATGGTCAATCTCAAGGAAGCCTTGAACAATTCCGGTATCAGGGTAAATGAGGTGGAAATCACCGTTGCATCACATGAGTTTGAGAGAAATCTCGAGCAGGGTGCTGCAAACGACAGCAGACAGCAGGAGAGCACAAATTCCTATAATGGCTCAAGCAGCTCTGACAGAGGAATAGACAGCGATATGATGCAGGCAAGTGATAAAGAAAGACTTGTGACACAGATTATGAGAGATAACGGAAATTCGGTAGATTTCACAGCATAAGGTGTCATGAAAAAGGAGGACAAATGGCAATTACAGCAAATGTTACAAACGGAAAGCTAGACAAGACAAATACCACTCCGACACAAAACAGAAAAAAAAGCAGTACAAAAGCAAGTGGCTCAAATCTGGGCTATGATGATTTCTTAAAGCTTTTAAGTGCAGAGATGCAGTACCAGGATCCACTTGAGCCGACAAGCAACACCGACTATGTGGCACAGATGGCTACATTCTCACAGCTGGAGGCAACTCTTTCTATGAAGGAATCCATGGCATCGTCATATGACCAGACTACAAAGAGTGCAGCACTTTCACTTGTGGGCAAGGAGGTTATTGTGACTGATAAGGACAGTGCTTCCGGATACTACAGTGGCAAGGTAGACTATGTTACATATAAGGATGGCAAGATTCAGCTGTCTATCAATGAAAAAATGTACGATTACTCAAGTCTCTACTCTGTTTCAACAGACGAGTACTATGATGCGATTGTAAATTCAAGTACATTTTCAAGTCTTATAGCAAAGCTTCCAAAGATAGAGAATCTGACAACAGCTTCAAAGGACATCATAGAGGAAGCAAGAAAGTTGTATGACGGGCTTTCGGATTATGGAAAGCAGTTTATAAATGCGAGTGATTACAGCAAGCTTCAGGCTTACGAGGATAAGCTAAAGAAGCTTATTGCGGCAGAAAAAAATAATCAGTCGGACAGCAAAGAAAACGATACAAATCAGACTGCGTGAGGTGAATTATGAAGAATATCATTAATAATTACTCATCCATAGAGCAGCTGACAAACCAATATCTAAACAAGCAAAAATCTACAGACACGAAGACAAATGGTATATCCTTTGAGGATATATTAAAGCAGCAGACGCAGCCTGTTAAATTTTCAAAGCATGCAGCAATGCGGCTGACACAGAGAAATATTAATCTCTCCGACGACCAGAGCATGCGCCTTCAAAAGGGGATAGCGGCAGCAAATAGCAAGGGTGTAAACGATTCACTGGTGCTTGTGGATGATATGGCATTTATAGTAAATGTGCCAAGCAAGACTGTTGTCACTGCAATGGATCAGGCAGAAACTAATTCAAATGTATTTACAAATATTGATGGAGCGGTAATTATGTAGCCGGACCTTTTAAGGAGGCAGAGGGCTTTCGAATGACAGAAAAAGCCCATACCGTCCATCCATACTATAGGAGGACAAACAACTATGATGAGATCACTTTATTCTGCTGTGTCAGGACTTAAGACACATCAGACAAGAATGGATGTTATTGGTAACAACATCGCAAACGTAAATACTGAGGCCTTTAAGGCATCTTCAGTGCGTTTCAGTGAGATTATGTACCAGACCACATCGGGCGCTTCGGCCGGAAACGGAGCTACAGGCACCGGTGGAAAGAATGCAAAGCAGATAGGTCTCGGTGTTAAGTCGGGTGCCACAGCTGTAAATATTACAGGAGCAGGTTCGGCTGAGACTACCGGCAATCCATTTGATCTTCGATTAAATGACAAAAATTCGACCAACTTTTTTGTGGTAAGTGATGGAACAAACCGCCTTTTCACCCGTGCCGGCGATTTCTATGTGGATGGCAACGGCTTTTTGTGCATGAGCTCTACAGGATACACATTGCAGGGCTGGCAGGTAGATGCAAAGGGCAATGTGATGAAGGATACCGTGTCATCACTGCAGGTTATGTCGTCTGCTACTAAAACCTCAGCACCTGAGGCTACTACAAAGGCATATGTATCAGGAGTGCTTGACAAAAATGATGCCCAGGCAGCCGACACCGGAAGAATCATAACCATAGGCTTTTTTGATGATCTGGGATATAACTATACTGCAAAGTTTGGTATTAAAAAGACGAATACCGATGGTACATACGATGTAACTCTCAAGGATATCGTTGATTCTAAGGGTAATTCCATATTCGATGTGGACAGGGATGGTAATTTTATTACAAGCCAGGGTCCAAACGGACAGACAATGTACTCATATAAAGGAAGGGCTGTGGATCCACAGACTATATTCGAGGACGCTTCACTTGTGTTTGATCAGAGTGAGGGTACCTTTACATCAATTTCAAGTGCAAACTCACCGGCTGAAAAGACAATAAACCTGAATCTTTCTGTCTTAAACACACAGGATGCCTCAATAAACGGAAGTAATTTCAGCAATATAGAGGTGGATTTCAGCAAGTGCATGAACTATAACAACAACGGAACCTCTACTATCGGTGGTATGAACGGTGACTTGCAGGGTGATGGCAAGGGAAAAGCACTCGGAGCACTTACAGGTATATCTGTCAGTGATGACGGTAAGATTTATGGTTCATACGACAATGGTAATACAGTTCTGCTTTGCCAGATAGCTGTAGCACAGTTTGCCAATGCATCTGGTCTTGAAAAAATCGGAGACAACTGCTACCAGAGCACATTAAACTCAGGTGAGTTTGATGGAATAGGAGTAGAAATATCGGCTGACGGAGGCTCTATCTCATCAGGAGAGCTTGAGATGTCAAACGTAGATTTATCTTCACAGTTTACAGATATGATTGTCACTCAGCGTGGTTTTCAGGCAAACTCACGTGTCATCACTACATCTGATACACTTCTCGAGGAGCTTATCAATCTTAAGAGATAATAATTTCGCAAGGTATTGGGGGATGGCTTAGGCCATTTCCCAATATTTTGTGTATTTTTTGACAAAAATATTATTTTTACATAGACATTTACACTAAAATTTAGTAAAATTATAACTAAGGTCATTCGACAAATATTTATTTATGGAAGGTGTGTATAAGTGGATATAGCATCTCTTTTAGGAGTAATTCTTGGTATCGGAATGGTTTTGTTCGGTATCATTCAAAATGGTGGGGTACCAGCATTATTAAACTTTCTTGATGCGCCCTCGGCAATTATCACGATAGGTGGTTCACTCTCGGCTGTGCTTTGCTCTAATAAGCTTTCGGGCTTTATAGCCGGAATCAAGTCATTTGCACTTCCCTTTAAGGAAAAGAGCATAGACCCGGGAGAGACAATAAATAAAATAATTGAGCTGTCAAACGTCAGCCGTAAGGAGGGCCTTTTAGCACTCGAGGAGGCTGCCGGCAGCATAGACGATGAATTCCTAAAGAAGGGCATTATGCTTGTAGTTGACGGTACGGATGCAGAGCTTGTAAGAGGCATTCTTGAAACAGATATGCTGAGCATGGAGGATCGTCATAAGAAAACAATTTCTTTCTGGGAATTCTGGGGAGAGCAGGGACCTGCGTGGGGTATGATAGGTACGCTTATCGGTCTTATCAATATGCTTAAAAACCTCGAGGATTCTTCAACAATAGGCCCGAACATGGCTGTTGCCCTTGTTACTACATTCTACGGTTCACTTATTGCCAACTGGCTGTGTGCCCCATTTGCAAACAAGCTGAAGGCTAACAACGAGCTTGAGCTCACTCTCAAGACTCTTATCATAGAAGGTCTGCTTTCCATTCAGGCGGGTGAAAACCCACGAGTTATTGAGGAAAAGCTCAAGTCCTTCCTTTCACCTGACAAGAGAGAGGCTCTCTCACCAGAAGGCGGAGGTGAGGAATAGTGGCGAAAAGGAGACCTGAGGATCCGCCAAAGGGAGCGCCGGCCTGGCAGTCGACCTTCTCGGATCTTATGAACCTGCTTTTATGCTTTTTCGTGCTCTTATTCTCTATGTCAACTGTTGATGCTGAGAAATTCCAGCTCGTCATTGCGTCACTGACAAGCAGTGTGAGCGTTTTGCCGGGAGGCAGTTCATCTATAGGTGATGGCAGGCTTGTGGGAGCAGGAGTCAGCCAGCTTGAGTTTTTGGACAAGTATTATAACGATCTGGCCAATTCCAAGTCAAACACCGAAAGCACCACAGAGGGTGATGACAAGAACGCAAAAGAGCAGTATGAGCAGATGGAGCTTTCTGAATCTGAGAAAATGTCGGAGCAGATAGAAAAACAGCTTGAAAACACAAGCTTACAGGATGCTGTTGAGGTTGATTTCAATGCACAGTACGTGCAGCTGAGCTTGAATGGTGCCCTATTGTTTGAATCGGGTAAGTCTGATGTAATGGAAGAGGCATATCCTGTAGTGAACAAGATTTCATCTATTTTAGCTACATATCAGGATAATCTGATAGAGATTGAAGGACATACTGACAATGTTCCGGTTTCATCACGCTCCAAGTATGAGAGCAATGATGTGCTTTCTATGTACAGAGCACTGAGCGTTGCAAATTATATAAGGGACAACACAAGCTTAAATCCTGCCCATATAAAGTCGTCCGGCAGAGGAGACTATGATCCGGTTGCGGATAACTCCACTCCTGAGGGAAGAGCAAGGAACAGACGTGTAGAGATTAAGGTGTATAATTCTTACAATTCAGAGTTCAATACCAATTAATCCGGAAAGGAATGCATATGAAAAAGAATTTAATTTCAGTACTGATTTTAGCACTTTGCTTTGCAAACCTTGTGCTTACAGCACTGCTTATATTTACAATAATACCTGAGACAAAAAAAGCAAATAACCTGATAGATCAGGTGTGTCAGGCTATATCACTGGATTTAAACAGTGGCGCTGCCACAAGTGGTTCACAGCTGCCACAGGATCAGATTGTTGATTATGCACTTACAGCCGATGGTGATACACTTACCTTCAATTTTGCCCCATCTGAGGATGGCAATACTCATTATCTGGTTTGTGGCATATCACTTTCACTCAACAAAAAGAGTGATGGATATAAGACCTACGGCGAGGATCTGTCCACCAAGAAAAATGTTATCTTAGCAGACATTACAGACATAATAGGCGATTATACAATGGAACAGTACAACACCGATAAGAGTGCTGTTCATGATAAGATTCTCAAAACTCTCCAGAAGAAATTCGGAGCAGACTATATAGTAGATGTAAACATTGTATCTTCACTTACCCAGTGATGATTTCTTTACAAATACTTATGCCGGTATTAAAACAGGCAGATATTTAATAATTTGGATACAGGTGGTGATTAACAGATGGGTGATGTTTTATCTCAGAGTGAGATAGACAATCTGCTCAATGCCCTAAGCAGCGGCGAGCTTGATGTAGATGAAATAAAAGAAAATAGTGAACAGACGGTCAAAGACTATGATTTCGCCCGCCCATCTAAGTTTTCAAAGGAACATCTAAGGACCCTTGAAATAATATTTGAGCATTATGGAAGACTTCTTACAACGAACCTTCCCGTTTATCTGCGAAAATCAGTGCAGGTAGAGGTGATGAACTCGGAGGCGGTTACATATTCTGAATTCACAAATGCACTTTCAAATCCGGTGCTACTTGGCATTGTCAATTTCGCACCATTGCAGGGAAACATAATAATTGAAATGGCTTCCGGCCTTGGATATGCTATTGTAGACCGCATGCTGGGCGGAAGGGGAGATTCTCTCGATAAGACGAGAGAGTTTTCAGAGATTGAGCTTTTGATTATTGAGCGTATTTTGGTTATATGCATCAATCTGCTCAATGAGCCGTGGCAGAATGTGCTTGATATAAGTCCTCATTTAGAGCGGATTGAGACCAATTCCCAGTATGCACAGATTATATCTCCAAGCGAGATGATAGCTATTATCACTATGAATATAAAGATTGGTGATGTTGAGGGCTTGATGAATATATGTCTGCCTTATATCACTCTTGAGTCTGTTATAGATAAGCTGAATACCAGATACTGGTATTCTAACATACAAAATCATGATGAAACCAACTATAGAAATGCCATAGAAAGCCTTATTCAAAAATCGCAGATTCCGGTCAAGGCGGTACTTGGCAAGAGTCTTATATCAGTAAAGGATTTTTCTACACTTGTGCCGGGGGATGTAATAAGGCTTGACACCAGTGTGGATGATGAGTTGGATATCTATGTAGGAAATATCAAAAAGTTTACTGCACTACCTGGTTCTTCCGGTGAGAAATATGCGGTAAGAATTACATCAGTAGTCAGAGAGGAGCAATAAATCATGGATGGAGTTTTATCGCAGGAGGAAATAAATGCATTGTTAAACAATAACGATGCTGCGGATTCGAGCGATGAGATATTGACGGAATCCGAAAAGGACGCGATTGGAGAAATTGCCAATATCAGTATGGGAACAGCTGCAACCACACTGTTTTCACTTGTAAATAGAAGAGTAGAGATTTCTACACCTGTAGTTTCATTTTCAAATTGGGACAAAATTGTTGACGAGTACGAAAAGCCGTGCGTATTTATAAAAATCGGATACACACAGGGCTTGAACGGAAGCAATATCCTCGTCCTGAAAGAAAAGGATGTTAAGATTATAACAGACCTTATGATGGGTGGGGATGGAACAAATATAAATGGTGAAATCGGAGAATTACATCTCAGTGCTATAAGTGAGGCTATGAACCAGATGATGGGTTCTTCCGCTACATCTCTTTCATCTATGCTCAATCGCACTATCGATATCAGCCCGCCTATTGCAGAGGTAGTTGATTTGAAAAATACCTTAAACGAGGGCGAAATTGACAGCTTCCTGTCTGAAGAGTTTGTAAAGATTTCCTTCCGTATGGAGATTGGAGATCTTGTAGACAGTGAAATAATGCAGCTTTACCCGCCGACATTTGTAAAGGATATGTGTAAGGGGGTATCTCAGAATATGGAGCTTGATACACAAAGTGTGACAGAGGATGTTCCTCAAAGTTCAAACACCGCCACACAGGCTGCGCCTATACAACAGCCACAGGATGGTGGCAGCATGAATAATGCTTCCGCAAACAATCAGAGCATGATAAACGAAAATATGATGAATCCGAATATGAATAGTCAGAACATGATGAATCAGGGAATGATGAACCAGAATATGGGGGCACAGAATATGATGGGCAATCAGGTAAATGTACAGACTGCTCAATTCACCCCTTTTGGAGCCATGCCAAATCAGGTTTACCAGCCGGAAAACATTGATTTAATCATGGATGTCCCGCTTGAGGTGACTGTTGAGCTTGGCCGCACCAAAAAGTCTATTTCCGAGATACTTGATTTTGGCCCGGGCAAGATTATAGAGCTTAACAAGCTCGCGGGAGAGCCTATAGACATTCTTGTCAATGGCAAATATGTAGCTAAGGGTGAGGTTGTCGTAATTGAGGAAAGCTTTGGTGTGCGAATCACTGAGATAGTCAATTCAAAGATAAACACCGGAAAAACAAAATAGTGTCGGCTGATATTTAACCAATACAATACAGAGGAATTAAAATGATATTAGCAGCAACATCACTGGACAGCTTTGTCCAGCTTATCACAGTTTTAATAATTTTTGTTTTTGTGCTTATCCTGACGTATTTTACCACCAGATGGATGGCAGGCATCCAGAAGGGGCGAAGCTTTAACAGGAATCTTAAAATTATTGAAACAATAAGTGTCGGAAACAATAAGATGATAAGTATTGTCGAAGCCGGCACCAAATATATCGTTGTTTCAATCGGAAAGGATGAAGTGAATTTTCTGACTGAGCTTAAGGAGGATGAATTAAAGGATTTATCATTTAAGGATCCTCAAAACACGACTCAGAATACGGAATCCTTTTCTGCGATTATGGATAAATTGAAAGAAAAGTACAGTAACAGGAGCAGACATGAATAAATTCATGAAGAAATTCAAGGCTGTATATTGCAAAGCGTCATTTATTTTTGCAATTGCAGTACTTACGGTAACAATTTCATTATGCATATTTTATCCTGACAGTGTAAATGCCAGTCAGACAGGCACAGCATCCGGTGATATCAGCACAAATGATGTGACAAAGGATTTAGATGACGTTAAAAGTCTTGACAGTGGCGACAAGGATTTAGCCGATGCCACCTCTGACAGCACAAACGGTCTGAACATATATTACAACAATGAATCAGGCTCTCTGTCCACACCGGTCAGGATGTTTTTGGTGCTTACGGTATTGTCTTTAGCACCTTCTATTCTCATCATGCTGACTTCTTTTACAAGAATTATAATCGTACTGCATTTTGTCAGAACAGCTATCGGTACCCAGACAGCGCCGCCTAATCAGGTGCTTATCGGACTTGCCTTGTTTTTGACACTTTTTATTATGTGGCCAACATTTTCACAGATTAACGAAAAGGCTATAAAGCCCCTTGATGAGGGTAAAATCACACAGCAGGAGGCTATAAAGGAGGCTGAGGGTCCATTCAGGGAGTTTATGTATGGACAGACACAGACCAAGGATATAAAGCTGTTTGTGGATATCTCAGGAGAAGAGTACGATGACTATGATGATGTACCTTTTACAACACTTGTTCCTGCCTTTATACTTAGTGAGCTTAGAACAGCCTTTATATTGGGCTTTTTAATATATATTCCATTTATTGTAATAGATATGGTTGTTTCATCAGTGCTCATGTCAATGGGTATGATGATGCTTCCGCCGACTACCATCTCGATGCCGTTCAAGGTTCTTTTGTTTATCCTGGCGGATGGCTGGGATCTGGTTATTGGTAATCTGGTCAAGACGTTTTACTAGGAGGTGTACATATGATTACCCAGGAAGCTGTTTTAGATATTGCCAGAGAGGCAATTTACACTACAATCATTACATCGGCTCCGCTTTTGCTTGTTTCACTGATTGTCGGACTTATAGTCAGTATATTTCAGACAGTTACGTCAATTCAGGAGCAGACACTTACCTTTGTGCCTAAGATTATTGCAATTTTTCTTGTAATGATGCTCTGTGGCTCATGGATGCTCGACACTATGTCCGGCTTCATGACTGATTTGTGGTCCAAATTCAGTTATTATATAAGCATGGGATAGGATGATATATGATTAATTATTCTTTTTCTATTGCGAATTTTGAATATTTTTTGCTGATTCTGGTGCGTATTGCATCGTTTGTGTACATAGCTCCGTTTTTTGGAGATAATGCGGTTCCGGCACGTGTCAAGACCGGCTTATCCGCCTTTGTTGCTTTGTTTATGTACAATATCATAGAAAGACCACAGCTTTCCTATGTCAGTGCAGTAGGTTTTGCTGTACTGGTCGTAAAAGAAGGAATTACAGGACTGCTCATAGGTTTTGCAGCCAATATATGTAATTCCATTGTTATTTTTGCGGGAAATCTGATTGATATGGATATCGGTCTGTCCATGGCTACAGAATTTAATCCATCTATGAATTCAGAGACAACTGTTACAGGTAACTTTTATTATTACGTAGTTCTTGTCCTGCTTCTTGTTTCTGATATGCATACGTATCTTATAAGGGCAGTTTGTGACTCTTTTTCAGTTGTACCGCTTGGAGGAGCACAGTTTCAGTTTGACAATATGCTCTCCACAATTATTAAGTATATGGGTGATATGTTTGTAATTGGCTTCAGGATATTTCTTCCGGTCTTTGCGTGCATGATGATAATGAACTGTATACTTGGCATCATGGCAAAGGTCGCGCCTCAGATGAATATGTTCTCTGTAGGTATCCAGTTAAAAATTGTAGTCGGATTTATTGTATTATTTTTGATAGTATATCTAATTCCGAGCATTGCCAATTTTATTATTACAGAAATTAAGACTATGGTGGTTTCAATAATTGATGGAATGTACTGACAGCTTAGATAAATTTTCCAAATTGCATACAGTGATGCGCTACAATCTGCAATGGTTTGCACAGGATGGTGAAGGTGGCGAAAAAACAGAGCCGGCAACCGAAAAGAAGTTAAAGGATGCCAGAGAAGAGGGCAAGGTTGCAAAAAGCAAGGAGCTTACAGCTGCCTTTGATCTTATAGTTCTGTTTTTAGTATTAAAGATATTTATATCCTTTGTAGGTGGCAACCTGATTGGATTGTTTTCTGTTGTATATAAGAAAATGCCTGATTTTTTAAAGGAGGCTCAGGAGCAGATTTCATCTGTTTCGGTATCACATTATTTAAACAATGTGATACTTCAGTTTTTATTAACTGTGCTGCCGTTTTTTGTTTTTGGAGTTGCAATCACGATACTTGTGAGTATCATTCAGGTCGGATTTAAAATATCCACTAAGCCGATGGCTCCAAAGCTTAGCAAGTTTAATCCTATAAACGGATTTAAGAGAATACTGTCTAAGGACTCCATTTTCGAGCTTCTTAAGTCTGTACTTAAAGTTGGAATCATTATGTATGTGGCTTATTCATCGATTAAATCGCATCAGAATGATATATTTATACTCTATGAGCTTCCGCTCAAACAGGCAATAGTATTGATTGGTGATATCATCATAAATACCGGACTTAAGATCAGCATAGTCTATCTGATTGTCGGTATTGCTGACTTTGCTTACAATAAGCACAAGTTTAATGAGGATATGAAGATGACCAAGCAGGAGGTCAAGGATGAGTTTAAAAACACAGAGGGAGATCCTGTTATAAAGGGTCAGCAGCGTAAACGTATGCAGGAGGCTTCACAGCGAAGGATGATGCAGGATGTGCCAAGGGCTGATGTTGTCATCACCAACCCTACCCACTTTGCTGTTGCCGTAAAATACGATGCACAAAAAAATGAGGCTCCTGTCGTTGTTGCAAAGGGCCAGGATTATGTGGCACAGAAAATAAAGGAAATAGCAAGAGATAATAATATACGTATAGTCGAGAATAAACCTCTTGCACGAATGCTTTTTCATAATGTGGATCTTGGAGCTGAGATACCGCCTGAGCTTTACCAGTCGGTTGCGGAAATACTTGCTATGATTTACAGGGAAAATAATTAATCCAATATATTATTATAAAACTAAAAGATAAATACGGACTTTATTTATATATGCAGTCCGTGATTTAACGGAAAGGAGGAATAGAATATGTTAAAAAAGACAGATTTAGGTGTTGGAGTATATCTGTTATGTGCTGTTTTATTTTTTATCATACCTATTCCCTCATTCCTTTTAGATATTATGCTTGCATTCAACCTCTCAATAGCACTCATAATACTTTTTAAGGTGCTGTTTGTAAAAGAAGTGCTTGATATGTCATTTTTCCCGACACTCTTACTTTTTACGACCATATTCAGGATTTCACTTAATGTCTCATCTACCAGACTTATTTTATCAACCGGAAATCCGGGTGTTGTTGTAAATGTGTTCGGTCAGTTCGTCGGTGGCGGTAATTTAGTCATCGGTGCAATCGTTTTTATAGTGCTTATTATCATCCAGTTTGTTGTTATCAACAAGGGATCTGAGCGTGTTGCTGAGGTAACTGCGCGATTCACGCTCGATGCGATGCCCGGTAAACAGATGGCAATCGATGCTGACTTAAACACCGGTGCCATCACTGACAAGGAGGCAAAGGCCCGCCGTGATAAAATCCAGAAGGAATCAAGCTTCTACGGAGCTATGGATGGTGCTACAAAGTACGTAAAGGGAGATGCAACAGCAGGTATTATCATTACTCTTATCAATCTGGTTGGCGGTACCGTCATGGGCGTTATGTTTCAGGGACTTGATGCAAATGAGGCCATACAAAAGTTTGGTCTGCTCACAATCGGAGACGGACTTGTATCACAGATACCGTCGTTACTTATTTCACTTTCAACCGGTATTCTTGTTACAAAGGGCTCCAATGAAAATGATTTTTCCGGTGAGCTTTTAGGTCAGCTCTTTGGCACAGCCAAGGTGCTTTATATTGTATCAATTGTGCTTGTGGTTTTAGGCGTGCTCACACCGCTTCGCAATGAGTGGTGGCTTTTCATAGGACTTGCAGTTGCTTTCTTTGTAACAGCTAAAAATCTGGATAAAAAGGCCGGTGTTGAAAGCATTGAGGATGAAACAGCACAGGCTGAAAGTGATGCCGAGGAAATACGAAAGCCCGAAAATGTCGTTTCACTGCTGCAGGTTGATCCTATTGAGCTTGAGTTCGGCTATGGTATCATACCTCTTGCCGATGTGAATCAGGGCGGAGATCTGCTTGACCGAGTTGTAATGATAAGACGACAGATTGCTTTAGAGCTTGGAACTGTCGTACCTATCATACGATTAAGGGATAATATACAGCTTAATCCTAATCAGTATATCATCAAGATAAAGGGCATACAGGTGACAGAGGGTGAGATACTGTTTGATCACTACATGGCTATGAATCCGGGCTATGTGGAGGAGGAGATAACAGGTATTCCTACCTTTGAGCCTTCATTCCATCTTCCGGCCATATGGATTACGGAAAGTCAGAGAGAGCGTGCTGAGAGTCTTGGATATACGGTTGTTGACCCGCCATCCATCATAGCAACGCATCTGACTGAGGTTATCAGATCTCATATTGCAGAGCTTCTCACCAGACAGGATGTACAGAATCTGGTCAACAATCTCAAGGAGTCAAACCCTGTCATTGTGGACGAGCTTATACCGAAGCTTCTTGGTCTTGGTGAGATTCAGAAGGTGCTTCAGAATCTTTTGGGCGAGGGGATTTCTATCAGGGATCTGCTTACAATTTTTGAGACACTTGCAGATCATGCACAAACCACCAGAGATACGGATGTACTTACCGAATATGTGCGTCAGGGCTTAAAGAGAGCCATATCAAGCAAGTATTTTCCTGCAAATGAAACCACAAGTGTCGTCACACTTGACCCTTCTGTGGAGCAGGAAATTATGTCATCTGTCAAACAGACAGAGCAGGGCTCTTACCTTTCCCTTGATCCAGACAGGATAAAGGCTATCATAAAATCTGTCGAAACTGAAATTGGTAAGTTGGAAAGTTTGGGAAAGAGTGCTATTATTATTACATCCCCAATTGTTAGAATGTACTTTAAGAAAATGACTGAGGACTATTTCAAGGATCTCATTGTATTGTCCTACAATGAGGTGGAATCAAATGTAGAGCTTCAGTCGGTAGGAATGGTGACTGCATAAATGACTATTAACAAATTCACTGGAAAAACAAAAGAAGAAGCGATTGAATGTGCAAAGCAGGCCTTTGGGGCAAATGCCGTGATTATGAATATCAAGGAGATTAAGCCAAAGGGATTATTTGGTATATTCAAAAGCTCA
The DNA here is from genome assembly GCF_977054825.1 of Agathobacter sp. NCBI lineage: Bacteria > Bacillati > Bacillota > Clostridia > Lachnospirales > Lachnospiraceae > Agathobacter > Agathobacter sp. Next base: position 260,598 of record NZ_CDRTEH010000002.1, read on the forward strand.
ACCTATGAGGTGACTGCGGCTATGGATGAAAAAAAACAGACACAGACAATAACGGCCTCGCAGCTTGCAAGGACTACACTTCCCGGTAAAATTGATTACAAGGCAGATGAAGAGATAAAGATGCCTTCATTCGCTGCAAAACCTGCACCTGAGACCTTAAAGCCTTCCCCTGCACCGGCAGTTCCGAAGACGGCTGAGCAGACCGGCGATATTGAAAAGGAAATAAAGGAGCTTGATTCCATTGCCAAAATGATGGAAAGCACATTTGATAAGCCTCAAAAAAATGAAACATCAAAGCCTCAGAGTGCACAGGAGCTTAAATTTGTGCGCATTTTATACAAGACACTGCTCGATAATGAGGTGGATGAGAAATATATCAATCAGATTCTGGATGAAATTGAGAAATTCTTACGTCCCGGCAACAGTCTTGATGTGATTCTGTCAAATGTATACCAGAAGCTCATTTTAAGATTCGGGCAGCCTGACACTATAAAGGTAAACGGTAAAAAACCAAGAGTTGTTTTCTTTGTCGGACCGACAGGTGTCGGAAAGACAACCACAATTGCTAAAATTGCTTCAAAATTCAAGGTGAATTATAATAAAAACATTGCATTTATCACAGCAGATACATACAGGATAGCCGCAACAGATCAGCTGCGCACATTTGCAAATATTCTGGATACACCTATGTCTGTCATTTACACTGCCGCAGAGTTAAATAGTGCAGTGGCTGAATATGAGCAGGCAGATGTGATTTTCGTTGATACAGCCGGCTTTTCCCATAAGAACGAGACACAGCGAAGTGATATGAGAGCGCTTCTTGCAGGTCTTTCACCTGAATACGAGAAATCTGTATATCTCGTTTTAAGTGCAACAACCAAGTACAGGGATCTTATATCTATAATCGATTCATATAAGGATATTGACGATTACAAGCTGATATTTACAAAGCTTGATGAAACCTCATCTTACGGCAATCTTTTAAATATAAAGCTATACTCAGATGCCGGTATATCATACGTGACCAATGGACAAAACGTTCCGGATGATATTGAGGTATTTGATACACAAAAGATTGTCAAACAATTACTGGGAGGCAGACAATAATGGACCAGGCACAGCAGCTTAGAAATGTCATTAAGCAGCGTAATCAAAATTACATAGAACCGGCCCGTGTTATTACCATTACAAGTGGCAAGGGTGGCGTAGGCAAGTCCAATACCTCTGTTAATCTGGCAGTCTGGCTCAGCAGACTCGGCAAGAGAGTGATTATTTTTGATGCTGATTTCGGCCTCGCCAATGTCGAGGTGATGTTTGGAGTCATTCCTAAGTACACTCTTGCTGATGTGATATATGAAAATCAAACGATAAAGAGCATCATATCAAACGGACCTTTGGGCATTGATTTTATCTCAGCCGGCTCAAGTGTTGTAGGACTTAATAACCTAAACCACGAACAGATTCATTTCATTGTCTCTGCAATAAATGAGTTAAACAGCATGTACGATTTTATAATAATCGATACCGGCGCAGGAGTATCTGAGCAGGTCATGGAATTTGTTGCGGCCAGTAACGAAATTGTGCTGGTTACAACCCCTGAACCGACCTCCATCACTGATTCATATTCATTGCTTAAAGCACTGTATAAGCGGCCTGATTTTGATCCGTCAAAAGCATGTATACGTGTTATATCCAACAGGGCTGCGTCAAAAGAGGATGGCAGTATAGTGTTCAACAAGATTAATTCCGTTGTTATGCAATTCTTAAACGGAAGCCTCGAGTATCTGGGATATGTGCCGTCTGATACAATGGTTGAAAAGGCTGTCAGGCAGCAGAAGATACTTTCAATTTATGATCCAACTTCAAAGGCTGCACGGTCATTTGAAGAAATTGCAAAAAGACTTTTGGATAATGAGTCCGCTGCTTTGGAAGAGAAAAGAACAATCTCACATATTTTTTCAAATTTTTTTAACAGAAAGCAATAGTTAATTTAAGAGGAAGACATATGGACTATACAAGTTTGATTTTTCCGGGTGACAAAATTGATATCCTTGCATCCGGTTTATCCGATAACAGCACATCATATAAGAGCAGCTTTTCTGACAATCTGACAGACAGCAGGTGGGAGATAACCATGCCTGTTGACAACGGCAGAGTGGTTTTATTTCAGCTGGGCATGCAATTTGATTTTATAGTATATACCCAAAACAAAACCATACTAAAAAGCGCTGCTATAGTCAGACAGCGTTATCGTAAAGGAAATATGTATTTTCTTGCCATAGAGCTCACAAACAATCTGGAAAAGATTCAAAGGCGTCAGTTTTTCAGGCTTCCATGTACTATAGACATGAGCTTTTATGAGGTCAGATATGACGATAAAGCTGAGAGTGAGTCTGAGTTTTGTAAAAGCATGTATAAGAATCATGCAATAAACAGCAAAAATATGCAGACCGTCAAGTCTGTTATCCTTGATATAAGCGGCGGTGGCATCAGATTTTCTCTGCGCACACCTTTGGAGGAGGGGGCATATTTCATGGCACAGTTTTCTTTAGCACTTGAAGAAAGCACACAGCAATTCAATATCGTCTGTAAGGTGATAAGCTGTACTCCTGCTTTGGACCATACAGACAGATATTTTGCACGCTCAAAGTTTATTTTTGACCGCATGGCAGAACGGGAGAAAATAGTCAGATTTGTGTTTGAGGAAGAACGACGCATACGAAGAAGGGAAATGGAGTAATAATATGAAGTCTAACATTTTAATAGTTGATGATTCTGCACTCCTGAGAAGGGTTGAGTGTGATATAATCAATTCAGACAATAAATTACAGGCAACTGATACATGTAAGGATGGGCTTGAAGCGCTTGAAAAGCTCCGTACACAAAAGTACGATGCTGTTATTCTTGACATAAATATGCCGAGGATGAATGGACTCGAGCTGCTTTCACATCTGCAGAAGGAGAGCATAAAAACACCTGTAGTGGTGGTTAGCACTCTGACCGTCAAGGGTGCAGATGAAGCCATCAAATCGTTAGAGCTTGGTGCCTTTGATTTCGTCACAAAACCAAACAATATCATAGAGGCAAAGGGAAATCAGTTTAAGGAAACTTTACTAAAGGTTGTACAAGCTGCCATAAGAACCGCAACTGTCCATAGTGCTTCACGCAATGTCACAGCTGTTGAAAAGAAAGCCGGTACTATTGTAAACAAACACAAAGCAACAGGCAGCAATAAAATCGTTGCAATTGCATCATCTACAGGTGGTCCAAAGGCACTGCAGAGTGTGATACCGTTTCTTCCGGCCAATCTTTCGGCACCGGTTGTTTTAGTACAGCACATGCCTGCCGGTTTTACAAAGAGCATGGCTGAGCGCCTTAATGAGCTAAGTCAGGTTCAGGTGAAGGAGGCTTCAAACGGTGAGGTGCTTAAAAACGGAGTAGTGTATATAGCTCCGGGCGGTACACATATAGCTGTAAAGAAATCAGGTGCTTCACACGTTATATCATTTAACGATATGCCACCTATCGGAGGACTAAAGCCTTGTGCCAATATCATGTTCGATTCACTAACATCCTCTAATTATGATGAGGTTGTTTGTGTTGTACTTACAGGTATGGGTGCAGACGGCACGAACGGCATTCTCTCACTTGGCAAATCAAAGCCTATCTATGTCATTGCACAGGACGAGAAATCAAGTGTGGTGTATGGCATGCCAAGAGCTATCTATGAGGCAGGTGTGGTTGATGAAGTCGTTACATTATCAGATGTTGCCAAAGCTATCACAAAAAATGTGGGGGTAAAATAAAATGGATGTTAGCCAGTATCTAGAAATTTTTATTGATGAAAGTTCAGAGCATATTCAGACTTTATCTGACTGTATCATGACTCTTGAGCAGGAGCCGGAAAACAAAGACACTATAAATGAGATTTTCCGTGCGGCTCACTCCTTAAAGGGTATGGCAGGTACAATGGGCTTTAAGCGCATGCAGCACCTTACCCATGATATGGAAAACGTATTTCAGGAGGTCAGAAGCGATAAAATAAAAGTGGACAGCTCAATGATTGATCTGCTCTTTAAGTGTCTTGACGCTATAGACAGCTACGTCGAGAATATCAAATCTACATCTGATGAGGGTACTGATGACAATGAGGTTATCATAAAGGAGCTCAACGATTTTATTGCAAAAGCAAACGGACAGCCTGTAAGCAAACAGGCTGAGGCTCAGGAAACAGTGACTGAAGCAAAAGCACAGGCTTCATCAGATGCTTCTCCAAACGTACTTGATACAATCGAACTGACAAATAACGAGAAAAATCTAATTGACGAGGCAATTTCAGCAGGGCTTAAAATATACGGCATGACAGTTACAGTAGCAAGCGACTGTCTGCTCAAGGCTGCAAGGGCTTTTCTTGTTTTCAGGGCAGTTGAGGAGCTGGGACAGATTGTGGTTTACAGACCAAGCTCACAGGATATTGAGGACGAGAAATTTGATTTATCGTTCAGCTTTTATGTTGCATCCGGCGAGTCCTTTGATAAATTAGAGCATGCAGCCTCAAACGTATCTGAGATAGATAAGGTTTTCGGAAAAGAAATCACTGAGTTTCACATAGAGGGTGAAGCTGAGCAGACAGCACAGGCTTCTGAAGAGACACAAAAGGCTTCTGAGGAAAAGAAAGAGGAAAAGGCTCCGGCAGCAAAGACCGAGACTGCAAAGCCAAAGACATCAAATGACTCTCAAAAGCAGGCAGTTTCTCACAAAAAAGCTACTACAAGCAGAACTGTCAGAGTAGATATCGAAAAGCTTGATATGCTTATGAATCAGGTATCTGAGCTTATTATTGCAAAGAACTCTCTTGTAGCCATGAGCTCATCTGATGGAGAAAACAATAATAACCAGTCATTCCATGAACAGATTGAGTATCTGGAAAGAATCACAACCAATCTTCATGAATCTGTCATGAAGGTACGAATGGTTCCTATTGAAAGTGTTACACAGAAATATCCTAGAATGATAAGAGATCTTTCCCGTACTCTGAATAAGAAGATGAATCTTGTCATAACCGGTGAAGATACCGAGCTGGACCGTACAGTTGTTGATCAGATTGGAGATCCTCTGCAGCATCTGCTTAGAAACAGTGCTGACCATGGACTTGAAAGCAATGAGGTCAGACTTGAGCGCGGAAAGCCTGAGGTAGGTACTATTTTCCTGAATGCATACCAGGAGGGCAACAACGTAGTCATAAAGGTTGGTGACGATGGAAACGGAATCAATACCGAAGCCGTAAAGGCCAAGGCTATAGAGCGTGGCATAGTGACAGCTGAACAGGCTGAAAATCTATCTCAGAAGGATATCATCAACTTTCTTTTCATGCCAAGCTTTTCAATGGCAAAGCAGATTACCGATATCTCCGGACGAGGAGTTGGTCTTGATGTTGTTAAATCCGGCATTGAACAGCTGGGTGGTGATGTATCGGTTTCAACCGAGCTTGGTAAGGGTACTACATTTACTGTACGTCTTCCTCTTACACTTGCAATCATTCAGGCTCTCATGGTCGAAATCCGTGATGAAATATATGCCATCGCACTTGGTTCTATCTCAAATATAGAGGATATTCCTGTAAAGGATATCAAATATGTACAGGCCAAGGAGGTTATCCACCTGCGTGGAAGCGTTATTCCGATCATCCGCCTCGACAAGATGCTTGACATTGAGCCAAAGGAGCAGGAGCCGGATCATCTTACTGTAGTAATTGTCCAAAAGGGAGATCAGCAGGCAGGTCTTGTGGTTGACAATCTGATCGGACAGCAGGAGATTGTAATCAAGTCTTTAGGAAAATACATAAACGGCAACAAGCTTATCAGCGGAGCGACAATACTTGGAGATGGTGATGTAGCTTTGATACTTGATGTAAATACACTTATGTAATGGAGGGGAAGTACATGCCAGACAATGAATTTGATATACAGGAAAAAGAAACAAAGCAATATATTTCAGTTAAAATAGGCGAAGAAAAATTCGGAATTGATATAGGCTATGTTGATAATATAGTCAGAATGCAAAAGATTACAAGAGTGCCAAAGGCACAGAAGTACTTTAAGGGTATCATAAATCTGCGCGGAGATATCGTTCCGGTAATGAGTGCCCGTATAAAAATGGGACTGGACGATGATGTATATACATCATCAACCAGAATAATTATCCTAAAGCTCGAGGAAAAGGGCGAGATAGGTCTGATTGTCGATGAGGTTTGTGAAGTTGTCACACTTGTGGTTGACGAAATAGACAAGCCTAATATTGATGCTTCATCTACAGGGAAGGAGCTGTTTATAAACGGTATAGGTAAAAACGGAGATGAACTGATTTCTCTGTTTGAAATAGGCTCAATCGTCACAGATAAGGACAACAACTGATTTGAAGCAGTGTATAGTGAGGTGTGAAAGCCTCACTATATAAGTTTTAATAAATAAAAGGGTGAATACGATGAGTGAATTTTCTTTAGATAATGTTAATTCGATGTATATGGATGTCCTTAAGGAAATCGGAAATATAGGTGCCGGCAATGCCACAACAGCGATTGCCGGCATGCTTGGCACTACCATGAAAATGGAGGTTCCGAGAGTTCTGTTAATGGATGCGACAAAGCTGGGAGATGCCATATGTCCGGAGGAAGAGACAATAGTTGGTATATTTCTTGAGGTTACCAACGATATCTCAGGCAGTATGATGTTTCTCATGAAGCTTCCTGCAGCACACTTTCTGGTAAACAAGCTGATGGGCAGACCGCAGGACTATAATGAGCCGTTTGACGAGATGGATCTATCTGCCATGAAGGAGATAGGAAACATAATAGCAGGCGCATATTTGTCAGCGCTTTCAACTATGACAAATCTTACGATTCTGCCTTCTGTTCCGTATATTGCCGTAGATATGGCGGCTTCCATATTAAGTGTGCCGGCAATTCAGTTTGGACAATACGGTGACAATGCACTTTTTATAGAAACGGAGTTTGGTGATGATATAATGATGAACGGATACTTTATCCTTATGCCTGATCCGGATTCATATGATAATATTTTATCGGCTTTAGGAATTAGTATTTAGGAGAATCTATATGGCAAGTACTATTAAAGTATCAATGGCAGACCTTAAGGTTGCCAAAGCCCCTGATTCTCTGACCACACTTGGACTTGGTTCATGCATAGGACTTACACTTTATGATCCGGTTTCAAAAATCGGCGGGCTTGTACACTATATGCTGCCTGACAGCACCAAACTCAGAAATAATACAAATATAGCCAAGTTTGGTGATACGGGAATCAGGGAGCTTTATAATCAAATGATAAGCAATGGGGCAAATCCCAGACGTATGGTTGCAAAGATTGCCGGTGGAGCTAAGATGTTCGAAATGTCAGGCAATTCTACAATCGGGAATGTGGGGGATCGCAATACAGATATGGCAAAGCATGTGCTTTCGGAGCTTAAAATTCCTCTTAAGGCACAGGATACCGGTCTCAATTACGGAAGAACTGTTATACTTGACTGTGAAACCGGTGACTATATCATCAAAGCAGTCGGAAAAGAGCAAAAGGTGATTTAACATGAAGAATAATTTATTACCATCTCTTGTTATGCTTTTAGCAGGCTTCATATGCAGTATTATATCCCTGCAGCAGAAGGCTGATCTGATGAGCTTTACCACAAGACTTTTAGCTGTGCTTGTGGTATTCTATATAATCGGAGCAATACTTAAAGCTGTTTTAAGCTGTGCTTTTAAGGCGATGGAAGACAGACAAAGTAAAGCAGAGGCGGATGAAGCACAGCCGGATGATTCAATAGCCTTGGATAGCGATAATGACGATGATAAGCAAAACGGCTAGCTGCAGAATAATAAACTGATAAACAGGGGGCATAATGAAAGCTATAGAAAAGGAAAAGCTGTGGGAGGAATATCAAAAAAATCCCACTCCTAAGCTACGGGAACAGCTCATAATAGAATATGCACAGCTGGTCAGGCTTGTGGCAGGACGCCTCAGTATGTATCTGGGGCATAATGTGGAGTATGATGACCTGGTAAGCTATGGGATATTTGGCCTCATTGATGCCATAGACAAGTTTAATCTTGAAAAAAATGTCAAATTTGAGACATATGCAAGTCTGAGAATCCGCGGATCCATACTTGATCAGATCAGGAAAATGGACTGGATTCCAAGAACAGTCAGACAAAGACAAAGAAAAATAGACGAGGCAATAAAGAACATAGAGCTGCGTACAGGCAAAACAGCAAATGATACCGATCTGGCAAAGGAGCTTTCTATCTCAGAGGATGAGCTTTGCAGCTGGCAGTCACAGCTTAAAGTAACAAATATAGTATCTCTCGACGAATTTGAAGAGGCAGGACCTGAGCCTGTCGTGGATGCTGTACACAATTCACATTATGCACAGCCTGAGGATATTATTACACAGGAAGAGCTGAAAACAATGCTTGTTAAGTCGCTTGACAATCTGACCGAGAAGGAGCGAAGGGTTATTGAATTATACTATTATGAGGATCTTACCCTCAAAGAAATAAGCAATATCCTCGAGGTTTCAGAATCAAGAGTATCACAGCTTCACACAAAGGGACTGATTAAAATGCGTAAGGTCATGGGTCCTTATATGAATATACTTACAAACGCATAAGAGTGCAGAGGTTTATATGACAACATTAGAAATAACTCTCATCATCATAGGTGTTGTTTTTCTTATAGGAAGCTTTATGGTAAATGACAAGCTTTCACATAAGGATTTAGACAAAATAGCAGATATGAGTGCTGAGGAACTAAAAATAATAACTGAAAAAGAAGTGACTGCAGCCAAAAAGGACTTAAGTGATGCCTTGGACGAGGAAATAACACAAAAACAGGATGAGACAAAGCGAAGTCTTGAAAAGGAAGCAAATTCCAAAATAATGGCGATAAATGAATATTCCGATACAGTGCTTGATTCGATAAATAAGGCTCACAATGAAATAATGTTTTTATACAGTATGCTAAATGACAAGCATGATGAGCTTACACAGCTTTCAGGGGATATTGAAAAAGCATCATCAAGACTTAGAAGCTCCTTTGAGCCTCTTTCTGCTGACTCTGTCAAGCAGGCTGAAAAACCGGCTGTAGCCGTACAAAAGCCTGCAGAGCCTAAGCCCGGCGCAATGCAGCAGGATACAAAGCCTGCCATGAAGCAGACGACAGGTATAGATATTTCCGGTGTCAAAAGAACCCAGCCTGCCGAAGCTGTCCGTGTGTCAGAGACAAAAGCAACAGTTGCACCGGCTGCCGCAGCCTCTATATCGGTCGAAGCCTCTGATGCTGCTTTGGGTACACCTGCAGGCAGCAATGCAAACGCTGATATAATAAACCACACACATGAAATCCTTAAGCTTTATAAGGCCGGCAAGAGCAATGTAGAGATAGCGAAGCTTTTGTCTCTTGGTACCGGAGAAGTAAAGCTTATAATAGATTTATATAAAGAGGGCAAATAAAGTGAGATTAAAATACTATTTGCGAGGACTTGGTCTTGGTATTATTTTTGCGGTAATAATCATGACGATTGGTTTTCACGGCAATAAGCAGTCCATGTCTGATACAGAAATAATAGAAAAAGCCAAAACACTTGGTATGGTTGAAGCAAAGAAGTCTTCCGGGACAGTTGCAGACGAATATAATAGTGAAAAAACAGACTCATCTGCCGCAAATTCCGACGATTCTTCCAAAAAATCCGAAGCTGAACAGGACAGTCAGATGCAGGACAGCCAGACCACGCAGGAGGACACACAGCAGGAAGCTGTAGTTCCGGCGGCAGATGCACAGCCTGAGACTGTAGCACCACAGGATACTGCCACTACAACATACACCATTACGGTAACAAGGCAGGACACCTGCCGTACCATTGCGGAAAAGCTTAAAGCTTTAGGGCTTGTGGATGATGCTGAACAATTTCGCATTTATATGGGACAAAAGGGAGCTGATCATTTTATAGCAGATGGTGATCATTCAATCCCGCAGGGGGCATCATATGATGACATAATCACAATTCTGACACAGAAATAAATTTTTTACTTGCATATAAGCCTTTGGTATGTTATAATTCCAAAGGCTTAAATACTATAAAGCACGTGTGCGGATGATCGCCGGTGCCGGATAACGCTTACCGGTGGCTGATCTAATTGGAAACACACGGAAGATTAATAACCAAACGGAGGTAAATAAAATGAGCGTAATTTCAATGAAACAGTTACTCGAGGCAGGTGTTCATTTCGGACATCAGACAAGAAGATGGAACCCTAAAATGGCTCCTTACATCTACACAGAGCGTAATGGTATCTACATCATCGACTTACAGAAGTCTGTAGGAAAGGTTGATGAGGCATATGATGCAGTATCTGATATCGCTGCTCAGGGTGGTACAATCCTTTTCGTAGGTACAAAGAAGCAGGCTCAGGATGCTATCAAGACTGAGGCAGAGCGTTGCGGTATGTACTATGTAAACGAGAGATGGTTAGGTGGAATGCTTACAAACTTCCGCACAATCGAGAGCCGTATTGCAAGACTTAAAGCTATCGAGACAATGGCAGAGGATGGCACATTCGATGTTCTTCCTAAGAAGGAAGTTATCGCACTCAAGAAGGAGTGGGATAAGCTTGAGAAGAACCTTGGCGGAATCAAGGATATGAAGAGAATCCCTGATGCAATCTTCGTAGTAGATCCTAAGAAGGAGCGTATCTGTATTAAAGAGGCTCAGGCACTTGGAATCACTCTTATCGGTATCGCTGATACAAACTGTGATCCTGACGAGTTAGATTATGTTATCCCTGGAAATGATGATGCTATCAGAGCCGTTAAATTAATCGTATCTAAGATGGCAGATGCTGTTATCGAGGCAAAGCAGGGAGCTGAGGAAGAGGTTACTGCTGAGGAAGCTTCTGAAGAGACAGTTGAGGAATAAAACAGATTAATATCGGAGGATAATCAAATGGCTATTACAGCAGGTATGGTAAAAGAGCTGCGTGAAATGACAGGCGCAGGTATGATGGACTGCAAAAAGGCTTTAACAGAGACAAACGGTGATATGGATGCCGCTGTTGAGGTATTAAGAAAAAGCGGTGCAGCTAAGATGGAAAAGAAACAGAGCAGAATTGCCGCTGAGGGAATTGCACGTGTTGCCGTAAACGGAAACGTTGCAGTTGTAGCAGAGGTTAACTCTGAGACAGATTTCGTTGCTAAGAACGAGACATTCCAGGAGTTTGTTCAGACTGTAGCTGATACAGCACTTGCTTCTGATTTAAATGGTGGTGCAAACGGAGAGGATATCGACGCTCTTCTTGCAACAAACGGACTTAGCGAGCTTCTTGTAGAGAAGACAGCTACAATCGGAGAGAAGTTATCTGTTCGTAGATTTGCAAAGGTTACAGGTGATGTTGTTACATCTTACATCCATGGTGGTGGAAGAATCGGTGTTATCATTGCAGCAAATGGTGCAACAGATGATGCAGCTAAAGAGGCAATCACAAATATCGCTATGCAGGTTGCAGCTATGAACCCACAGTACATCAGCAGAAACGATATCTCTGATGATGAGCTTGCAAAGCTTAGAGAGATTACTGTTGACAGTGCATTAAATGATGCTACAACTCTTCCAAAGCCTATTCTCAACAAGTTAATTGACAAGGCTATTAATGAGAATCTTTGGAGCGATGATGATATCAACAACTTCAACGAGCACAAGAACAACATGAACTATGTATGGAACTTCTTATCAGATGCTGCTAAGGCAAAGCTTGGTGAGCTTGCTATGGCAGACAAGGAGTCTATCGCAGCTGAGAAGATGTTCAACGGACTTGTTGAGGGTCGTGTATCAAAGCAGTTAAAAGAGATTTGTCTTCTTGATCAGACATATGTTAAGGCAGAGGATGGAAAGCAGTCAGTTGCAAAGTATCTTGAGTCTGTTTCTAAGGATCTTACAATTACCGAGATGGTTCGTTTCGAGGTAGGTGAGGGTATGGAGAAGAAGCAGGAGGATTTCGCTGCTGAGGTTGCTGCCCAGATGGCTGGAGTCTAAACTGTATCTTTATACTGATTAAACGAATGCTGTTCCGCAAAAGTTTAAATTTTAAACTTTTGCGGAATTTTTTTATCTTTACAAGATATAAAAATATGGTAAAATAGTTAAAGGAAACAAAATCACTCATAATGGGAGACGCATATGGACTCAAGGGATAATGAATTAGCCAGACAGCAACAGGAGCGTCGTAAACGTGTGAGCCGCATTAAGACAAGTATTATTATGACTATAGCAATATGGATGGCGATATCTATCCTCGCCATAGTTGTACTGGGCATCATGGTCGTAAAACTGAATTCGAGAATATACAAGCTCGAGCTGCAGTTAAACACAGCCATATCAAGCACAGTTCCTGATACAGAGTCTGATGATGGTGACACCGCTTCTGATGATGAAAACTCTGGCGCGAAAACTCAGGCTGTTGTAAAACAGCTTGAGTCAGAAGACAACGTGTATCATGAGGGGGATACAAGAAAGGTATATCTTACCTTTGATTGTATTCCCGGTGATAACACCGGGGCTATTTTAGATGCGCTGGCCAAATGTGGCGTTAAGGCCACATTCTTTGTAACAGCAGATACCTCCGGCAAGTATGATGATGTCTATAAGCGTATAGTGCAGGACGGCCACACTATTGCGATGGCTTCCTACAGTAATTCATACAGTAAGATTTATGAATCCACAGAGGCATTTACCGATGACCTGACACAGATTTGTGATTATATTACTAATCTGACCGGAGCAGCACCGGATATTTATCGTTTTCCCGGTGGCAGCATGAACCAGATTAGCAATGTAGACATGGTTGAGCTTGTAAAGATACTCAATTCAAAGCATATCACATACTTTGACTGGAATGTCAATTCGGGTGATACGGCAGACAATTGCAGTGTCGATGATATTGTCAATAATGTCACCTCAGGTATTGCCAAATATGACAATTCAGTTGTGCTATTACATGATGATTCAAACCGATCAACCACGGCAGAGGCTATTGAGCCGCTTGTTGAAAGCATAAAAGCGCAGGGTGCCGAAATATTGCCGATTGATAACAATACATATAAAGTTCAATATATCAAATCAGATACTGTTGGATAAGATAATAAATGGAGGAAATATTCATGGGATTATTCAAAGAATTTAAGGATGATTTTTCGCAGGCAGTAAACGAGCTTGTACCCGGAGATGTGCCTGAGAGGGAAGTAGAGCCAAAGGCTCAGACAGCGGACAACCTTGTAGTAGATACTATAGGTGAGAATGTTGACGTTGCATCAGAGCTTTCAAAGCTCGACGGATTACTTGAGCATGTCGAGGAGCAGCCACAGGAGACAGCTGTACCTAGACCAACTCCAAGCGAGAATTTCGCAGAGCAGACAATCAATACACAAAAAGAGGAGCAGATACTACCAATGAATGAGATACCACAGCCAGTAAGCACACAGCCAGTTAACAACAACGTTTTATCAGGAAATGTACAGGATGAGACATCTGTCATCACAGCAAGCACTGTACTCACAGGTGATTTACAGTCATCAGGATCATTTGATATTCAGGGAACCATCAATGGAAACGTAATGTGTAACGGTAAAATTGTTGTTACAGGAACTGTCAACGGTAACACAAATTCCTCAGAGTTTTTCGCTGATGTAGCAAAGGTTGAGGGAGAAATTGCTTCAACAGGAACTGTCAAGATAGGTGCAGGATCTGTTATTATCGGCAATATCTCTGCAGCTTCAGCAGTTATTGCAGGCGCTGTAAAGGGTGATATTGATGTTCAGGGACCGGTTGTAGTAGATACTTCTGCAGTTATCATGGGTAATATCAAGTCACGTTCAGTACAGATTAACAACGGTGCCGTTATCGAGGGCTTCTGTTCTCAGACATACGCTGATATCGATGTTCAGGGACTTTTCGAGGGTAAATAAATATGAGTAGAATATTATTAAAATTAAGTGGTGAGGCACTTGCCGGTGATAAGCACCACGGCTTTGACGAAGCAACAGTCATTGAAGTTGCAAAACAGGTTAAACAGATTGTTGATAATGGTACACAGGTAGGTATTGTTATCGGTGGTGGTAACTTCTGGAGAGGCAGAACAAGTGAGACCATCGACCGCACAAAGGCTGACCAGATAGGCATGCTCGCTACAGTTATGAACTGCATTTATGTATCTGAGATTTTCAGATATGTCGGAATGAAGACAGCGGTTCTCACTCCGTTTGAGTGTGGCAATATGACAAAGCTTTTCTCTAAGGACAGAGCAAACAAGTATTTCGCACATGATATGGTTGTTTTCTTTGCCGGTGGTACAGGTCATCCTTATTTTTCAACAGACACAGCTACAGTGCTTCGTGCTATTGAGATTGAGGCAGATGGTATTTACCTTGCCAAGGCTATTGACGGAGTATATGACAGTGATCCAAAGACCAATCCTGCTGCAAAGAAGTATGATGAGCTTTCAATCGAAGAGGTTGTTGAGAAGAAGCTTGCAGTAGTAGACCTCACAGCGTCTATCATGTGCCTTGAGAACAAGATGCCTATGTATGTATTCGGACTCAATGAGGAAAACAGCATTGTAAATGCTCTTACAGGCAAATTCAACGGTACAAAGGTTACTGTATAGTAAATTGCATATAATGCATATCAGGAGGATAATATGGATTCAAGATTAAACCCTTTCCAGGATAAAATGGAAAAAACATTAAATAATCTCGAGGAAGAGTATGCAGGCATCCGTGCTGGAAGAGCCAATCCACATATTCTTGACAAGCTTCGTGTAGATTATTACGGCACACCTTCACCAATTCAGAGTGTAGCCAATGTAAGTGTTCCGGAGCCTAGAATGATTCAGATTCAGCCATGGGAGGCTTCTATGGTTAAGGAGATTGAGAAAGCAATCAACTGCTCTGACATCGGAATCAATCCTACAAACGATGGAAAGCTTATCAGACTTGTTTTCCCTGAGCTCACAGAGGAGAGACGTAAGGAGCTTGCAAAGGACATCAAGAAAAAGGGTGAGGAAGCTAAGGTTGCTGTCCGCAATATCAGAAGGGATGCAATCGACAGCATCAAGAAGACCGGCAAAGAGGAGGGCATTTCAGAGGACGAGATTAAAGGCCTTGAGGATGATGCTCAAAAGCTTACCGACAAGTTTGTTGCAAAGGTTGACGCCACGGTTGATGCAAAATGTAAAGAGATACTTACTGTATAGTATTTATATCACGTATACAAACAAGGGACATGTTATTCGTGTCCCTTATTTGCTTATTTCGTAACTATTTAGTCACCTTATTCCCGGTAGCTAAATAGTTACTATCCCTGGATTATTGAACGTATAGACATATAATATACATAAACGAAAGGAAATTAAATATGAGTACTCCGGAACATATAGCAATCATTCTGGACGGAAACGGCCGCTGGGCCAAAAGCAAGGGTATGCCAAGAAACTACGGTCATACTGTAGGTGCCAAAAATGTTGAAAATATTTGTAAGGCTGCAAATGACCTCGGTGTTAAATATCTGACACTTTATGCTTTTTCTACCGAGAACTGGAATCGTCCTGAGTCTGAGGTTGCTGCACTAATGAAGCTTCTTGAAAGCTATCTTAAAAACTGTATAAAGACTGCCAATAAAAACAATATGCGTGTGCGCGTAATTGGTGAGATAAGCAGGCTTTCAGAGAATTTTCAAGAGAAAATAAGAAACCTTGAAGAAGTTTCATCAGTAAATACAGGCCTTAACCTGACAATAGCAATTAATTACGGAAGCCGTGATGAGATGATACGAGCTGTAAAGCATATGATAGCCGACCATGATGAGGGAAAGCTGTCAGCAGATGATATAGATGCAGATACCTTTTCATCATATCTTGACACAAAAGAGCTTCCGGATCCTGATTTACTTATCCGCACAAGCGGTGAGCAGCGCCTGTCAAACTACCTGCTCTGGCAGCTTGCCTATGCTGAGTTTTATTTTACAGACGTTCCATGGCCTGCATTTGATAAAAATGAGCTTAAAAAGGCTATAGATGCATATAATAAAAGAGACCGTCGCTTTGGTGGATTAAAAGATACAAACGACACGGAGGATAAATAATGTTTAAGACAAGACTTCTTAGCGGTATAGTTCTTGTAATTGCCGCTATATTTCTTATAGTAACGGGAAACGAGGTGCTTCTTTTTTCTACACTTCTGATCTCGTGTATAGGTATGTTTGAGCTTTTCAGAGTGTTTAAGTTTGAAAAATCACTCTTATCAGTTGTACCGTATATTGCTCTGATTTTGTATTACATTAACTTGAGGTGGAGCTTTATACCTGATGTAATGATGCTTTTCATGGGCTTTCTTATCATACTGATGTTCGTGTATGTGCTTTCATATCCGAAATATGATGCAAAGCAGCTCATGGCAGCCTTTTTTGGTATGTTTTATGTGGGAGCAATGCTTTCATATGTCTACCAGATTCGCACACTCAACAACGGGCTTTACCTTGCATTTTTGGTATTTTTGTGCTCATGGGGCTGTGATACATGTGCCTACTGTGTCGGAGTGCTGATTGGAAAGCACAAAATGGCACCAAAGCTTTCACCAAAGAAGTCCATAGAGGGTGCAGTAGGTGGTGTGCTTGGCAGCGCTCTTCTTACAGCCTTATACTGCTTTATATTCAGAAATCACATGAATATAGACGGTACAGAGATTGCTATACTTGCTGTCATCGCTGCTGTTGCAGGCCTTATCTCAATGGTTGGAGATTTGTGTGCATCAGCTATTAAGCGTAACTATGATATCAAGGATTACGGACATCTGATTCCCGGACACGGCGGAATTTTAGACCGCTTTGACAGCATGATTATCACAGCACCAATCATTTATTATCTGGCAAGCTACTTTTTAAGTTAAAAAGTAACTATTCAGAACCATTGAGAACAAAAAACTAAGTTAATTATTCAGAACCACTGAGAAAATAAAAATCGAGGAATTATCATGAAAAAAATATCAATACTTGGTTCTACCGGCTCTATCGGAACACAGACACTTGATGTGGTAAGAGAGCACGGCGATATGCAGATTGTAGCACTTTCCTGTGGAAAAAATCTTTCGCTTATAGAGAAACAGGCTAGAGAATTCAAGCCACAGTTTGTCAGTGTAAGTGATGAAAACGATGCGAAAAAGCTTCGCACAAGCCTTGCGGACACAGATATCGAGGTGGGCTATGGCATGGATGGTCTCATCAGATGTGCCACCATTGAGCCTTGCGATATAGTTGTAACCGCAATTGTCGGTATGCTTGGCATCCGTCCTACAATTGCCGCAATCAAGGCAAAAAAGACCATCGCACTTGCAAATAAGGAGACTCTTGTTACAGCGGGTCATATCATTATACCGCTTGCAAAGGAATACGGCGTGTCCATACTACCGGTGGACAGTGAGCACAGTGCCATTTTCCAGTCACTGCAGGGAAATTCTATGAATCCGATTAAAAAGATTCTTCTGACAGCATCCGGCGGTCCGTTCAGAGGCAAAAAGCTCTCTGAGCTTGAAGGTATAAGGGTGGAGGATGCATTAAAGCATCCAAATTGGTCAATGGGTCAGAAAATCACTATTGATTCATCAACCATGGTCAATAAAGGTCTTGAGGTGATTGAAGCAAAATGGCTTTTTGATGTCGATTTGTCACAGATTCAGGTTGTGGTGCATCCTCAGAGCGTCATTCACTCGGCTGTCGAGTATGCGGATGGAGCAGTTATAGCACAGCTTGGTACTCCTGATATGCGTATACCTATACAGTACGCCCTGTATTATCCGAACAGACCGGCTCTTTCCGGTGACAGGCTTGATCTCCTTAAGCTTAAGGATCTGACCTTTGAGGCACCGGATCTTGACACCTTTAAAGGGCTTGCACTCGCCATGAAGGCTGCAAGGGCGGGAGGCAATATTCCAACGGCCTTCAATGCTGCAAATGAGAGGGCAGTGGCACTGTTTTTGAATAAAAAGATTAAATATCTGGAAATAATTGATATAATCGAGGCATGTATGGAAAATGCATCATTTACTGAGAATCCTTCAGTGGATGAGATACTTGATACAGAACAGTGTGCGTATGACTATATCAGTAAAAGGTGGTAATTTTGAACATTATTAGTATTATTATTGCAATCATATTATTCAGCATCATAGTAATTTTTCACGAGCTCGGACATTTCTGGCTTGCAAAAGCAAATGGCATAAAGGTCAATGAATTTTGTCTGGGCCTTGGACCGACTCTTTTTGGAGTGCAGCGTGGAGAGACCAAATACTCCATAAAGCTGCTTCCGTTTGGTGGAGCGTGTATCATGGAGGGCGAGGATGAAAGCTCAGGTGATGACAGAGCCTTCAACAACAAATCCGTGTGGGCGCGAATAAGTGTTGTTTTTGCCGGACCGTTTTTTAATTTTATCATGGCATTTATTTTTGCTCTCATTATTATCTGCTCTGTAGGCTATGACAGTCCAAAGCTTGCCGGTGTTATTGAGGGCTATGCGGCTGAGGAGGCCGGTATTAAGGCCGGTGATGAGATTGTAAAGCTGAACAATACAAATATACACTTTTACCGTGAGATAAGCCTCTATTCGATGCTTCATGAGGGTGAAACAGTTGATGTGACCTATCTTAGGGACGGCAAAAGGCATACCACCACATTGAAGCCTAAATATGATGAGACAACAAAGAGATATCTGTATGGCTTCAATGTATCGGGAGAGCGTACAAAGCCCGGCTTTGGAAAGGCGCTGCTATATAGCTGCTATGAGGTGAAGTACAACATTTATACAACAATAGAGGGGCTTAAGATGCTTTGCACAGGAGCAGCCTCTGTAAATAATTTAAGTGGACCTGTCGGCATAGTAAAGAACATGGGAGACACCTATGAGCAGGCGGTTTCGATGTCGGGAGTATGGCTTGGCATACTAAATATGCTAAACTGGGGAGTGTTGATTTCTGCAAACCTCGGTGTGATGAACCTGCTGCCGCTGCCGGCACTTGATGGTGGCAGACTTGTATTTTTGATAGTTGAAGCTATAAGAAGAAAGAGAGTAGACCCTGAGAAGGAGGGCTATGTACATCTTGTTGGCATCGTGCTTTTACTTCTTCTTATGGTTGTTGTCATGTTCAATGATATCAGAAAGCTAATTGTCTGATTTTATAACAGATTGGAGATATACACATGGAGACAAAAATAGTAAAAATCGGAAATAAGGTAATCGGTGGAGGAAACCCGATTCTCATACAGTCAATGACAAATACAAAGACTGAGAATGTTGCTGACACAGTGGCACAGATAAATGCCCTGACAGCCTTGGGCTGTGACATAATCCGATGTGCTGTGCCTACTATGGAGGCTGCAAAGGCACTTAAGGAGATTAAGAAACAAATTACTATACCGCTTGTTGCGGATATACACTTTGATTACAAGCTTGCAATAGCTGCAATTGAAAACGGAGCCGACAAGATCCGAATAAACCCCGGCAACATAGGAAGTGCTGAAAGAGTAAGGGCTGTGGTGGATGCGGCAAAGGAAAGAAATATCCCTATCCGTGTCGGTGTAAACAGCGGTTCCCTTGAAAAAGATCTGGTAGAGAAGTATCATGGTGTGACAGCTGAGGGACTTGTGGAGAGTGCTTTAGACAAGGTAAAGCTCATAGAGGATATGGGCTATGACAATCTGGTAATTAGCATCAAATCGTCCGATGTCATGATGTGTGTGAAAGCACATGAGCTTATTTCAGATAAAACCAATCATCCTCTCCATGTGGGTATCACAGAGGCAGGCACAATAATAAGCGGCAATATAAAGTCAGCCATCGGACTTGGACTGATACTAAGTCAGGGCATTGGTGATACAATACGTGTATCTCTCACTGGAAGCCCTCTCGAGGAAATCAAGTCTGCTAAGCTCATTTTAAGAACACTTGGGCTTAGGAAGGGTGGCATAGAGGTTGTTTCATGTCCTACCTGCGGCCGTACACAGATAGATCTTATCGGGCTTGCAAATCAGGTGGAGACAATGGTTTCAGGCTATGACCTTGACATAAAGGTTGCTGTCATGGGCTGTGTCGTAAACGGACCGGGTGAAGCAAAGGAAGCAGACCTTGGTGTAGCCGGAGGAATCGGCGAGGGCCTTATCATAAAGCACGGTGAGGTATTTAAAAAGGTGCCTGAGAGCGAGCTTTTAGGTGCATTGAAATATGAGCTTGACCATTGGGGTGAATAATTTTGACAAAGACATTTAAGGAAGTTTTCCCTACACTTAAGCTGGACAAGGATATGGAGAATCTGCTGGAAACTGCAGATGTCACCAGAATTTCCGTCAACCATGCAAGAGATTTTTACAAAATATATGTAAAAGCAAAACGCCTTATTTTCAAAAAAAATATCTGGAAGCTTGAGGAAAGCATTAAAAAACAGATCTTTAAAAGTAAAGATATCACAGTAAAAATTATAGAGTCTTACGAGTTGTCTTCGCAGTACACACCGAAGACTCTTTTTGATGTCTATTTTGACAGTATTCTTGACGAAATAAACAGTCACAGCGTGCTTTTGTACAATCTGCTTCGCACCTCAAAATGGAGCTTTACAGATGATACACATGTCACAGTCACACTCGAGGAGACAATAATCGCAAAGACCAGAGGCAATACTGTCATAGAATTTCTTGAGAAGGTGTTCTGTGAGCGCTGTGGAATGGATTTTATCGTTAATTTGCAGTACGAAAAACCAAAGGTCAGCAAATACCGTCAGAATGCAGACAAGCAGATTGAGCAGGAGGTACAAAATATTGTTGCCCGCACTAAATTTGCCATGGCAAAGGATGACGGTGATGAAGAAGCTAAGGTGGCTGTCGATGACGGTGCAATGTTTGTAGGAGGCAATGAAAATGCATCCTCTGCAAAAAATGGTGTCACATCAGATGCGCCTAAAGCTTCAGACAAGAAAAATGAATCAAAAACAGGCCAGGATACTGATAAAAAATCCGAGAAAAAACCTGAGAAGAAGTTTGAAAAGAAATTTGAAAAGAAGTTCGAGCGCAGGGGCGATTTCAGACGCAAATATGACAATGACCCGGATATCGTGTACGGAAGAAGCTTTGATGATGAGGAGATGGCCATTGAAAAAATTGACGGTCCTATCGGTGAGGTTACAATAAAGGGCAAGATCCTTACTGTAGAATCACGTGAAATCAGAAATGAAAAGACCATCATAATGTTTGCTGTCACTGACTTTACAGACACCATCATGCTCAAGCTCTTTGCCAGAAATGACGATGTAGCAGACATCCTTGCATATATTGCCCCAGGCAACTTTGTTAAGGCAAAGGGAGTTGTGACTATAGATAAATATGACAGTGATTTGTCAATAAGCTCAATTGTCGGACTTAAAAAGATACCTGATTTTACCTCAAAGAGGGAGGATACTGCTGCCGAAAAGCGTGTTGAGCTTCACTGTCACACCAAGATGAGCGACATGGACGGCGTATCTGACGTAAAAGATATTGTGAAATGTGCAATGCGCTGGGGGCACAAGGCCATTGCCATTACAGACCACGGTGATGTGCAGGCATTCCCTGACGCTAACCATACGGTGGACGACAAATTTAAGGTCATTTACGGTGTGGAGGCATATCTGGTCGATGATACAAAGGATATTGTGGAGAATGCAGCCGGTCAGTCGCTGGATGATAAATACGTGGTATTTGATATAGAGACAACAGGCTTTTCTCCTGAAAAAAATAAAATCATAGAAATAGGTGCTGTGAAGGTCATCGGTGGCGAGATTGTAGACAGATACTCCACATTTATAAACCCTGAGGTGCCTATTCCGTTCAGGATTGAGGAGCTCACCTCGATAAGAGATGACATGGTTATCTCATCGCCTACTGTGGATGTCATACTGCCACAGTTTATGGAGTTTTGCAAGGACTGTATTATGGTTGCCCACAACGCTGACTTTGATATGAGCTTTATAAAGCGAAACTGCGCACTGCTTGGCATGGAATGTAATCCTACAATAGTGGACACAGTGGCTCTTGCGAGAGTGCTTCTGCCACAGCTGAACAGATTTAAGCTGGATACAGTGGCCAAGGCTTTAAATATATCGCTTGACCATCATCACAGAGCAGTGGATGATGCCGCATGTACCGCGGAGATATTTGTCAAATTCATTGAAAAGCTGAAGGACAGGGGCATATCGAGCTTAGATGAGGTAAATGCACTGGCTAAATCATCTGTTGAGATGATAAGAAAGATGCCTACATATCACGCCATCATTCTCGCAACCTGCGACCAGGGGCGTACCAATCTATACAGGCTTATCTCGCTGTCGCATATCAAGTATTACAACAAGAGGCCACGAATACCAAAATCTGAGTTTAACAAGTACCGTGACGGACTTTTGATAGGCTCAGCCTGTGAGGCAGGAGAGCTTTACAGGGCTATTTTAAACGGACGTCCTCAGGAGGAAATCACAAGACTTGTGAATTTCTACGATTATCTGGAGATACAGCCTCTTGGAAACAACGCATTTATGATACGTGACGAGGATTCTGATATTGCTTCAAACGATGACCTTATCGACATAAATAAGCGTATTGTTAAGCTTGGAGAGGAATTCGGAAAGCTGGTTGTTGCAACCTGTGATGTGCATTTCTTAAATCCAGAGGACGAGGTATACCGCCGTATTATAATGGCAGGAAAGGGCTTTAAGGACGCAGATGAGCAGGCGCCGCTTTACTTAAGGACCACTGAGGAGATGCTTAAGGAGTTTGAATATCTCGGAAGCAAAAAGGCTGAGGAGGTAGTCATCACCAATACCAATAAAATAGCAGATATGTGTGAGCGTATCTCACCGGTAAGGCCTGATAAATGTCCACCGGTTATTGAAAACTCTGACGGGATGCTTCGTGAAATCTGCTACAACAAGGCTCACAGGATGTACGGAGATCCGCTGCCGCCAATAGTTAAGGAGCGTCTTGACAGAGAGCTTAACTCTATTATTTCAAACGGCTATGCCGTAATGTACATCATCGCACAGAAGCTTGTGTGGAAATCAAATGAGGACGGCTATCTGGTTGGCTCGCGAGGCTCCGTAGGAAGCTCATTTGTCGCAACCATGTCAGGTATCACAGAGGTTAACCCGCTGCATGCGCACTACCTTTGTACTCACTGCAAATACAGTGATTTTGATTCGCCTGAGGTTAAGGCATTTTCGGGCCGTGGCGGCTGTGATATGCCGGATAAGCTCTGTCCAAAGTGCGGCAGACCGTTAAGCAAGGAGGGCTTTGATATTCCATTTGAGACCTTCTTAGGCTTCAAGGGAAACAAGGAGCCGGATATTGATCTGAACTTCTCCGGTGAGTACCAGTCAAAGGCTCATAAGTATACCGAGGTTATTTTCGGAGAGGGACAGACCTTTAAAGCCGGAACCATAGGTACACTTGCGGACAAGACCGCATTTGGATACATCAAAAACTATTACGAGGAGCGCGGTGTCAGAAAGCGTAACTGTGAGATTGACAGGATAGTGCAGGGCTGTGTCGGTGTGCGCCGTACTACAGGACAGCATCCGGGTGGTATAGTCGTGCTGCCGATGGGTGAGGAGATTAATACCTTTACACCTGTACAGCATCCCGCCAATGATATGACTGTTGACATCACGACAACGCATTTTGACTACCATTCAATCGACCACAACCTGTTAAAGCTCGATATACTCGGACACGATGATCCTACCATGATTCGTATGCTGCAGGATCTGACAGGAGTTGACCCTACAAAGATTCCACTTGACGATAAGGCGGTCATGTCACTGTTTCAGAATACCTCTGCTTTGGGCATAGAGCCGGAGGACATCGATGGCTGTCCGCTTGGAGCTTTAGGTATACCGGAGTTTGGTACCGATTTTGCCATGGGCATGCTCCTTGATACAAAGCCAAAGGAGTTTTCTGACCTCATTCGTATTGCAGGACTGTCACACGGTACCGACGTATGGCTTGGCAATGCACAGACTCTTATCGAGGAAGGCACAGCTACCATTTCAACCTGTATCTGTACCAGAGATGATATCATGACTTATCTGATTTCCATGGGACTTGAATCGGAGGAAGCCTTCAATATCATGGAGAAGGTGCGAAAGGGTATTATCGCAAAGGGCAAATGTCCTCAGTGGCCAGAGTGGAAGGAGGATATGAAGGCGCACGGCGTACCTGACTGGTATATCTGGTCATGTGAGAAAATCAAGTACATGTTCCCAAAGGCCCACGCTGCAGCATATGTTATGATGGCATGGAGAATCGCCTACTGTAAGGTTTTTTATCCGCTTGCATACTACGCTGCATACTTTTCAATCCGTGCCACAGGCTTTTCATATGAGCTCATGTGTCAGGGAAAGGACAGGCTCGAAAACTACATGAAGGACTATAAGAAAAGAAAGGATACTCTGTCCAATAAGGAGCAGGATGTATTCAAGGACATGCGTATCGTACAGGAGATGTATGCCAGAGGCTTTGATTTCATGCCTCTTGATATATACAGGGCTCATCCTAACCGTTTCCAGATAATTGACGGAAAGCTCATGCCTGCCATAAACAGTATTGACGGACTCGGTGACAATGCCGCTATTTATATTTCAGAAGCGGCAAAGGACGGTCCATTCCTGTCAAAGGACGATTTCAGGGAGAGAACTCATGTATCACGAACAGCCGTAGACCTTATGTCAGATTTGGGACTGCTTGGTTCACTGCCGGAGTCAAACCAGCTTTCACTTTTCGATTTTGGAGCATAATCTGGCAGCTTAGCATAAAACCAATAAATCTGATTTTCTTTATAACCATTCAGAACTACCACACACATATTCGCAAAACCGCACGATACTCGTGCTTTCTCGCTGCTACGCAGCTAATTTTACTCATATGTGTTTGGGTAGCTCTATTCGAGCCACCTTGAGAAAAAAAGGCTGATGCATACATGCAAGCATGACGCATCAGCCTTTTTTCTCAGTTGTTCTGAATAGTTAATTTTCTTCAATAAAATCTATCTGATACTCATCCATGTACTTGATTCGTGCAAGTGAGTATACCTCATAGCCCTGCTCGTTGATTTTTCTTCTGCCCGGCTGGAAGGACTTCTCGATGAGGATTCCTATACCTGCAACTGTAGCATGAGCCATGCGAAGAAGTCTGATAGCACCTGTAGCGGCCTCTCCATCAGCCATGAAGTCATCAATCAAAAGAATATTGTCATCCTCTGAGATAACATCACGCGCGAGTGTAAGCTCATAGCTCTTTTCTGTTGTAAAGGAAGTAACCTGTGTCTGGTACAGATCATTATGTAATGTCTTTGATGGCTGCTTCTTTAAAATAACAAGCGGTACATTCATCTTGGCTGCTGCCATAAGTGCAGGAGCAATTCCTGAGCTTTCTATTGTGACAACCTTTGTGATTCCCTTATCAGCAAAGTGATTTGCGAAATCCTCACCGATGTGCTCCATAAGCACCGGATCCACCTGATGGTTGATAAATTTGTTGACCTTTAAGATATTTGTGCCAATTACCTGGCCATCCTTGAGAATTCGATCTTGCAGTTCTTTCATTTTGTTCACCTCATAAAAAATAAATTGTAATTATTATAGCACTATTCTTCGACAATATCACTATAAATTTTAGAATAAATTTCTTCAACCATATGATCGAGGAAGCTTTCCTCAAGCAGGCTGTATTTTTCGGTAATGATTGATGTGATAAGCTCAGCTCTTTTATAGTATAAATCACCTGAGCTTACATCGCTTTTTTCATCTGATGATGCCAAAGCCATAAGCTCGTCCCTATGAGTGACGGTCACATACTCCATGATTTCCTTTTCGAGGGAATTATTCTTATCCATCTTTTTTGAAATGTCCTTAAGCTCCATAAATGACTTGATTCCTATGATAAAAAATATCAAGAAAACAAGCCCCATTACGATAGAAATCATGAGCTTGTTTACAGAGTCTAAAGCGGCAAGGCTTATAACTCCTGTATCAAGCAGCACAATAGCAATAAGCCCTATCGCACCGACTGCGGTGAAGCACTGTCCGGTTGCCTTGGTATCCTCGTATCTTTTTTGTTCATCAACGTATATTTTCATACGGCCTCCATATTGTTTAATTATAGTTATATGTTATAATGAAACGATGAAAATTACAATATTATGTGTAGGAAAAGTTAAAGAAAAATTTTACAGGGATGCGATTGCTGAGTACGCAAAGCGTCTAAGCCGCTACTGTAAGCTTGAAATCACTGAGGTCTCCGATGAAAAGACAAGCGAGCAGGCCACACAGACAGAGATAGACATCGTAAAAAATAAAGAAGGTGAGAGGCTTCTTAAAAATATAAAAGACGATGCGTATGTATTTTGTCTTGCGATAGATGGAAAGCAGCTTGATTCGGTTGAGCTGTCGCAGAAGATGGATAAGCTTATGACAGGAGGCAAAAGTCATCTTATATTTGTAATAGGAGGCTCTCTGGGGCTGTCCGATGATGTGTTGAAGCGCGCTGACTATAAGCTGTCATTTTCTAAAATGACATTCCCACATCAGCTCATGCGCGTAATTTTATTAGAGCAGATTTACAGGTCATTCCGTATCAGCAATAATGAGCCGTACCACAAATAGCCGGCATAATTCAGACGAAATAAACATATGTTAATATATGAAGATGCAAAAAGTAACTGATTCGTTCGAGCTTCCAAAGGACATAGTTCTTGGGCTTCCAATTGTAACAGCATATGGTTATAATGAGCTGACTATAGAAAATCACAAGGGGATTCTGTCTTTTTCGGACAAGGCCGTGACTGTAAGGGCAGCAGACAGTACCATCAAAATATCCGGCAGCCGCCTTGAAATAAAGGAATTTACAAAGGATTTAATAATAATAGCCGGTCATTTAAAGGGTGTCATATATGAGTATTAGAGCTTATGCAAGGGTGAGGCTTACAGGATGCAATATCAGGCGATTCACAAATCTGTGCACGGCAAACCATATTAAAATATGGAACCTTAAGTATGTAAGTCCAAAGGAATATGAGGCCTGCTGCAGTACAAACGATATTTTTCTCATGAAGCCGCACCTGAAAAAGACACATACGAAGCTTCTCGTGGTAAAAAGGCAGGGATACTTTGCTATAAAAGCATTCCTATATAAGATACGTATTATTACGGCTGCCATTGTCGGTGTTTTTGGTATATATGCACTCATCTGCATGAGAATCTGGCATATTGTGCCTGATGGAAACCGTTTCACTTATGATGAGTCAGTCATCTCACTTTTGGAGAGCGAACATGTAACAATAGGCAGTCACAAGAGAGCAGATTACAGCCTTCTTGAAAAAAAGCTTGAAGAAAAATATCCCGATATCACCTGGTGCAGCATATACATAGAAAAAAACACCCTGAAAATTGATATATCAGAGGGAATAAATTACAGGTAAATTATGACAAATCTTATTTTTATGTTATAATGAAAAATATTTTTGATTGAAAGGCACATAAACTAATGAGTTTAAATGAAGTATCTATAAAAATACCCGGCGAATATATACCAAACGTCTTCGGACAGTTTGATGCCTTCGCCAAAAAAATAGAGCGCACACTGCATGTAACGCTTGTTTTAAGAGATGATTCCTTAAAGATTATCGGTACACAGGGAAATATTTATGGGGCAAAAGAGGTGTTCGAGCAGCTCATTGCTCTGGCTAAGAGAGGAAATGTCATCACAGAGCAGAATGTAAACTATGCCCTTGCACTTTTAGAGGAGCACAAGGGCAGTGAGCTTGTCGAGATTGACAAGGATATCATTTGCCACACAATAAACGGCAAGCCTGTAAAGCCAAAGACCATAGGCCAGAAGGAGTATGTAGATGCCATCAGAAAAAAGATGATAGTGTTTGGTATGGGACCTGCCGGAACAGGAAAGACCTATCTTGCCATGGCAATGGCTATAACAGCCTTTAAAAATGAGCAGGTGGGGCGTATTATTCTGACGCGTCCGGCGATTGAAGCCGGTGAGAAGCTGGGCTTTCTGCCGGGAGATTTGCAGAGCAAGATTGACCCGTATTTGAGGCCGCTATATGATGCGCTTTATCAGATAATGGGAGCCGAGAGCTTCCAGCGCAACATGGAAAAGGGGCTTATAGAGGTGGCTCCTCTTGCGTATATGAGAGGCCGAACGCTGGACAACGCATTTATCATACTCGATGAGGCACAGAACACAACTCCGGCGCAAATGAAGATGTTTCTTACACGAATCGGCTTTGGCTCAAAGGTTGTCGTGACAGGTGATGCGACTCAAAAGGATCTGGCACCGGGAGCAAAATCAGGACTTGATGTGGCACTTAGGGTGCTTAAAAATATAGATGACATAGGCATTTGCAATCTGACAAGCAAGGATGTTGTGCGTCATCCGCTTGTACAAAAAATCGTTCAGGCTTACGATAATTATGAAAATAAGCAGACTGCAAAGACTGCAAGAAAGCAGAGGAAGGGCAATTGAGAAGGGTTGTATCACTAATATCAATTTTCATATCAATCCTTGCGCTTTCATTTGTGCTGTGTCTGCTTGGTGATTTATATCCTGATGAATGGATATGCATGGGCTTTTTAGATATCATATTTTATATGCTGCTCTTGTTCGAGCTTGAGTACGAGCGAACCACACTACAGCTGTCGAACAACTCAAGAACTGATTATCTTAGGTTTACGTTTGCATTTATTATATGCTCTATAGTGTGTATCATAAGTGGTTTTATGCCGCAGTACAGCAGG
Organism: Agathobacter sp.; assembly: GCF_977054825.1. NCBI lineage: Bacteria > Bacillati > Bacillota > Clostridia > Lachnospirales > Lachnospiraceae > Agathobacter > Agathobacter sp. Next base: position 289,529 of record NZ_CDRTEH010000002.1, read on the forward strand.
CCTGTGATGATTTTTCCCATACTGCTATGTCTGATTGGCAATGAATTTCTGGCATTTATAGGCGGTACTTATTTTTGCATATTGCTTACCATCACTGTATCCGGTGACTGCTTTGAGCTCGTATGTGAGCTGCTTCTTGTAATCACAGGTGCAATCCTTGCAAAGATGCTCAGAGAGGACAAGCTCCAGATATGCATATATCTTATCACAATCAGTATGAGTATTGTGACACCGGGCATATTCTATTATATGTCAACCAAGGAATTTTCTGCTTCCATACTCATTACCGGAGCTGTAAGCGGCATGATTATTTCGCTTATCAGCATAATTTGTGCCAGAGTATTTAAGCCTCTAAGCGCCGATGAGACAAATGACAGGCTTATAGCGATAATAGAAGAGGATTTTCCTGCTGTAAAGCAGCTTAAGGAGCATAACTTTTCTGAATACAATCATGGCAATTTCGTATCGACGATTGCCATAAAGGCTGCAAAGGCTGCAGGACTGGACACAGCGCTATGTGCAGCAGGAGGCTTTTATTACCGTATAGGACAGTGGCAGAGGCATAAAAGCGTCATGGAGGGAGTGGAACAAGCCTTAGCCATGCATTTCCCTGAAAAGCTGACTAATATACTCTACGAGTACTACGGCAAGCTAAGACACCCGCAGACACCTGAGTCCGCACTCATCCATATGGTTGATGCTTTAATAGTAAGGCTAGACCATATCAAAAACGATGTGGCAGACAGTGAATGGAATCACGAGATACTTATTATCCAGACATTAAATGAGCTTTCAAGCTCAGGAATGTATGATGAATCAGGACTATCCATGAATCACTTTTTAAAAATACGAGACTATCTGACAAAGGAGGAGCTGCTTAAATGAGTTTTTTTATCGAAAAAGAGGTAGAATGCAATTTTAATTTTGATTATGAAAAGGTTGCGGAAGCTGTTGTAAATGCTTCACTTGAGCACGAGAGCTTTCCGTATGAGGCGGAGGTTAATCTGACGCTGACGGATAACGACGGTATACATGCCATCAATAAGGAGTACAGACAGATAGACAGGCCTACAGATGTGCTGTCTTTTCCGATGCTTTCATATGAAGCACCCGGGGATTTTTCGTTCCTTTCAGATGAGAATGAGGATGATTTCAATCCTGATACAGGAGAGGTCATGCTCGGTGACATAATCATATCCGTTGACAAGGTAAAGGAGCAGGCCTTAGAATACGGACACAGCGAAAAAAGAGAGTTTGCCTTTCTGATTACACACAGTATGCTTCATCTGTTCGGTTATGACCACATGGAACCTGATGAGGCGGCCGTAATGGAAGAACACCAGAGAAAAATACTTGACGCTTTAGGTATAACACGCTAATATTTAAGCTGGTTATCAATTGAAACAGAGGATTTATAAATGTCTAAAAAAAATAACGGGGCAAGCAATGCCTTAGTACAGGGCTCTATACTTGCCGTAGCATCCATCATAAGCAGAATAATAGGACTTATATATCGTATACCGATGCAGCGTATATTGGGCGATATCGGAATCGGCTATTATTCCACAGCTTTTGAAATATACAATGTCATGCTGATTATATCATCATACAGCTTACCTCTTGCCGTATCAAAGATGGTTTCAGCCCAGATGGCAAAAAAGAGGCGGACTGCAACCTATCAGATACTAAAGTGTGCGCTGCTTTTTGCAACCATCAGTGGTACAACAGTCGCACTCATACTGTTTTTCGGAGGCAATTTCTTTGCAACAACGCTTCTTAATACTCCGTACAGTATTTTTGCCTTAAGAGTGCTGGCTCCGGGACTTTTGATAGTTGCTGTGCTAGGTGTTATCAGAGGCTTTTTCCAGGGACTTGGCACCATGATGCCGAGTGCAGTCTCACAGATCATAGAGCAGGTGGTGAACGCCATAGTCAGTGTGTGGGCCGCATATGTGCTCTACAGAACAGGTACCAGGATTGGTGCAGTGCTTGGTGACAAGGAGCATTACGCCGCAGCATATGGTGCAGCAGGTGGTACACTCGGAACAGTGCTTGGCTCCGTAGCAGCTCTTTTGTTTGTGGTATTTATCTTTGCCATCTATATGACGGTGTTCAAGAGGCAGATGAAAAAAGAGCGCAATGTCAGGGTCAGCTCATTTGGCTATACCATGAAGATCCTTGTAATCACGGTTATTCCGGTGCTTTTAAGTACCACTATCTACAATATCAGTGGTATCATAGACCAGGGTATATTCAAGCAGGTTGCTCTGCTTCAGGGCTACACTCAGAACGATATAGACGTATGGTGGGGTGTATACACCGGAAAGTACAAGCTTTTGATTAATGTGCCTATATCCATTGCATCAGCCATGGCAGCATCCTTTGTACCGGTGCTTACAGGTGCCTACCACAGGGATGACATGGAGGCGGTGAGAGGGCAGATTAATCTTTCCACACGCTTTATCATGGTTGTCGCCTTCCCTTGTGCAGTAGGGCTTGCAGTGTTTGGACTGCCGATATTTAATATACTTTTTTCAAGCACCCGTGCAACAAATGCAGAGGCATCACTTATGATGTATGTCGGTGCGGTTGCGGTAGTATTTTACTCACTTTCCACACTGTCAAATGGACTGCTGCAGGGAATTGACAGGCTTAAGATTCCTGTAATCAACGCTGCGATATCAATTGTAGCGCATGTCATAGTGCTTATACTGCTTATGCTCATATTCAGACTCAATATACATGCAGTTGTGCTTGCCAATACATTTTTCGCACTGCTCATGTGCTTTATGAACAGCATGGCTTTAAAGAAGTACAGCGGCTTTAAGCAGGAAATTAAAAAGACCTTTATCATTCCAGCTATCAGCTCGCTTATTATGGGAGTCGTTTCATATATAGTATACTTTATACTTTACAAGGTATGTCATATCGAGATTATTGCGTTTATTCTTGCCGCAATCATTGCGGTTGTCTCATATGCAGTGGCACTCCTTTTGCTCAAGGGACTGACAGAGGATGAGCTTAGACATTTTCCAAAGGGTACACTTATCATAAAGGTGGCCAAAAAATGTCATTTATTATAAATTTGAATAAATAACAGAAATTTACAGATACTGATTTTGAGGTGATAATATGAAAAGCAAAATCAGTATCTGTTTTTTAACTATTTTTATAATTCTTCTTGCACTTTTTACGATAGAAAAAATCAATACTCAAAGAGCAGCAGACGAGGCAGCGATAACTGCACAAAGCAAGGACACGGATAAAGATGCAAACGATAAAAAGGAAAGTCTTCAGACCTCAAATGAGGCAAAAAACGCAAGCTATTGCATCAAAAATGACTCCGGAATGCTGTCTGTATATAATGGTGCTGCAAACGAAAAATACTTTGATACGGGCGTGTATTTTGAAGAACTGCCCGATGAAGTAAAAAATAAGGTTACAAATGGACTTTACTTTTTTAACGAAACTGATTTGTACGATTTTCTTGAAAGCTATTCAAGTTAATGTTAAAATAAATCAGTTAGGGGAAAGAATATGTACGATGTAATTATAATAGGTGCCGGTGCATCCGGGATGATGGCGGCAGCAACTGCTGCATCAAAGGGAGCAAGTGTGGCACTTTTAGAGCACAAGGATGATATAGGAAAGAAAATACTTGCAACAGGAAACGGCAGATGTAATTTCACAAACACTGATATGTCTGTAAACAGGTTTCACGGCAGTAAGGCGCTGATTAAAAACGGTTTGTCGCAATTTGATTATGCTGACACAATACGCTATTTTGAAAAGCTTGGAATACCTGCATATGACAATGCCGGCTACATTTATCCGAATTCCAGGCAGGCAGCATCTGTTGTGGCAGCCTTTCGCATGGAGCTTATGAGGCTTCACGTGGATGTAAAGACAGGCATTAAAATTACAGAAATCAAGGCTGCAAGGATTACGGCTAAGGACACAAATTCTGTTGCTAATCTGGCAGCTAATAAAAAGGCAGATGACCTGGTCGGTTACTGCATCCAAACAGACAAGGGCAGCTTTAAGTCCAAAAGGCTTATCATAGCATGTGGCCTTTCGGCGTCCCCGAAGCTTGGAAGTGACGGAAGCCTGTTTCGCATGATAGAAGCTCTCGGGCACCATATCCAAAAGCCTCTGCCCGCACTTTGCGGCTTTAGCTGTGAGGGTCTTAATTTCAAAAAGATTACAGGTGTCAGGTGTGATGCCACTGTTGCATCCGTGATAGACGGTCAAATGACAGAGCAAAATACAGGTGAGCTGCAGTTAGCTGACTACGGCATCTCAGGCATCCCTGTTTTTCAGATTTCAAGTCTTATATCAAGAGCCCTTAATAAAGGTCAAAGGGTCGAGGTGATAATTGACTTTTTGCCGACTTTTAGCGATGATGAGCTTTATGGATACATAAGGGACAGAAGCAGTAAAACCACAGACAACCGCTCACTAAATGAGATGCTTAACGGACTTTTAAACAATAAGCTTCTTCTTGAGCTGATACACAAATCAGGCGTTTCTCCTGATAAAAAGGGAAGGCTTTTGACAGAGGATGATTGTGAAAGTCTTACACGCTCAATAAAGCATACAGCCGTTTCGGTAAGAAAGCCAAGGGGAGTGGAATTTGCTCAGGTGTGTGCAGGCGGCATATATACAAAGGAAATAGACATACGTACACTGGAGTCCAAAATCCATCCGGGGCTTTACTTTTGCGGAGAGCTGCTTGATGTGGACGGCATATGCGGCGGCTACAATCTGCAGTGGGCATGGACAAGTGGATATATAGCAGGAGAAATGCAGTAAATGATTAAAATCAACCAGATAAAGCTTCCCGTCACGCACAGTGATGAGGCACTAAAAAAGAAAATAATAAAAATGCTTAAGCTTAATTCTCAGACAGGCTTTACCTACCGCATATTAAAGAAATCACTTGACGCGCGTAAAAAGCCTGAGCTGTTCTATACATATTCCGTTGCTGTAGAGATAGATAATACAAAGCAAAGCGAGGAATCAATAGTAAAAAGAGCAAATAGCTCATCTGTGCTCATTTACAAAGAAAAAGAGTACAGGATACCGGCACACGGCAATGTGGTGCTTGACAAGCGCCCTGTCATTGTAGGAGCAGGTCCTGCCGGGCTTTTTTGTGCATACATACTGGCAGAGGCAGGCTTTTGCCCGATAATTATCGAGCGCGGCAGCAAGGTAGAGAAAAGAACTTTAGATGTACAAAAATTCTGGGAGAGCGGCATACTTAATCCCAAAAGCAATGTACAGTTTGGCGAGGGCGGTGCCGGAACCTTTTCAGACGGCAAGCTGAATACATCCGTAAAGGATCCGTCAGGCAGGAATCGTCTTGTGCTCGAGACCTTTGTGCGCTTTGGAGCAGATGAGTCCATACTTTATGACAACAAGCCGCATATCGGTACTGATGTGCTTTCAGAAGTAATTGTCAACATGCGTGAGTTTTTGGTTAACAAAGGGGTGACATTTGTATTTGACACCTGTGTGAGCAGGCTTGACATTGTTTCAAACAAGCTATTAAGTGTTTACACGGATTCTGAGAGCAATAATAAAGAGATAAAGACAGATGTATGCGTTCTGGCACTCGGACACAGCGCCAGAGATACATTTGATATGCTTTACAATAAGGGCTTTGATATGGAGTGCAAGAGCTTTGCTGTCGGCTTTCGCGTGGAGCATCCGCAGCGCATGATAGATGAATCACAGTATGGTATTCAAAAGAAAATCATGCTTCCGCCGAGTCCATACAAGGTCACATCCAATTTTCCGAACGGCAGAGGAGTCTACTCATTCTGCATGTGTCCGGGAGGATATGTGGTTAACTCATCGTCAACCGAAAGTCATACAGTGGTTAACGGTATGAGCTATCACGACAGAAACAGCAAAAATGCAAACAGTGCCATCATAGTATCTGTTTCGCCGAAGGATTTCGGAGCAGATGATGCCCTCGCCGGAGTGAGATTTCAGGAAAGGCTTGAAACAGAAAATTATAAGCGTGGAGGTGGTTTAATTCCACAGCAGCTTTTCGGAGATTTCTGCGATGACAGATTAACAGCCGCATACGGTGATTTTGACTCCTGTACAAAGGGAGGAAAAGTCTTTGCAAAGCTGAACGGACTCATGAACGCTGACATGGAACAGTCGTTTAAGCTTGGAATGGAACATTTTGGTCATCTGATACATGGTTTTGACAGAAAAGATGCAATTTTGTCCGGTATGGAGACACGCACCTCTTCTCCGCTTCGCATAAAAAGAGATGAGGCTTTTGAGAGCAATATCTCAGGAGTATACCCTTGCGGTGAGGGAGCAGGCTATGCAGGAGGCATCACATCTGCGGCAATCGACGGCATAAAGGTCGCAGAGGCAATTATTAAAAAATATAAGCCGGATTTCAAATAATATTTATACACATGAATAATATTTATACACGTAAAGAGAGGAAATATTCGTGGCAGAAGTATCACCAATGATGCAGCATTATCTGCAGACAAAAGAGCAATATAATGATTGTATTTTATTTTATCGCTTGGGAGATTTCTATGAGATGTTTTTTGACGATGCGATAATGGTTTCAAAGGAGCTTGAGCTTACACTCACCGGCAAAAACTGCGGACTTGAAGAAAGAGCTCCTATGTGTGGAGTACCGTTTCATGCGGCAGACTCATATATCAACAGACTCGTATCAAACGGTCACAAGGTAGCTATCTGTGAGCAGATGGAGGATCCAAAGCAGGCAAAGGGAATCGTAAAGCGCGAGGTAATCCGTGTTGTGACACCTGGCACAAACACTGACATGGCTTCTTTAGATGAAGCAAAAAACAATTACATCATGTCGATTGTATACACTGAGGACAAATACGGCATAGCGACCTGTGATGTCACAACAGGTGATTTTTTTACTACAGAGGTGGATGCCGAGAGGAAGCTGTTAGATGAGGTGAGCAGATTTAATCCATCGGAAATCATATGCAATGAAGCCTTCTACATGAGCGGAATAGATGTTGACGATATGAAAAACAGACTGTCAATTACCGTTTCAGCACTCGACTCCTGGTATTTTTCCGATGGCCTTGCAAATGAGACACTGCTTTCACATTTCCACGTACAGACAATAAATGCTCTTGGGCTTGAGGATTATGAGAGCGGGGTCATAGCTTCGGGAGCCCTTTTAAAGTACCTTTATGAGACACAGATGAACTCGCTTGACAACATACTTGAGCTTCATCCGTACTCTATAGGCAAATATATGATAATAGACAGCTCCTCAAGAAGAAATTTGGAGCTTGTAGAGACACTTCGGGAAAAGCAAAAGAGAGGTTCACTGCTGTGGGTACTCGACAAGACACGCACGGCTATGGGTGCAAGACTGCTTCGCACCTATGTCGAGCAGCCTCTTATCGAAAAAGCAGAGATAATAAAGCGCCAGAAACTTATCGAAGCACTTAATGCAAACGAAATCACAAGAGATGAGATCAGGGAATACCTTAATCCTATTTATGACCTTGAGCGTCTCATCACAAGAATCACCTACCAGTCAGCCAATCCGCGCGATCTTATAGCCTTCAGGGATTCTTTAAGGATGCTTCCGCCAATAAAGCAGCAGCTTTCTGACATACCGTGTGAGCTTACCGATGAGATTAACGAAGAGTTCGACGAGCTTAAGGATATATATGAGCTTTTACTTTCATCCATTGAGGATGAGCCGCCTATCTCACAGCGAGACGGAGATATCATAAAGGCAGGCTACAACGAGGAGGTTGACCGTCTTCGTGACGCAAAAACCAAGGGCAAGACATGGCTTGCAGAGCTTGAAGCCAGTGAACGTGAAAAGACAGGCATCAAAAACTTAAGAATCAAATATAACAAGGTGTTTGGATATTATCTTGAGGTCACAAACTCCTTCAAGGATATGGTTCCCGATTATTACGTAAGAAAGCAGACACTCACCAATGCAGAGCGCTACATCACACCTGAGCTTAAAGAGCTTGAGGATACGATTCTTGGAGCCGAAGACAGACTCACCTCACTTGAGTATGAGCTGTTTCGTGATGTAAGAAAACAGATTTCAGACAATGTTTCAAGAATCCAGAAAACAGCCAGAGCTATTGCAATAATTGATGTTTTTGCTTCGCTTGCACTTGTTGCAAGCCAAAATAATTACTGCAAGCCAAGGATTAATGAAAGCGGAATAATCGACATCAAAAACGGCCGTCATCCTGTAGTTGAAAAAATGATTACAAATGACATGTTTATAGAAAACGATACATATCTGGATCAGAACAAAAACCGCATATCAATCATCACAGGACCAAACATGGCCGGTAAATCCACCTACATGAGGCAGACAGCTCTTATCGTTCTCATGGCACAGATTGGAAGCTTTGTGCCTGCGCAAACTGCAAATATCGGTATAGTAGACCGTATTTTCACGCGAGTCGGAGCATCTGACGACCTGGCAAGCGGACAGAGTACATTTATGGTCGAGATGAATGAGGTGGCAAATATATTAAGGAATGCAACCGCCAAATCCCTGCTGATTCTCGATGAGATTGGACGAGGCACGAGTACATTTGACGGACTTAGCATCGCCTGGGCAGTTGTCGAGCACATAAGCAATCCAAAGCTCCTTGGCGCAAAGACGCTTTTTGCAACGCATTATCACGAGCTCACGGAGCTTGAGGGCAAGCTTGACAGTGTAAACAACTACTGCATCGCTGTAAAGGAAAAGGGCGATGACATAGTATTCCTAAGAAAAATCGTAAAGGGCGGGGCTGACAGAAGCTACGGAATACAGGTTGCAAAGCTTGCAGGGCTGCCGGATTCAGTCATAGAGCGTGCCAAGGAAATCGCTGAACAGCTTCTTGCAAATGACATCACGGATACTGTAAAAAGCATATCCGTTGACAATGGCCACAAGCATAAAAAGGAGCACCTTGACGAGGTTGATATGACACAGATTTCACTTTTCGACACAGTGAAGGATGATGATATAATTGATGAGCTTAGAAACATAGACATAGGCAACATGACACCACTTGATGCGTTAAACAAGCTGTATCAGCTCCAGAACAAGGTTAAAAACCGCTGGTAGAAAGGATTAAAATGCCAAATATTGCCATATTAAATCAGGAAACAATAGATAAAATAGCTGCAGGAGAGGTTGTTGAGCGCCCGTGCTCCGTGGTAAAGGAGCTGGTGGAAAATGCCATAGATGCAGGCTCAACAGCCATAACCGTGGAGATAAAGGAGGGCGGAATCTCATTTATCCGTATCACTGACAACGGCTGCGGAATCGAAAGCGACCAGGTTGCGGTTGCATTTTACCGTCACAGCACGAGCAAAATACGCTCGGCAGAGGATTTACTTACTGTAAAGTCTCTCGGCTTCAGAGGTGAGGCGCTGTCAAGCATCTCGGCCGTTGCCCGCGTTGAGCTTATCACAAAGACCTACGATGAGCTCACCGGCACCAGATATGTAATTGAAGGCTCAAAGGAGCTTTCAAACGAGGAAATCGGTGCTCCTGACGGAACAACCTTCATAGTAAAGGATTTGTTTTATAATGTTCCGGCAAGACGCAAGTTTTTAAAGACAGCACAGACAGAGGGCAGCTACATAAGCGATATGGTCGAAAAGCTTGCACTTTCCCATCCTGATATATCGTTTAAGTTCATAAACAATAACCAGACAAAACTTCACACATCCGGAAACGGCAATAAAAAGGATATTATATACCATATATTCGGACGCGAAATATCATCATCACTGCTTGAGGTGAAGCATGAATGTGAATACTTTAAGGTGGAGGGCTTTATAGGAAAGCCTGTTATCACGAGGGGTAACAGAAATTATGAGAATTATTTCATAAACGGCAGATATGTAAAGAGCAATATATTGTCACGCGCCATCGAGGAGGCCTACAAGAGCTTTCTGATGCAGCATCAGTATCCGTTTACAGTGCTTTACTTTACATTTTTCAGTGAGCTGGATGTCAACGTGCATCCGACCAAGATGGAGCTTCGCTTTGACAACAATAACGAGATATATGTTGAATTGTGTGACACAATATATGCAATTCTGTCCCACAAGGAGATGATTCCCGAGGTGCCTGTAGACAGTACACCGGCGCCTAAAAAGATAGTGCATGAGTATAAGGAGCCTATACCGGAGCCGTTTGAGAAGCGGCGTATCAATGAGGTGAGGGCTGCGGAATCAAGGAGTGTGTACGGACAGAGCGTGACGGCAGCAGTGAAAGATTCCTCAGCAATAGAACCTGCTGCAAAAGCGCCTGCTGTTAATGAGCAACTCACAGATAACACATCAAAGCAGCAGACATCTAAACCATCTGCATCTGCGCTTGTTGCCAACACAGGCAATTCCGTGGAACCAAAGACTGAAACTTCCACCGTGGCGTATGAGCCTGCACAGGTTGTCACAGCTACCCAGCAGACACTTGGCGATTACGACAAGGTCTTCCTTACAGAAAGCTCAAAGAAGCAGTTTTCCATCATAGGACAGCTCTTTAAGACCTACTGGCTCATAGAGTTTGAGGACAAGTTGTACATCATAGACCAGCATGCAGCCCATGAAAAGGTACTGTATGAAAAAACGATGGCAAGACTTGCCAACAAGGATTTTACATCACAGCGCATAAGCCCTCCGATTGTCATGACACTTGATGCAAGGGAAAGTGAGATGCTTGAGAAATACAGGCCGCAGATAGAGCAGTTTGGCTATGAGGTGGAGCATTTTGGTGGCAAGGAATACATGATCAGTGCGATTCCAGACAATTTATTCCACATAGATATGAAGGATCTGTTTATAGAGATGCTTGATGATTTTTCCAACGCGACAGGCAGACAGACACCTGATATCATCACGGAAAAGGTCGCATCCATGTCGTGCAAGGCAGCAGTAAAGGGCAACGACAAGCTTACTCTTCCTGAGATAAATGAGCTGATAGATGAGCTTTTGTCACTCGACAATCCATACAACTGCCCACACGGCAGACCGACCATCATCTCTATGAGCAAATATGAGATAGAAAAGAAATTCAAACGTATCGTATGACAAATATACTCATTTGAACAGAGGTGCAATATGACACAAAAACCGATGATCGTCCTGACCGGACCGACAGCAGTAGGAAAAACAGCTCTATCGATTGAGCTTGCAAAAAAAATAAATGGTGCTATAATATCCGCGGATTCCATGCAGGTATACAAATACATGGATATAGGCTCTGCGAAGGTTACAGTCGATGAGATGGACGGTATAAAGCACTATCTGATAGATGAGCTTGAGCCATCAGACGAGTTCAATGTATTTATCTTTAAGGATATGGCAAAAAAAGCTCTTAATGAAATATACGAAGCAGGAAAGATACCGATAATTGTCGGCGGCACCGGCTTTTATATCCAGGCGCTCTTGTATGACATTGATTTCACAAAGCAGGATGTGGATGGGGCATACAGAAAGAGCCTGTACGACTTTGCAGGCGAGCACGGAAATCATGCACTGCATGAAAAGCTTAAGGATATCGACCCTGTATCTTATGAGAGCATCCATGAGAATAATGTAAAGCGCGTCATCAGGGCAATTGAATATTATCACACCTGCCATGAACCGATTTCAAAGCACAACGAGACAGAAAGAGCTAAGCAGTCACCCTACAGCTTTGCCTATTTTGTACTGGATGATGTAAGAGAAAGGCTTTATGAGAGGATAGATAAGAGAGTTGATATCATGGTTTCAAACGGACTTGTCGATGAGGTGAAAAAGCTAAAGGCGATGGGCTGTACGAGCGATATGGTATCCATGAAGGGCATAGGCTACAAGGAAATCCTTGCATATCTCGACGGAGAATATTCACTTGATGAGGCTGTGGACAAGGTAAAGCTTGAGTCAAGGCGCTTTGCAAAGAGACAGCTCACCTGGTTTAGGAGAGAAAAAGACACCATATGGATAGAAAAAAACGAATATTCATATGATGATAATAAAATATTAAATAAAATACAAGAAATTTTAGCAGAAAAGAGGATTATAATTTGTTAGATACCAATGAAGCCATTTACAGGCAGTATGAGACACTTGGAATATCAAAGGAGGTTTTGGATTTCGGAACCTCTGTAGAAAAGGAGCTTAAGGAGCGTTTTGATAAAATAGACACAAATGCTGAGTATAATCAGCTTAAGGTCATAGCCGCCATGCAGAAAAACAAGGTGAGCGCCGAGTGCTTCCAGGCATCAAGCGGCTACGGCTACAATGACCTCGGAAGAGATACACTTGAGAGAGTATACGCTGACTGCTTTGGCGCAGAGGATGCGCTTGTAAGACCGCAGATTACCTGTGGCACACATGCACTGGCACTTGCCCTCATGTCAAACCTGCGTCCGGGCGATGAGCTTTTAAGCCCTGTCGGAAAGCCTTACGATACACTTGAGGAGGTAATAGGCATACGCCCTTCAAAGGGCTCGCTTGCTGAGTACGGCATCACATATGCACAGGTTGATTTACTGCCTGACGGTGAGTTTGACTATGACGGAATAAAGAAAGCCATCAACGAAAAAACAAAGCTTGTCACAATCCAGCGCTCTAAGGGCTATGCTACAAGACCTACGCTTTCGGTCAAAAAAATAGGCGAGCTCATCGCCTTTGTAAAGAGCATAAAGCCTGATGTGATCTGTATGGTCGATAACTGCTACGGTGAGTTTGTAGAGGAGACAGAGCCTATCCAGGTTGGAGCAGACATGATGGTTGGCTCACTGATTAAAAATCCGGGAGGCGGACTTGCACCAATCGGAGGCTATATTGTCGGCAAAAAGGAATGCGTTGAAAATGCCGCATACCGCCTCACATCTCCGGGACTTGGCAAGGAGGTTGGAGCCTCACTCGGAGTCATCCAGTCATTTTATCAGGGCTTTTTCCTTGCACCAACTGTCGTAAGCGGAGCATTAAAGGGAGCAATCTTTGCCGCAAAAATATATGAAAAGCTTGGTTTTAAGGTGGTTCCTGACGGAACTGAGAGCCGCCACGATATCATACAGGCTGTAGAGTTCAATAACCGCGATGCCATGATAGCCTTCTGCGAGGGCATTCAGGCAGCAGCACCGGTGGACAGCTATGTGACACCTGAGCCGTGGGCAATGCCGGGCTATGACAGTGATGTCATCATGGCAGCAGGCGCATTTGTGCAGGGCTCATCCATAGAGCTTTCTGCTGACGGCCCTGTGAAGCCTCCGTATGCGGTTTATTTCCAGGGAGGACTTACCTGGTACCATGCAAAGCTTGGAATTTTGATGTCTTTACAAAAACTTTATGAGAGAAATCTTGTTAAGCTTGTTTAGGTGTGCTACAATTAACTGAAAACTTTGCTTAAATCCGTTGTCAATCGCCTGGGAGAAGCGAAAGGGATTAATGCATAATAACAAAACAATTAAAAATCTGCCGGCTTCAGAGCGACCATATGAGAAATTTTTATCGCTTGGAGCATCAGGCCTGTCAGACGCTGATTTACTTGCCATCATTATAAAGACCGGCACAAGAGACAAGACTGTGATTGATATTGCACAGGATATACTCTCCGGCAGGCATGGCAATCTGCTCAATCTATATGATATGTCCTATGAGGAGCTTCTTAGCATCCCCGGGATAGGGCAGATAAAGGCTATACAGCTTAAGGCGATAGCTGAGCTGTCGCTTCGCATAGCAAAGACAAAAAAGGTCCAAAGCATCAGAATGAATAATCCTGCCACAATAGCTGACTACTATATGGAGCAGATGAGGCATCTCACAAATGAAGTCGTCATTTGTGCCTATTTTGATGTAAAAAGCAGTTTTTTAGGAGACAAATTCATATCAAAGGGCTCATTAAGCTCCTCTGTAGTGGACATAGGCTCCATCATCAGGACCGCCCTTGACAAAAATGCATCAAAGCTTGTTTTATTGCACAATCATCCAAGTGGAGATTGTACTCCCAGCAGAAATGATATTGCTGTCACAGACAGATTAATTGAGGGCTCAGGGATTTTTTCCATAGAGCTTTGTGACCATATCATAATCGGAGATAACGAATATTATAGCTTCTATGAAAATAAACTTATATAAACAGAAGACGAGGTAGAATTATTATGAGCAACAACGTTTACGGAATTGATCTGGGAACAAACAATTTCAAAGTATACTCAAAGGCTACAGGCAAGACAATGCTTGAGAAAAATACAATAGCCGTTATAGACAAAAATCAGATATATGCATATGGAGACCGTGCATATGCCATGTATGAAAAGGCTCCGGAGACAATCAACGTCATATTTCCTGTCGTAGAGGGAGTTATTGCTGACTATAATCTGCTTCAGACTATGATTTTTGACTTTTTGGAGCACAAGACAAAGGCACGTATCAAAAATGCCGAGTTCATCATTGCTGTGCCGACAGATATCACAGATGTAGAGAAAAGAGCATTCTACGAGCTCTTCTACAAGAGCAAATCAAAGCCTAAAAAGGTCATGCTCTGCGAGAAGCCTATCGCTGATGCTGTAGGTCTTGGAATAGATGTAAACGAGCCAACAGGTGTCATGATAGTAGATATGGGTGCTGACACAACAGAGACATCGGTCATTTCACTCGGTGGTCTGGTGCTTAGTGACCTGCTTCATTTCGGTGGCAACAGACTTGACGAGTCGATTATCTCCTACGTGCGCAAGGAGTTCAATCTTGTAATCGGGCAAAAGACTGCCAAGCTGTTGAAGGAAACTATAGGCTCTGCGCTTCCGGGAAGAGAGGACAGCATGGTCGTAGTGGGACGCGATGTGGTAAGTGGTCTGCCTATTGAGATGGAGATTGGTTCAAAGGTTGTTTACGAGGCTATGCAGACAAACCTTGAGTCTATATGCACATCAATAAAAATGATTCTTGAGAAAACTCCGCCTGAGCTTGCAAAGGATATCATCCATTCAGGCATTTATATCACAGGTGGCGGCTCACAGCTTGCAGGACTTGACCAGCTCTTTGAACAGATTACCGGAATCAAAGTCATCTGCTCAGAATGTCCTGAGGAGAGCGCAGTACGCGGTCTCGTACAAATAGTTTCTGATTCAAAGTATAAGAGACTTCCGTTCAGCATCAAAAAATAATAACCGAGGTTAACATGAGTAAGAATTTTCGCAATCGAAAGAGAAAGCACAATAAAAAGCTGCCTGCCAGATACACACTGTTGATTATGACAGCAGTCTGCTTTGTGGCCATGCTGTTAAGCCTTACCTTAAACATATCCGGAGGTCCACTTAAGACTGCTGCCGGATATGTATTCATTCCTATGCAAAAGGGCATAAACAGCTTTGGAAGCCACATTTCGGACAAGGTTACAGAAATACGCACATTAAAAAATGTCAAGGCAGAGAACAAAAAGCTTAAGGCAGAGGTTGAGGAGCTTACAACACAGCTCACAACCAACAAGCTTGAGCAGTATGAGCTTAACAATTACAGACAGCTTCTGGACCTTGATGCCAAATATCCATCATATCCCAAGGTTGCTGCCAGCGTCATAGCTAAGGACAGCGGAAACTGGTTTTCTACATTTACCATCGACAAGGGAAAAAAGGATGGAGTGGACGTAGGCATGAATGTGCTTGCTGGAAGTGGACTGGTAGGTATTGTTACCGATGCAGGCGACAATTTTGCCAAGGTACGCTGTATCATAGATGATGCGAGCAAGGTCAGCGGCATGGTTTCCACCACAGAGGACAACCTCACAGTCAGCGGCAATATAAAAACCATGAACGAGGACAAAGTCATTACCTTTACAGAGCTAAAGGATGACGACAACAAGGTGAAAGAGGGCGATCCTGTAGTTACCTCATACGTGTCAGACCGTTACCAGCAGGGTATACTGATTGGCTATGTGACAAAAATCGAAAATAATTCCAACAATCTGACAAAATCAGGTACTATCACGCCGGTTGTCGATTTTGAGCATATCGAAAATGTCATGGTCATCACACAGCTTAAGCAGACCGGTGACACTAAGAGCGCTGACGACACCGAAGGTACAGAGGATGCCGGTGACAGCCAGACTGAAAATTCAACCGAAAACAAGTAAGGAGCAGCATGAGACGTAGAATTGTTTTATTTATAATTATAGCTTTATGCTTTGTATTGCAGACCACGCTGTTTAAGAGTCTTTCCTTTGCCAACATCTCACCGAACCTGCTGATTATAGCAGTGTCATCCTTCGGCTTCATGCGTGGCAAAAAGGAGGGACTGTGGGTAGGCTTCTTTTGCGGACTGCTTATTGACATATTTTGCGGAAAATATATAGGACTGTATGCTTTAATATATATGTATATCGGTTTTATCAATGGATTATTCCAAAAAAGATTCTATCCTGATGATATAAAGCTTCCTATGCTTCTGATAGGAGGCAGCGATTTGTTATACAATCTGGTAGTATACTTTTTTATGTTTTTACTGCGTGGCAGATTTAGCTTTTTGTACTATCTGAAGTCAATTATTGTACCTGAATTTGTATACACGATGGTCATCAGTATACTTTTGTATCTGGTATTTCTTAAGGTAAACCAGAAGCTGGAAGCACACGAGAAAAGGAGAGCAAAGAAATTTGATTTATGATATAAAAGACTTTCTGAAGAAATTTTTCAGCTCAAGACTTTTTGTTTTGGCGGCAGTCATTGTTCTCATGTTTGCCCTGCTCGCCGAGAGAGTCTTTACCCTTCAGATAATTAAAGGTGCGGATTATCAGAAAAACTTCATAATGCTGATTAAAAAGCCACTGTCCATAGAGGCATCGAGAGGCAATATATACGATGTAAATGGGGAGCTGCTTGCTTACAATCAGCTTGCATACTCTGTAGTCATCTCAGACAACGGCAGCTATTCATCCACAAAGGAGCACAACCGTCTTTTAAACAAAGAGCTTAATGAAATTATCAATGTAATAAAAGACAATGGTGGCTCCATATACAATGATTTTCCGATTGTTTTAAACGATGACGGTACATACAGCTTCACTTTCACCTCTGAAACCTCCAAAAAGAGATTTCTGTCAGATGTGTTCGGAAAAAAATATGACAAGCTCGAATACAATAAGTCACTTGGCTTTGATGAGGCAAATGCCAGCGCCCAGAATGTCATTGATTACCTAAGCTCTAATCAGTACGAATGCTTTGACATAAGCAGCAAGTATGATACACAGGCCACCTATGATATTGTAGTGATGCGATATGCCATAAAGCAGAACCGATTCACTAAATACAAAACCACTACCATTGCAAAGGATGTAAATGACTCCATAGTCGCATATGTCAATGAACATTCAGATACTCTTACCGGTGTATCAATTGAGGAGGATACGATACGTAAGTACAACTATCCTGAATATATTTCATCACTCATAGGATACACAGGCAAGATATCTACAGACGAGTACAATGAGCTCTCAAAGGATGATGACTCATATACACAAAATGATATGGTAGGTAAATCCGGCTTAGAGCAGTACTATGAGAGCTATCTGCGAGGCAAAAACGGTGAAAAACAGGTATATGTAAACAATGTCGGCAAGATAAACGAGGTAATAAGCCAGGAAAATCCTGTTTCCGGCAATGATGTCTACCTGAGCATTGACATCAGGCTGCAGGAGGCAACCTACAAGCTGTTGGAGCAGGAGATTGCAGGAATCGTTTATTCCAAAATAAAATCCGGTGAAATACCTATAAATGATGTCTACTTTGCACTGATCAACAACAATGTAGTTGACCTGACACATTTCAATGCATCTGATGCATCAGCTACTGAGCAGGCTATATACAATTCCTTCAGCAGCCAGCTGCAGAGTGCACTGTCCACTATCGACAGTGAGCTTGAAGGTGGTACCTCAGGCACTGCTTCCATGTCGGAGCAGACACTTGATTATTTTACATGTGTTATGTCTGTGCTAAACGATGACGGACTGCTTTTAAGCAAGCAGATAGATACCTCTGATTCCACATACACCTCATGGAAGGCAGGCACACTTTCGCCGCGTGATTATCTCAAATACTGCATTTCAAAGCAGTGGATAGACATCACCAAGCTTGATGTGGACCAGAAATATGCTGATTCAAGTGAGATTTACACAGCACTCTGTACGTATATCAGAGATGCCATGACTGACAATAAAGACTTTGCCAAAATCATCTACAAATATATGGTGAATTCCGGAGCAGTCACAGGACAGCAGCTGTGTCTTCTGCTTTTTGATCAGGGTGTACTCGATTATGACGATGCAACTGTAAACAACATTGCCAATGGTTCCATCAGTCCATATGCATTTCTTATGGACAAAATAAACAATATAGAGATAACACCTGCACAGCTTGCCCTTGACCCATGTACAGGCTCATGTGTCATAACTGATGCAAAGACAGGACAGCTAAAGGCTTTAGTCAGCTATCCGGGCTATGACAACAACAAGCTGGCAAACACTGTAGATGCCGATTACTACCAGTCGCTCAGAGAGGACAAGTCCAACCCGCTTTGGAATTATGCCACCCAGGAACAGACTGCACCGGGATCTACCTTCAAGATGGTATCAAGCACCGCAGGCCTTGCCGAGGGAGTTATTGATACCTCGTCAAAGATAAATTGTACAGGTATATTTACAGAAATCAGCAATCAGCCAAAATGCTGGATTTATCCGGGTGCACATGGTATGGACAATGTATCGGAGGCTTTAAGGGATTCATGTAACGTATTCTTTTATACAACAGGCTTTCGGCTTGCAAGCAAGGACACCGGTTCATATGACGATGAAAATGGTATGAAATACATACAAAAATATGCATCTATATATGGACTTGATCAAAAGTCAGGTGTTGAGATAGTAGAAAAGACACCATCCATTGCCACACAATATCCTGTTATGGCAGCTATCGGACAGAGTAATAACAACTATACGACTATTTCTCTTTCAAGATATGTGACAGCAGTTGCTTCCGGAAAGCTTTATGACTACAAGCTGATGAACAAAATTGTGGATGCAGATGGCAAAACAGTCAAACAGTATGATTCAAAATCAACCGATATATCAGGCACACTCACTCAAAGCCAGTGGGATGCCATCCATCAGGGAATGCGTATGGTGGTCGAAGACCTGCACGATGTATTTGGCGGCTTTACAGGCGTTGAGGTGTCAGGTAAGACAGGAACCGCACAGCAGGTTGAGACAAGACCAAACCACGCTCTGTTTGTAGGATACGCTCCATCAAGCGATCCTGAAATTACAATAGCTACACGTATATCATATGGATACAGCTCACACAATGCTGCAGCTGCATCCAGAAATATAATTTCATATTATTACAATCTGGAGTCACTTGACGATTTACTCGCAGTCAAGGCTGAGGGTGTTAACTCATCAGGCTCAAGTGCCAGAACAGACTAGGAGGTTTATTTTTGTGAGTGAAGCAATAGTTTTCACTTCAGGAAAAGGCGGTGTTGGAAAAACTACGGTTATTTCCAACATCGGAGTTGAACTTTCACAGTTAGATAAAAAAGTCATCATGCTCGATACAGACATGGGGCTTCGCAATCTGGACCTGGTAATGGGAATAGAGGACAAGGTCAATTACAATATCCTCGACATCCTAAACCGCACATGCCGCATCAGACAGGCAATCATACGCAATAAGAAGTATCCCAATCTATATGTAATTCCTGCAGCACCTTCCATGGATACGCTATGCAGCTATGAAGCACGCTTCAAGATACTTATAGAGGAGCTTAAATCAAGCTTTGATTATTGTCTGATAGATTCCCCTGCGGGCATCGACAGCGGCTTTTGGTTTTCAGCCGCACCTGCAGACCGTGCGATAGTAGTTACTACACCGCATGTATCTGCCATACACGATGCAAGGCGATGCATAAGCCTGCTCGACAGCGCACATCTTGATGATATATCAGTCATAGTTAATGCATATGACAGGCATATGGTAAGAAGGCATCAGATGATATCCGATAATGATATCACAGCACTTCTTTCAACCAGGGTTATTGGCACTATTCCTTATGACAAAAGTGTTATCATTTGCCAGAACAGAGGAATACCTGTCCGCGAAACCAAAAGCAGGCTTGCTCCTGTATTTGCCCGTATATCCGGCCAGCTGATCCGTTCCTCTGATGATATGAGAGGTGCCGCTGTATGATGCATAAATTTTCCAAAACAGGAGAATACGCGAAGAAAAGGCTTAAAATAGCACTTGCAGAGGATAGAAGCACAATATCTGCTTCAGACAATATGACACAGATTAAAAAAGAGATAAAAAGCGTGATACAAAGACATATGAATATAAATGATGAAGCTTACGAGGTAAGGATTATCATGCGCGACAAAAATTCAATTAATAACCTTTAACAAATACGTATTATAATTAGGATAACAGAGATAACAGATAGGAAGTAACAAAATGCTCAAACAGTACAGACTAAAGAATTATCACTTTCAATTAGTAATATACATAATAGCTTTGTCGATTATAGGCATTCTGCTGATAGGCAGTGCCAAGCACTCCGTACAAAGCAAGCAGATAATAGGCTTTATAATGGGACTGATTATCATGATAGTGCTTTCCCTGATAGATTACTCATTTCTGCTCAAATTCGTGTGGATATATTATGCCGGCATGGTTGTGCTGCTGTTACTTGTTCTATTTGCAGGTGATGATGCAAAGGGTGCACAGCGCTGGTTTGAGATTGCAGGTATCAGATTCCAGCCTTCTGAGATTGCCAAAATTATAATAATTTTGTTCTTTGCCTATTTCTTTGCCAAGTATGAGGAAACCATAAACACGGTAAAGACGTTAGTACTGTCAGTTATATTTGTTGGAATACCATTATTCCTCATTTATAAACAGCCTGACAACTCAACAACAATTCTTACTGCATTAATTTTCGCTGCCCTCTTGTTTATTAGCGGATTAAGTTATAAAATAATAATGCCGGTACTCGGAGTTTCCGTACCGATAGTTCTGATAGTGCTTAGCTACATATATACACATGCAGAGGCACTTATCAAAAAGGGCTTTTATCCTGCCACGCGTATCATGTCGTGGCTTGACCCGACAAATTACGCTGATACGGCAGCACAGCAGAGAAACTCTATCTGGGCGATAGGCTCAGGGCAGTTGTTTGGCAAGGGACTTAACAACTCGGTAGTCACCTCTATGAAGAACACAAATTACATCATAGAGCCTCAGACAGATTTTATATTTGCCGTTGCAGGAGAGGAGCTTGGCTTTATCGGTACAATCAGTATAATAATTCTTTTGCTTCTTATCGTAATTGAGTGTATACTTATAGCAAGGAAGGCAAAGGACACAAGCGGAAAGCTCATATGCTGTGGCATGGGTGCACTTATAGGCTTTCAGGCCTTTATCAATTTGTGCGTAGCCACAGGTCTTATGCCCAATACCGGTATGACTCTTCCATTTGTCAGTTATGGACTTACGTCGCTTGTTTCACTGTACATTGGAATGGGAATTGTCCTGAATGTAGGATTACAGCCGAAGAAATATTCATAGGGAGGTTAGCAATGAACATAGGATTAGTTGCACATGATTCAAAGAAAAAACTGATGCAGAACTTCTGCATAGCATACAGAGGTATCTTAAGCAAGAATAATTTGTACGCGACAGGCACCACCGGACGTCTGATAGAGGAGGTTGCAAACCTTTCAGTACACAAATATCTTGCAGGACACTTAGGAGGCATCCAGCAGCTTGGAGCACAGATAGAGCACAATGACATAGACCTTGTCATCTTTCTGCGTGATCCATTAAAGCCTAAGCCACACGAGCCTGAGGTAAACAGCATTTTCCGTATTTGTGATGAGCACAATATACCACTTGCCACCAATCTGGCTACAGCAGAGCTGCTCATTTTATCATTGGACAGAGGAGATCTTGACTGGCGTGAGATGTACAAGTAAACAAAAAATCAAGCGACTGCTATGTCTGACATGCATAGCAGCGGTTTTTATGACCGGATGTGGCACAAAGATTGAAAATGCATATGATACGTATTCCACCGATTATATCAACGGATACAACGGAAGTAATTATTTTGCTTCCAATTTATGCGTCACAAACGATGTCAATTTTGGTCAGGACAATATGCAGTTTGCAAAGACCGCAGAGGGAGCCGGAGCCTTCAATATAGACACTCATCAGGTGCTGTACAGCCAGAATCTGTTTGAAAAGCTCTACCCTGCAAGCACTACAAAGATTTTAACTGCATACATAATTCTTAAAAACTGTGATTTAAATGCAACCGTCACTGTAAGCCATGACGCGGCAAACCCGGGTCATTCATCATCTGTATGCGGCTTAAAGGAGGGTGACGTCATCACAGTACAGGACTTATTGTATGGACTTTTGCTTGAGAGTGGCAATGATGCCGCAATAGCACTGGCAGAGTACTGCAGCGGTTCTGTAGAAGAGTTTGCAAAGCTGATGAACAGCACTGCAAAGAGCTTCGGCGCCACAAACAGCAATTTTGTAAACCCAAGTGGTCTGCCTGATGAAAATCATTACACCACCATATATGACATGTACCTCATTTTTTCAAATGCCATATCCTTAGAGAGCTTTGTTGCGATCATCAGTTCACAGACCCATGACGCGGCATATACAAATGCCCAGGGCACTGCTGTTTCAAAGACCTTTAAGAATACCTGCGGCTATCTGACAGGCGCCTATACAGCACCTGAAAATGTAACAGTGACAGGTGGAAAGACAGGCACCACAGGAGAGGCCGGGTATTGTCTCGTACTGCTAAGCCAGAATGCTAAAAATGAGCGTATCATAAGCATAGTTTACAAGGCAGATGGTAAAAAGGACCTTTATAGCTTCATGAATGAAATACTTAGTGGATTTGCTAATTAAATATTGAGTTTTATGGTTATTTATACTATAATAATATAAAAATACAATTATTTTTTATTAATTATCACAATATTTATCCATAGGAGGAATGAGCCATGATAGAAATTATTTGTGGAGACAAGGGCAAGGGCAAGACAAAAGAGCTGTTAGACAAGGTAAATTCATCAGTTAAGGGAAAAGAAGGTTCCATAGTTTTTCTTGATAAGAGCCAGAAGCACATGTATGAGCTTAATAATCAGGTTAGATTAATCAATGTTATGGACTATCCTATTGACAATTGTGATGAGTTTTTAGGATTTATATGCGGAATCATTTCGCAGGATCATGATCTGGAGGAGATGTATTTAGACAGCTTCCTTACAATTGCATCGCTTGATGATGAGGGGGATATCACCAAGGCAATCGAAAAGCTTGATATAATCAGTGAGAAGTTTAAGGTGAAGTTCATCTTAAGTGTTTCAAGGAATATTGACAGACTGCCTGAATGTGCTAAAGCAAAGGTTATCATTTCTTTATAAATGATTAATTATGGGGATGTGTATTTCACATCCCTTTTTTAAGGAGTAAAATTGTGTCCCGAAAAAATAAAAAAGTACTGAAATATAACAACGGCTTCAATCTGAATATCGGTTTTATTGTTTTTTTTGTAATAATAATCTATGTAATTTTTCACATATTTACATATATCACTTCAAAGCCGGTATCGGAATATGAGGTACAACAGGGTACTATAGCAACCAACAACATATATAAGGGCATGATAATCCGCGAGGAG
Organism: Agathobacter sp.; assembly: GCF_977054825.1. Taxonomy (NCBI): domain Bacteria; kingdom Bacillati; phylum Bacillota; class Clostridia; order Lachnospirales; family Lachnospiraceae; genus Agathobacter; species Agathobacter sp. The sequence goes on from NZ_CDRTEH010000002.1 coordinate 313,268, forward strand.
AGTGTAGTGTATGCTGAGGAATCAGGAAGCCTCAACTTCTTTGTGTCAAACGGCTCAAAGGTTGCAACAAGTGATGTAGTCTACTCGGTAGATACAGACGGCTCCATTGCAACACAGATTACAGGTGCTCAAAATGATGCCTCTGCCATTACCGACGAGGATGCCGGGCAGATTATCACTGACATAAACAGTTTTTCATCCGGCTACGACAGACGATTCTTTTCAAAGGTTTATACCTTTAAAAACGACCTGTCTGCACAGCTGACACAGGTGCTCAGCCAGAATGCCCTGACAAGTTTGGCAGATACAATCAGCACTGCTGAGGCTAACAACACCTTCTATACATATAGGCCGGCAGCTCCCGGTATAGTCTATTACGGAATAGACGGCTACGAGGATGTCACAACGGACAGCTTCACTCTTGATCAGTACAACAATACCAATTATGAAGAGACTGATTTAACAGACAACAGCACCATCAATCAGCTGGATCCTGTGTATAAGCTGATTACAAGCGAGAACTGGAATATTCTTATAAATGTTCCCGACAATGTTGCCAAGAGCCTGAATGAAAAGTCAGTCGTCAAAATCAGGTTCTGCGATGATGACTTTACTACCACTGTAGCATTTAGCATTTTAAAGAAGGACGATGCTTTTTTTCTGAAGCTGAACATGAAAAATTCGCTCATCCGCTACATAAATGAGCGTTTTACCAATATAGAGCTCGTGCTCGGCTCAGACACCGGGCTTAAAATACCTAATTCAGCTATTACCAAAAAGGAATTTTTCACTATTCCAAAGGAATACTTTACTGCAAGCGGTGATTCCGATGCTTCCTCGCTCATGATAAAGGATAAAAGCAGCGGCTCAGTAAATATAGTAAATCCAACCATATTCAGCCAGAATGATGACTTTTATTTTGTAGATGATGAATATCTGAAGGACGGCGATATAATTGTAAAACCCGATTCCTCATCAACCTACAGGGTTGGAACCGATAAGGACAAGCTCACAGGGGTCTACAATATCAACAAGGGATACGCTGTGTTTAAGCAGATAAAGGAGCTTGCATCAAACGATGACTACACAATTGTAGAAGCCAAAACACCATTTGGCATTTCACTTTATGACCATATAGCCTTGGATGGAAAATCCGTAAAGGAAAATCAGACCATCACAAAATAATATTGGTAATAAATAATATTGATAAAATATACGGAAGGGACAGATTTTATGTTAAAAGACAACTTACATCAGGTTCAGCAAAATATAAAGGCAGCATGTGACAGAGCACACAGAAGCTATAGTGATGTCACACTAATTGCTGTCAGCAAAACAAAGCCTGTTGAGATGCTAAGTGAGATATACGATGAGGGCATCCGTGAGTTCGGCGAAAATAAGGTACAGGAAATGTGTGAAAAGATGGAGGTTATGCCAAAGGACATCCGCTGGAACATGATCGGGCATCTCCAGACCAACAAGGTAAAGTATATAGTCGGCAAAACATCACTCATTCACTCTGTAGATTCACTTCATCTGGCAAAAGAGATACAAAAGCAGGCCATAAAGCATGACTGCATCTGCGACATATTGGTAGAGGTCAATATAGCAGGTGAGGCATCTAAGTTTGGCACATCACGTGATGAGGCTATCTCATTAGTTGAAGAAATTGCTAAATTGGATCACATCCGTATCAAAGGACTTATGACTATAGCACCATTTGTAGATGATCCAGAGGATAACAGACAATACTTTAGAGATATTAAGCAATTATCAGTTGACATAGCACATAAAAACATAGATAATGTCAGTATGAATGTTCTGTCCATGGGTATGACAGGAGATTACACAGTAGCAATAGAAGAGGGCGCAACAATGGTACGTGTCGGTACCGGAATATTTGGAGAGCGTGACTACAGCAAGGCTAATTGATGCTTTGCATATGCTATACATAAAATAAAAAGAGAAAAGGAATATAAAAAATGGGTTTCATAGATAAGATTCTTGACAAAATGAGTTTAAATTCTGAGGATGATGAGGAGTTCGATAACGAGGATTATTACCTCGATGACGAGGAAGAAGAAGATCTTCCAAGAAATCCTTTCCGCAGAAAGAAAGAAGCAGTTGAAGAGGAACCGGCTATAAAAAGCACAAAGCGTGATACAATCCCAAAGGAGAAGCCTGTTAAGACTACATCCAAGATTACACCAATATCAAAATCATCCAGAAAGCAGGTATCATCAGACATGGAAGTTTGCGTAATAAAACCAAGTTCAATTGAAGACGAAATAGAAATAACAGACACATTACTTAACGGACGTACAGTCGTCATCAACATGGAGGGGCTAAATGTCGATGTGGCACAGCGCATCATAGATTTCACATCAGGCTCAGCATATGCACTGCACGGTAATCTGCAGAAGATATCCAACTTTATCTTTATTGCCACACCACACGGAGTAGATATCTCAGGCGATATCCAGAGTCTCATGGATTCATTTGATCTCCCGGGTTCATCTTATTAAGCGGAGTATCAAATCAGCTATGAAGAAAAATAAAACAAAAAAACAGCTGTGTACAGCAGGCATCATTGCAGTGATTCTTGTAGCAATTGACCAGCTTACCAAGTATCTGGCTGTTGTTAACCTAAAGCAATCATCCACCGGTGTATTTGTTCTCATTCCGGGAGTTTTCGAGCTCAGATATCTTGAAAACCAGAGTGCTGCATTTGGTGTTGATCTGCTTTCAATCATACAGAATATCTTTCATTTTACATATTGGTCTGAGAATCCAATGGCATTTTTACGTGCCAAGATGATTTTTTTCTCAGTAATCACAATTGCAGTCGTTATACTTCTGTGTGTATGGTATCGCAAAATACCTGCCACAAAGCGTTTTGGGCTGCTGAATGTTGTTGTAATACTGTTTGTTGCCGGCGCACTTGGCAATCTGATAGACCGTATTGTAAATAATTATGTGGTTGATTTCTTTTATTTTAGCCTGATTAATTTTCCGATATTCAATGTGGCTGATATATACGTCACTGTAGCGGCATTTATGTTTATCATACTCGGGCTGTTTTACTACAAAGAGGAGGATTTTTCCGTAATCTTTCCTGACAAAAAGCAAGAAAATAAATAAAAAGAGAAGGCTTCACTATGAATAGAGATACATTTGAAGTCCAGAGTGAACAGGAGGGAGAACGACTGGATAAATACTTAAGCAGCATTTATCCGGATATTTCTCGCTCCTTTTTTCAACGGATACTAAAAGAAAACCAAATACTGGTCAATGATAAGCCCCAGAAGGCAAATTACAGGCTGAAGGCTGATGATATAGTAGATGTCACAATCCCCGATGCAGTACAGACACCTATCCTGCCACAGGACATACCTCTTGACATACTTTATGAGGACGATGACGTACTGGTAGTCAATAAGCCAAAGGGCATGGTTGTACACCCCTCAGCCGGGCATTACAGCGATACACTTGTAAATGCCATAATGTACCACTGCAAGGACTCTTTAAGTGGTATAAACGGCGAAATACGGCCCGGTATAGTTCATCGCATAGATATGGATACTACAGGCTCTCTTATTGTCTGCAAGAACGATGAAAGCCATATAAAAATATCAGAACAGATTAAGGACCATAGCTGCAACCGTATATACGTAGGCATTGTCTGCGGCAATGTAAAGGATGACGAGGGCACCATAGAGGGTGCCATAGGCAGAAATCCCAATGACCGCAAGAAAATGGCCATCAATGAGAAAAACGGAAAGCCTGCGGTCACGCATTATAAGGTGCTTGAACGCTTTGGCGACTACACATATATGCAGTTTAAGCTTGAAACCGGCAGAACACACCAGATACGCGTGCACATGGCAAGCATTAATCACCCGTTGCTTGGAGATATGCTGTATTCCAGCTATTCACCTACCAAAAACAGATTCAAGGGCCTGCAAGGACAGTGTCTGCACGCGAAAACCATAGGGTTTGTTCATCCAAAAACCGGTGAATATATGGAATTTGATGCACCTTTACCAAAATACTTTGCCAATTTGCTTGAAGTGTTGTATAATATAAATAACAACTAAATTAAATTGTCACATAGTGATATATTTTTTATAATTTATATAAGGGGGTCTGAATTATGGGATCAAACGAAATTTACACAATAGGAAGAGAATTTGGAAGCCTCGGAAAACAGGTCGGACGCGATTTAGCCGAAAGACTTGGAATTAAATTTTATGACAAAGAGCTTTTACAGCAGGCAGCTAAGGAATCAGGACTTTGCGAGGAAATATTTGAGTCGCACGACGAAAAGCCTACAAACAGCTTTTTATATTCGCTTGTCATGGACACATACACCGGTGGCTCTTATTCTACAGCACCGTTTCTTGATATGCCTCTGAATCATAAGGTATTTTTAGCACAGTTCGATGCTATCAAAAAGATTGCGGCAAATGAATCATGCGTTATCGTGGGCCGCTGCGCCGACTATGCTTTAGCAGATGAGCCACATTGCCTCAACATCTTCGTACGTTCCAACATGGACGACAGGATTAAAAGAATCAGTGAAAGACTCAATGTTTCGGAGAACAAGGCAAAGGATATAATCAAGAAAAAAGATAAAGAGCGCTCAAGCTATTACAATTACTATACCAGTAAAAAATGGGGAGACGCAAGAAGCTATGATCTGTGCCTGAACACAAGCCAGATATCGGTTGAGGATTCAATCGAGCTGATACTTAAATACAGAGAATGCATGAGAAATCATAATAAATAAACGGATTTAAAGCCACCGGAGCTGATGTAAATAGCGGGTTCGGTGGCTTATTTTATATGTGTGTTGTATATCTAAATTACATGTATTATGTAAAAGCAGCTGGAGAAATGTTATCTATGTGGTATTTTGGTACTCTTTACGCTGTCATTTATTCGTTAAACTTGTGTTTAGCGAATAAATGGTAATACATCCTCCACAATCTGCTCTGCAGTCAGATGATTATTCTTCAGTACAGCATCCACATCATACCTGTCAAGAAATTCTTTTTTCAATCCATAATTCAGCACCTTCATATTGCTTGCACCATAGAATCGTGCGATTTTTTCGCCAAAGCCGCCATCTAAAATACCATCCTCTAAAGTAATAACAGTATCATGATCTTGCTTAAGCTTAGTCAAAAGCGCCTCATCCAATCCGGTGATATAATACGGATTGATTACAGTTGCGTTAATTCCGGCTTCTTCTTTAAGAAGCTTCGCAGCCTCCTTTGCCAGTTCAAAGAAGGTTCCCAGACCGATAATAGCAATCTTTTCTCCTGTCTGAGCCACCTCATATCTGTTGAGTATGCCAAAATCCTTTGTCACCCTTGAGCCATCTGAAATCATTGGTCCACCAGGCAGCTTTATCGCAACCGGATAAGATGTCTGCTCCATGCTCCAATCAAGCATAGCCAGATACTCTTCCTTTGTTGCCGGTGCCAGATATACCAGGTTTGGAATATTTGAAAGCATCGGAATATCCTGAAAGCCTAAGTGTGTAACATCATTCATTCCATATACGGAGCCCTGATATATTACCATTGTAATCGGACTGTTATTAATGCAGACATCCTGTGATACCTGGTCAAAGGTTCTCTGTACAAACGAACTGTATACACCATAAAATGGTTTACCACCATTTACTGCGATACCGGATGCCAGTGCCACTGCAGTCTCCTCTGCAATACCTACATCGACAAACTGACTGCCAGCCTCTTTTCTCTTATCCTCTGTAAAGCCCATAACAGTCGGCGTACCGGAAGTAATTGCAACAACAGAAGAATCATTTTTCATCTTTTCAAGCAGATATTCACAGGTCACAGAAGAATAATCCTCTTCCACATTGTCAAATAGCGGCTTTCCTGTTTCTATATCGAACGGACCGCTGTAATGCCACTGCTCCTTGCATTTTTCTGCAGGGGCATAGCCCTTGCCCTTAAGTGTGTTTATATGCACTACAACCGGTTTAGTGCTGTCCTTAACCTCTTTAAATGCCTCGATAAGAGCTGCCACATCGTTGCCCCTGTCAACATACACATAGTCAAGTCCCATAGCCTTAAACAGATTGCATTCTGCCTGACCGTCAGTCTTTCGAAGCAGAGCAAGATTCTGATAGAGACCTCCATGATTTTCAGCAATCGACATATCGTTGTCATTTACAATAATAATAAAATTGCTTTGAAGCTCAGCAGCAAAATCAAGTCCCTCAAGTGCTTCTCCTCCGCTTAATGAGCCGTCTCCGATGACCGCAATCACATTGCCGTTTTCACCATTTAAGTCCCTTGCCTTTGCAAGACCTGCAGCCAGACTGACAGACGTTGATGTGTGTCCGACTGTAAAGAAATCATGCTCGCTCTCGTTTGGATTTGTATAGCCTGACACATCATCATAGTGCTGTTCAGACAAATACGCTTCCTTACGCCCCGTAAGCATCTTATGAGGATAACTCTGGTGCGATACATCATAAACAATTTTGTCCTTAGGTGATTCAAATACATAATGTAAAGCGATTGTCGCTTCAACCATTCCAAAATTCGGTCCAAAATGTCCGCCATGCTTACTTGCTCTTACTAAAAGTGCATCTCTTATCTCCTGCGCCAGCACCGGCAGTTCATCTATCTTAATTTTCTTTACATCTTCTGGTCCGTTAATTTTCTCAAGATACATATTATTTTGTGTCCTCCTTTTTGCCCCAGGTCAATTCACCTGTCTTTATCGCATTCTCGTATTTAGAAATTTTATACTGTAAGCGTTCCATCGTGTTTTCAATCTGTTTTTTCTGCTCATCAAGCTGCTCGTATTGCTCCTTGAGAAGCTGACACCTTGCTTCAAATGTGGCATCTCCCATCTGAAAAAGCCTGATATATTCTATAAGCGCCTCAATCGGAACTCCGGCATTGCGCATGCATATAGTGTGCTCCACCCAGCTGATATCTGATTCGGTATAATCGCGTATACCGCCTGAAGTCCTTGCAACCGGTGGAATCAGGCCTATGCGCTCATAATACCTGAGTGTATCAGTAGACACACCAAACCGCTCACTCACTTCCTTGATAGTCACTCACATCGCCTCCTTTTTGATTGCTACAATGAAACTATATCACTTGGAGTCCACTCCAAGTCAAGAGTTTTTCATATATTTTGTTGTTTCATCTGTTTTGTATACATAAAAATATTATTGTGCTATAATCTCATTGATAAAATTTAAAAAAGATTTCACACTCGGAGGAAAAATATGAACTATACAGAATGTATCGAAAATGCCAGACCACGTCTGGGTAAATATTGCAAGGCTTGTCCTGAATGCAACGGCCGCGCATGCAAAAACCAGATGCCCGGTCCCGGCTCAAAGGGTATCGGTGACACAGCCATACGCAACTACGACAAATGGAAGGAAATCCGTGTAAACATGGATACTATTGCCGAAAATAAGCCTGTAGACACCTCTCTCTCGCTCTTTGGCCGCACTTTCAAATATCCAATATTTGCAGGCCCTGTCGGTGCAGTACAGCTTCATTACGGAGACTGTCTGGATGATGTAGCATACAACGATATTCTCGTGTCAGCCTGTGCAAAGAACGGTATTGCAGCTTTCACCGGCGATGGAACTGACCCAAACGTCATGGTTGCAGCAACCAAGGCTATCAAAAATGCAGATGGTGCCGGAATACCTACCGTAAAGCCATGGAACATTGAGACCATACGTGAGAAAATGGAGCTGGTACATGAATCAGGCGCATTCGCAGTAGCTATGGATATCGATGCAGCCGGTCTTCCCTTCCTCAAAAATCTCGATCCGCCAGCAGGAAGCAAAACAGTCTCAGAGCTTCGCGATATCATACAGATGGCCGGAACCCCATTTATAGTAAAGGGAATTATGACCGTAAAGGGTGCGCTTAAGGCAAAAGAGGCAGGCGCAAGCGCTATTATTGTATCAAACCACGGTGGACGTGTGCTTGACCAGTGTCCTGCCACTGCTGAGGTGCTTGAAAGCATCGTAAAGGCTCTTGAAGGCTCTGGTATGAAGGTACTCGTAGATGGTGGCATCAGAAGCGGCACAGACGTCTTTAAAGCACTTGCACTGGGTGCAGACGGAGTTGTTATCGCAAGACCGTTTGTAACGGCTGTATACGGCGGAGAAGCCGATGGTGTGCGTGCATATATAGACAAGATCGGCACAGAGCTTGAAGACACTATGAAAATGTGTGGTGTATCTTCGCTTGATGAAATTACAAGGGACTGTGTTTTATAATCTTGTCGTCCACTTAGAACAATCCCACACATCCGTTGCAAGCCCATCATAGAAATCCGGCTCATGGCATACCATCAGTATGCTGCCCTTATATTCCTTTAAGGCACGTTTTAACTCATCCTTAGCATCCACATCCAGATGGTTGGTAGGCTCATCCAAAAGCAGAATATTTGTCTCTCTGTTTATCAGCTTGCACAGACGTACCTTTGCCTGCTCACCACCACTCAATACACGCACCTGGCTTTCAATATGCTTTGTCGTCAGACCACACTTGGCAAGCGCGCTTCGCACCTCGTACTGCGAAAATGCAGGAAACTCATTCCATATTTCCTCAATGCATGTGGTTGTAACCGACTGATCCATCTCCTGCTCAAAGTACCCTATTTCCAGATAATCTCCAAGTGTAACACTTCCTGAAAGCGGCTTTATAAGCCCAAGAATACTCTTAAGCAGTGTCGTCTTTCCGATGCCGTTTGCGCCGGTAAGAACAATCTTTTGTCCTCTCTCCATCTCCAGGTCGAGAGAGGATGAAAGCGGATCATCATAGCCGATAACCAAGCCATTTGTCTGGAAAATATAACGCCCCGGAGTACGCGCAGTCTTGAAATTGAACTCCGGCTTTGGCTTTTCTGCAGCCAGCTCAATAACATCCATCTTGTCAAGCTTCTTCTGACGTGACATCGCCATATTTCTTGTAGCAACACGCGCCTTATTTCTCGCCACAAAATCCTTCAGCTCTTTAATCTCCTGCTGCTGTTTATTGTACGCAGCCTCAAGCTGGGCTCTCTTCATCTCATAGACTTCCATAAACTTGTCATAATCCCCGACATATCTGTCGAGCTTCTTGTTGTCCATGTGATAGATAAGATTTACCACGCTGTTTAGAAACGGTATGTCGTGAGAAATGAGAATAAACGCATTCTCATAATCGTTCAGATATCGCTTAAGCCACTCAATATGCTCCACATCCAGATAATTGGTAGGCTCATCCAAAAGCAAAATATCAGGCTTTTCCAGGAGGAGCTTTCCCATAAGCACCTTAGTTCTCTGACCCCCGCTTAAATCGGTCACATCCTTATCCAGTCCCAGGTCTAAAAGGCCAAGAGCCCTTGCAACCTCCTCAACCTTTGCATCGATCATATAGAAATCATGCATGGTAAGCATGTCCTGAATCGTGCCGGCTTCCTCCATCAGCTTATTCATCTCATCCTCGTCCACATCGCCAAGACGCGCATATATGTCGTTCATCTCATTTTCCATATCATAAAGGAAATCAAATGCAGAGGAAAGCACGGAGCCGATAGTCATACCCTTTTCAAGCGCTGTGTGCTGGTCAAGATAACCCACACGCACCTTCTTGGCCCACTCTATTTTGCCCTCATCAGGCATCAGTCTGCCTGTAATAATATTCATAAAAGTCGATTTTCCCTCACCATTTGCACCGACAAGCCCTATGTGCTCGCCCTTCAACAGTCTGAAGGAAACATCCTCAAAAATAGCACGGTCGCCAAAGCCATGGCTTAGGTGCTCTACGTTTAAAATACTCATGTATACCTCCTTGACCCACATCAGTACATGCTTAATTAAAAGCAAATCTGATAAAAAGGTCATTTCTTCAAGATTGTATTTCCCCAATATGGCACTTTCTTCAAAATTTAGTCTGCAAGCTCATATTGTTTTGTCAGTCTTTCAAGCTCCTCATGAACCTCTTTCACCAGATTCTCAGGTCCTATTATCTTAAAATTATCCCCCATTGCCATAATCCAATGAATAAAAAGCTTGTTATCAGCTACCTTTACAAAAACGCGCGAATGAGCTTCATCCTTTTTTAAGATTGTCACATCTGTTCCAAACCTGTCAATCAGCACACCTATAGCGCTGTTTTTGCACAGTATCTCAGCCTTTATCTCTTCTCCGTTGTACATACCAAACTTTGATTTGCCATAAGAAGCAATATCAAGTTTTTTGAGCTTCTCCCTTCCCTCACGGACTTTATTTTCAATCAGGATATTCTTCATCTTGTCTACACGGTAATGATGAATATCCTTTACCTGTGTATCATGGTCATATCCAATCAGATAATAATTACCATCATTCCACAGCAGTCCCCATGGACTGACATGATATCTGGCGCCGTCATGCTTCACCTCAAGCTCTTTTTTCGTATTCCACCGGCAATATTGAAACGAAAGGCTTGAATTATTTGCAATTGCATTGTGTATGGCATCGACATTTTTCATGATGTCGCTATTCATGGTTTTCACTCTTCCTGCAACATATACCTGACGCTGCAGAGTGGCAGCCTCCTGTCTGCTTGTAAGGCTCTCCAGCTTCTTAATAAGCTCATTTGATTTCTCCTCAGTGATGAACTTGGCTGCCGCGACTGAATCCACCAAAAGCTTAAGCTCTGCAAGCTCAAATGCCCTGCCAACCACCTGATAATGAACTGTCCTGCCATACTGCGTCTTTTTGGTTTTGATTCCAAAATCATTCAACTGGGCTATATCATCATACAGACTTTTTCTCGCGGCTGTGACATCGTACGCATGCAGCTTATTTAAAATCTCATCAAGCGTAATATCATGGTTTGCATCCGTATTATTCAAAAGAATTTTCGCCAGATACAAAAGCTTAAGCTTTTGCTTGCTCCGTGCTCCCTTAGATTGATTCTCGTCAATCAGCTCATTGTTTTCCGTTTCACTCATATACACTTATCTCCCCATCGATTTGTATTGTCTATTCAGAATCACACCACTCACGTTCGCAAAACCACCAGATACTCATCACTTGATTATTGCAGCAAGTTTTTCACCACACATTACACCAAGTATACATCCTAAACAGCTCAACACCACATATCCGCATCCGAGCAGGCAGTGATTGTGTTCAAACAGATTATAGGATTCCAGCGAAAATGTAGAAAACGTGGTAAAGCCGCCGCATACACCGGTCTTCCAAAACAAAACCATATTTTTGGATACTCCATCCCTGCCACTTGTGATTCCGACAATAAAGCCAATCAGAATTGCACCGAGTACATTGGTAATTAAAGTCAAAAAAGGGAACTCAGTTTTTAAGGGTATAAGGCTGATGGCATATCGGGCCATTGCACCTACGGCGCCGCCCAGTGCTACAAATAAAAAATTCATGGTGGTTATCTCCTTATATGTAAAACACGCGATTCTCTTTTCTCGGAATCACGTCAGGATAATCTCCATCAACATATCCAAGAGCACAATGTCCGATTCCCTCATACTCGTCCTCAATGCCGAGTGATTTAAGAAGCTCCTTGCCCCAGTCAGACTCAAACTCTTCCTTCGCGCGGTGAATCCAGCAGCTTCCAATACCAAGATCATGTGCTGCAAGCATCAGGTTTCCCATCACAAGACTGCCATCATAAACATGTGTCGGCCAATCCTTCTTTCCAAGAACGATAAGAATAACCGGCGCACCGTAAAATGGATCAGTATTACTTCCCATTATGTCAGCATTTCTCTTAGCAATTTCATCCCTTATTTCCTTGTTTGTCACCTGAATAATGATGGTATTCTGTGCACCTCTGCCGTTTGCCGCAAAGGTTCCGGCCTCGATTATCCGGTCAAGGATGTCCTGCGGCACCATGTCCGGTTTGAATTTACGAATGCTTCTTCTGGTTTTCATTTCTTCTAATACTTTGCTCATGATTTTATTCTCCCATTAATTCAAAAAATTTATAATCTCTATGCAGCCTTTTGATTAATTTAAGTAGATATACACTTGCATAATACATATTTGTTCCCACGTTTTAAGTATTATGCAGTAATTAAGCATAATTTACAAATATGCATAAATACTGCATATGTTATTATTAAACATCTATATCGTATAATTATCAAATCAGATTTTTTATCTCATCAAACACTTTTAAGTATCCGTTTGCATACATATGAACTCCATCAATGGCATACTCTGTCTTCTGTTCACCATGCTCATCTACAAGACTTGAATTACAGTCAATATACATACATCCATATTCATCTGCAATCATCTGCAATTGCTTATTACAACGCGCAAGATTCTCAGGTGTACGAAGCCTCATCCATTGAATTGATTCCTCTGTCTGCCACGGCAGATGTAAATTTGCCGGATAAAAAGCCATAATATATATCTGTGCAGCAGGTAAATTGTTTTTTGTAATTTCAATTATCTTGCTGAAATTATCCATAAGGTGAGACATCCATTGTTTACCATATTTATCCTCTGTGATATCATTGGTTCCAATATTTATGAATATTTTCGATGGCTCAAGATCTAAAAGCAATGCATTGATATTTTCCAAAAATTCATCTGTATTTAATCCGCCAACACCACGATTGTATATTATCTGATCGTAATTTTCGCTTCTTGCAATCTCACAGACCGGAAACATTTCCATCAGAGATGATCCGGTGAACAGTGTAGCTCCTTTTGATGCAATTTGATTTAAGTATTTGAAATTTTTGATTTTCATTTGTTGAATTTCATCCATCGTGTTTTTCTCTTTTCTGTTTCTATTATCTTATAAGATTTGGTAAATCAGATAATTTTTCATGTTTCTTATCTCCAATAATTACATTATACATAAATTTGCACAGCAATTCTCCACTCTTAAAATACTTTATAATAACAACTCCTTAAGCTTTGCCATCTCATCCTCAGACAACGTAACACCCTTACCCATCTTCTCATGCTCCGGTGCCCAGTCCCTGATATCGTACTTTGGTTCTCCACCATTCCATGAAATCTTGTTAAGTTCCTTTGTCCATCCTTTGGCACTTTCTGAGAGGATGCCGATGTGTTCTACTATTTCATATTTAAAATCTGCCATTTCTATAAATCCTTTCTGTTAGAATTGATAATATTATATTTGTTAATCATTAGTTGTTAGATGATTTTTCCACTCAGCGAGTGGAAAATCTTTTATATTGTATAATAATAAAAAATATACTGCTTCGCATTCTTATATATTACTTTAATGAATCAGATTCGTCTAGTTTAATTTTTGATAAAACAAAACACTGAAATAATATTGTTTATTGTCTTGGTTTTATATATATCGTCACGTAAATTATTCAGTTACTAAAATTCGGAGAGTGGTTACTTTTGTGTGTATGCTGTTTTACAGTCACGTAAATTATTCAGTTACTAAAATTGAGTTAGATGTGAAACCAAGTCGTAAGCCGTTTTACAGTCACGTAAATTTTTCAGTTACTAAAATGCCTTAATCCTCCTTAACTTTGAGAACCACTTTTACAGTCACGTAAATTTTTCAGTTACTAAAATTGCCGGGTTCATGCTGTCAAGTTCGTAATTCTTTTACAGTCACGTAAATTTTTCAGTTACTAAAATAGGTTTCCACCGCTATTTGGTTGGAAAACACTTTTACAGTCACGTAAATTTTTCAGTTACTAAAATCGCACGGTGCGACGGTAAACCGATTGTATGCTTTTACAGTCACGTAAATTTTTCAGTTACTAAAATTCATTTACCAGAGTTTCTATCTTTTCAAGCTTTTACAGTCACGTAAATTTTTCAGTTACTAAAATCAGCAGGTGTCATTCCCACCGCATCAAAAACTTTTACAGTCACGTAAATTTTTCAGTTACTAAAATACTCGGCGGCAACGGCATGGTAACGAAAAGCTTTTACAGTCACGTAAATTTTTCAGTTACTAAAATATGGTTGAAGTGCAGACAACACCCCACCATCTTTTACAGTCACGTAAATTTTTCAGTTACTAAAATCTATCGGTTTTGGCACTATCATACGTTAACTTTTACAGTCACGTAAATTTTTCAGTTACTAAAATGCTGCTTAGTGCTGTCGCCTACTTTAGCGCTTTTACAGTCACGTAAATTTTTCAGTTACTAAAATTTACCGAACGACATAGACCAGATTGATTTGCTTTTACAGTCACGTAAATTTTTCAGTTACTAAAATGTACCGGTGATATTGGATAAAATACCATACTTTTACAGTCACGTAAATTTTTCAGTTACTAAAATCGCCCCCTACTGTCAAGCCCGAAGTGCGACTTTTACAGTCACGTAAATTTTTCAGTTACTAAAATAACACCAACCTTTTTTGATTTTGATTTTACCTTTTACAGTCACGTAAATTTTTCAGTTACTAAAATTGGAAGGCGAGGAAAGAGCGATTATCCGGGCTTTTACAGTCACGTAAATTTTTCAGTTACTAAAATTAGGCGGTTGAAAAAGTTAATGAAATAGTCTTTTACAGTCACGTAAATTTTTCAGTTACTAAAATTAGTTTGGTGGTTAAGAGTTATTCTTCTATCTTTTACAGTCACGTAAATTTTTCAGTTACTAAAATCACGAAAAATATTAATAGTCAAGCTAATTCTTTTACAGTCACGTAAATTTTTCAGTTACTAAAATAGGTGGCATACATGATTAATAATGAGATTTCTTTTACAGTCACGTAAATTTTTCAGTTACTAAAATCCGAACAGCATAAAGATGGCGCGTGGCACACTTTTACAGTCACGTAAATTTTTCAGTTACTAAAATCGAGAGTTTCCTGATTGGTGTAAAGACCATCTTTTACAGTCACGTAAATTTTTCAGTTACTAAAATACCGCCCATAGTCAATGTTGAACATGTACCCTTTTACAGTCACGTAAATTTTTCAGTTACTAAAATAGATGCCGTCTCATGGCTCTAGTGGTGATACTTTTACAGTCACGTAAATTTTTCAGTTACTAAAATTATCAAGTCGAATGTTATTTCTTCTTTTATCTTTTACAGTCACGTAAATTTTTCAGTTACTAAAATTATCACCGAACAGGTTATCAAATCAATCTGCTTTTACAGTCACGTAAATTTTTCAGTTACTAAAATATTTATTTGCATCAAAAAAAGACTGACAGTCTTTTACAGTCACGTAAATTTTTCAGTTACTAAAATCCGTGAGGATAGGAAAGAAAACAAGGTTACTTTTACAGTCACGTAAATTTTTCAGTTACTAAAATAAAAACCTGCATGAGCCTATAGAGCTTGAACTTTTACAGTCACGTAAATTTTTCAGTTACTAAAATTTTGCATCGCATATAAGGGTACAGATGTCCCTTTTACAGTCACGTAAATTTTTCAGTTACTAAAATTAAGCCGCTCTCTTTGTTCTGTAAGGTAACTTTTACAGTCACGTAAATTTTTCAGTTACTAAAATCCATGATTTTTTGCAATTTCCTGCACCATACTTTTACAGTCACGTAAATTTTTCAGTTACTAAAATAAAAAAGCCTGAGCTTTTCATAGCTGGTCTCTTTTACAGTCACGTAAATTTTTCAGTTACTAAAATCTTATTGGATGAGCTTGACAGAGCTACTAACTTTTACAGTCACGTAAATTTTTCAGTTACTAAAATCTATGCATTCCAGGACATTAACGGAAATATCTTTTACAGTCACGTAAATTTTTCAGTTACTAAAATATGTTGGAGATGGCTACTACAGACCGGATCCTTTTACAGTCACGTAAATTTTTCAGTTACTAAAATCGGCTGCTATACCGTCACACGCTTTTGCTGCTTTTACAGTCACGTAAATTTTTCAGTTACTAAAATCCATTCATCTGCATCAGATGTGTCGAATGACTTTTACAGTCACGTAAATTTTTCAGTTACTAAAATAGAACAGCACATCAACATTAGCTGATTTATCTTTTACAGTCACGTAAATTTTTCAGTTACTAAAATGTTATAGTCGGTTTATTCAATAAATCGCTGTCTTTTACAGTCACGTAAATTTTTCAGTTACTAAAATCAAGACCAATACATTTTGTAGACTCAAGACTTTTACAGTCACGTAAATTTTTCAGTTACTAAAATTAATGCTGGCGGCCATATTCTTAACGCTGGCTTTTACAGTCACGTAAATTTTTCAGTTACTAAAATAAAGCCAAAAGACAACCGGAAGAAACAAAACTTTTACAGTCACGTAAATTTTTCAGTTACTAAAATGCATAATCCTGCCCGGCTACATCCGGAATACTTTTACAGTCACGTAAATTTTTCAGTTACTAAAATAGTGTCTAATTTCGGCATTCAGGGTAAATTCTTTTACAGTCACGTAAATTTTTCATTTACTAAAATAATTGATTTAACCAATAATCTACGAGAAGCTTTTACAGTCACGTAAATTTTTCAGTTACTAAAATTTAGTTGATGTTTTTTTAGTATTCCATCTTCTTTTACAGTCACGTAAATTTTTCAGTTACTAAAATAGCAATTCAGAAATGCAGCAGCTGTCATTCCTTTTACAGTCACGTAAATTTTTCAGTTACTAAAATAATACCACAGGTACTCTCTCTCTGAGCTCCTTTTACAGTCACGTAAATTTTTCAGTTACTAAAATGTACCAGCAGACACACGACGCCGTGACACTCTTTTACAGTCACGTAAATTTTTCAGTTACTAAAATTCATAGACAGTGTAATTTGTATTGCTAATACTTTTACAGTCACGTAAATTTTTCAGTTACTAAAATCGAAGCGAAGGGTTGAAGAACACATCAAGACTTTTACAGTCACGTAAATTTTTCAGTTACTAAAATCTCCGAGAAATCCGCAGGCCGTAGCAAATACTTTTACAGTCACGTAAATTTTTCAGTTACTAAAATTCGAATTTGTAGGGCTTTCTGAATTTGACGCTTTTACAGTCACGTAAATTTTTCAGTTACTAAAATTACGACTACTCGAACGGTAGCCTGCTCAATCTTTTACAGTCACGTAAATTTTTCAGTTACTAAAATCAGTTCTTCCGCCAGCTCAGCTGAGCAGGCTTTTACAGTCACGTAAATTTTTCAGTTACTAAAATATAGTTCCCATTTTAATTCCTGCTTCTACTCTTTTACAGTCACGTAAATTTTTCAGTTACTAAAATCCACTGGTTTCCATAGAAATTTTCCATACCCCTTTTACAGTCACGTAAATTTTTCAGTTACTAAAATATAGCTTGAGCTTCTTTAGTAGATACTCCACTTTTACAGTCACGTAAATTTTTCAGTTACTAAAATTCTTCTTGATTTATTGTTCCATTTTTTAACTTTTACAGTCACGTAAATTTTTCAGTTACTAAAATAGTGCCTCCAATTCAAAGTCATATAGAGCGCTTTTACAGTCACGTAAATTTTTCAGTTACTAAAATTCGTTCACCTTTTTGTTGACCTCGGATGTCTTTTACAGTCACGTAAATTTTTCAGTTACTAAAATTGTATCATTATAGGTTTTTGCATCTAATATCTTTTACAGTCACGTAAATTTTTCAGTTACTAAAATATTCTTGTACAAATACTATTTGTCTACTACTTTTACAGTCACGTAAATTTTTCAGTTACTAAAATAAATCCTTGCAATATTTATTTACAAGTTTCTTTTACAGTCACGTAAATTTTTCAGTTACTAAAATCTTCTATCCCAGTTTGTGTTGCCCCGTGGTCTTTTACAGTCACGTAAATTTTTCAGTTACTAAAATATCAAATCTAATCATCACAAGACGTCTCTTGTTCAAATTAACCTAATATTCTAATTTCTACAACATTTATTTTAGCACATATTATGCCTTTAAAAAAGCCATTTCAGGCATTTTTTCATCTGGTATTTTATCATTCAGCAGCAAAGTTTGGTTAATTAACTTGCATACTACATCTTCTTCTACAGTATTCAAAAAATTTGATTGTCCAATATTTTGTATTATATTGCATATAATTTCTTGAACATGTTCATTTGAAAATTCTTTTTCATAAGGATAATTTTCTTTTAGGAATAGATATAATCTGTTATATTCAGGCATTTGAAAATGCACATCACCAAAAACAGATATACCCTCAAGAAAATCTATATCACAACAAACATACTTATCCAAGCTGGATGAGAATATAAAATACAAATCATATTTTTTTGATATTGTTTCTGCCGCATGAATAGTTTCAATATATTCTTTTAAGCTTACTAAATGATCTAAATTTTCAAAAAGAATTAATGTCTTTTTAGGATTGTTTTTCAAAACATTATCTACAATATTCAATAATATTAATATAAGCTCAGCATTGGATTTATCAGATAATTCAGTATCATCAATACATGACACTTCAGATTTCTGGACCATATCCCAAACATCAGACATAGCATACGATAATTCTATATCACCGACTCTATTTACTTGATTATTAATAATCTGAAACATTATTTCTATTTCTTCACTCAAATTGCGCAGATGCAGCTGCCATTCAAAATCCTGTATAATATTTTTGACATATTCCATCAAAAGACTCTGCTTTGTCATTTTAATCATTTGAATAATATCTGTTTTATTACTGATTGAAATAACACTAAAGAACTTTCTGCCAACCTGATTATTGTCTATAAATACATTATCTCTCCACTTGTTTTTTGATTCAGAATATTTAAATGTTCCAAAGTATCTTCTTAACGATTCAAAAATATAATTTTTCTTACGAACATTTTGACCACACAATTGCGTAACAGGACATAATTCAAAACAAAATCTTTTTTCAAACTCTGTAATTTCCACATTCATATAATAATCAGCCTTTCTGTACCTATTGCTGTTTCAGAAGTTTGTCTGCAGCCAACCAGAAGTTTCATATCATCATATTGCTTCTCTGTAACACAAAGAAGACGCACATTTCCTTCCAGTGGCAGACTTTTTTTAATTCTATTTTCTATTCTGTTGGCAAATTCCCTGCTGGGACAGACTCTGACATATATAGAATACTGAATCATAACAAACCCTTCCTGAATAAGTTCTTTTCTGAATATTCTATAATTTCTTCTTTGTTCTTCTGTTTCAACAGGCAAATCAAACATACAAAACATTCTCATTATATTATATTTGTCCATACTCCTCTCCAATCAAATTATATACATCCGGAAATACAATATTATCTGTACGATTCATAATAAGCGATGCATATTGCTCAATATAATTTTCAATCATATTACACATGTACATCTTTTTATCACGATACATAATCTTCATATTCAGTATACTTACCAGTTTTCTCCTATGCTCCGGTGTAAAATACTTATCGTTTTTCATAGAATTATAGGCAACAATATCGACAATAGGTCTTAGCGGCTCCATAAGATCATCTACAAGATTAAATCTATTGTATTCACTTTTATGATGAATTCCGATCTGTGTATTAAGCCCATAGCCCACACACGCTCTGGCAATATATCCTCTAATGACAGCATATCCGTAATCCAATCCGCTATTTAACAGAATATCTTCGTTTCCTCTTGAAAAAGAGGTTCCCATTAAAAGGTTAAAATATACCTTAGCCGCATGTGCTTCTCTATTAGATTTGTCACCAATTAAAATATTCTTTGAAAATTCTATTATTTTCTCTGTTCCATCAGAATCCCTGGTCATAATCTGATATGCTTTTGCCTGATTTTCGATTTTTATTTTAACAATTTGCTGCCATAGCTTTCCATAATAATCCTGTTCTTTATCAATCTGAAATCCTATCACCTTTGACGCTCTGCTGTGATTATCATATGCGCTATAAAATCCAGTCGGAAGATGCTGCTGATTGCAAAGCATCAATCCTATCCCCTGCTCAGCTAACTGACACATCAATCTGGTAGATAAATTTGAGGCAAGGTTATCCAGAACTATCATTGATATATCATCAAGCGGAATCCATATATCCTCCCCACATTTTGTAATAATCAGGTTGTTTAGCTTAACCTTTATAGTCACTTCATTTTCGATAAGTATTACTCTAAATGCCATTTTAATCCTCCAACACACAAAAAAAGGAGCACCCGTCGGTGCTCCTGATTTCGGCATAAAGCCTTGTTTTAGTAGATCTGAAAAATTTACGTGACTATAAAATTTTCTCTACATTCATACTTTATCACCAAGAGCACGTTATGTCAATAAATATTAACAAAAACTTGTAAATTTTTCTTCTGAACAGGAATATTTATTTCCTAAAATATCATATCTGTATTTTTTAATAAATTTTGTTTTTCCAAGTCCAACTAAATTTTGCTTTTCAAATTTAGCCTTATCAATTGGTTTAGTCTCTATATAGTTTCTTTGCTTTGGCTTAGTCCGAGAAACCAGTCGCTCTGTATAAATCTTACCATCCTTCTCATACTCTATGATATCATTTTTATAAAAAGACAGCTTGAATTTAAATCCAAGATTTTCTAAATCAGATCTCGATTGTCCCGGCTGTATCATCTTTTCATTAACTAATATTCTTGCATATGCTTCTTCATCAATTACATTCCTGCCTTTTTCAAACTTAATGTCTGACTGCTTCACTCCTACAAGATAGTACGACTGATTTTCTTCTTTATAGTAGACATCCATCCTATAAGGGACAAGACTCTCTAATATTACCTTTTTGCTACCTTTTTCAAATCCGTATTTATGAGATATATCTATACAGGTGCCGACTTCTCCGTCCTTATATTTAAGCTTATCAATTTTAGGTCCATTGTGCTTTTTCGAATATTTTCTGACAATATCTCCGGTCTCCTTCTCATACTGCACAAATGGATTTGCAGCATCACTGTAGTCCTCATATATCTTACAAAGATCATCAAATGTTCTTCTATCATTCAGATACACTAACAGACGTTCTCTGTCACTATCCTTTTTACTGAATGCAAGCTTGGCAAAAACGTTTATTCCTTCTTTTGTCCTTATATCAAGCTTATTTATCTTGTATTGCTTACCATCATACTCTCTGGTACCGCGAATAGTCTGATTGCAAAGACCGCGGTTTGATTTGCGCATAACATAGTGCCAGTATTTTACATTCTTCTCTGCTTTTACAACCTCATTCCTGATATTTGCCCATTTTTTACCATATAGATAATCTGCATAAACCTCGTCTGACATGTTTTCATCCCACATGTCCTTTCTAAGAATTTCACCGGTTTCAAAATCAATAAATTCACCCTGTAATTTATGATAAGCCTCATATCCAAGCTCTGAATAACCAATAAGCATCGCATCAACAGCATGATGTGAATAGCTTTCATCACGATTTTTGTCAAGCTTCAAATTACATCTCATTTGATGAGTATAGCTTCCCTTAATTACTTTAACTTTTGTATCTGCTTCATTAGCCATAAAAAAGTTTTGAATTGTATTTAAGACAAGTCTGGATGCATAGCTCGTATCATTGATATTTCGATTTATGAAGCCTTTAAGTACATCCATTTTTGTTATATCATCACTATATAGTAAATTTTGAATTTTCTTTCTTGAAATTGCATATTCCTTTTTCTTTGATAAATTCATGACTGTTGCCTTATATTGCTCAAAGCTCCATTCGCCATGTGAATGAGTAAGATAATAATATGGTGTCTGATTACCTTTCTTCTGATTTTCAGAACGATAAACTAAAACCTTATTACTTCTGGCATCGTCAAATGATATTGATCTCGGAATTATATGGTCAATCTCAAATAATTGAGGATTATTGATTATATCATTTGGATCAATTGTCTTGCCTGAATACAGACATATTCCATCCTGTTCATTCCAAAGCTTTAATTTTAGAGAAAGCTGTTTCTGAGATGAAAAATCGGATGGTGAAAGCTTAATACCATATGTAACAGCAAGCTTTTTCTCAATGAATTCCATTTCTTTTTCATTTAATTTCTGGTTGTCATTGATTCTTTTCTTCTGCTCCTCTGAATTTCTATCTCTCGGCATCTCAATAACTATTGTGTCTAAAGCCTTGTATTTCTTTAACACTGCATTAAGGATTTTAAACGATATACGAACTGATCTGCGTACAACCGGATTAAATATATCTTCACTAACCACATCAACCGGAATATATTTTAATCCTGCAAATTCTTCCTTCGTACCTTTTGTAACTCCCATTTCCGTTAAAAGTGTCATCTGCTCCTTTGGCTGTGCATACATCTCAGGAATAAGCTCATTCATTATCTTTAATGAAAATGATTGCCATTTATTAAATAATGCACCATTAGTTTTTCTCATATTGATGAAACACTGTTTAACTTCTTCCGGCAAATCAATCCATGACTTCTGAAAAGCCTCCATCATAGCTTCTTTATCTGTATTTATCGTCATTATATAACCAATTTCGTCAAGCTCTTCTCTTGAATAATCCGAAATATCAATACCAATTTCAAGCAGAGCTTTACGCATTTTATTATATACCTCGAATTTATGAAATATCTCTTTGCCAGATTTATCTATCCTTGCGCCAGCGAAATCATCTATGTTTTCTCCCATACAATCAGAAATAATCTTACGCATATTAATGGTATTGCTGTTTTTTACACGATCAACAATTTCATGCTTTTCTTTTTCCTCCAACTTACGTCCATTAATAGTCAGATTATTTAAATCATTTAACAAATTGTATTCCTGAGCTGTATATGATGCGGCAGCCGCACGAAGCTCTTCCGGATAGACACTGCACTTACCAATTAATTTTTCAAAAATATTATCTTCTGTAATATAATTTCCATTGGCATCTAATTTTGTTGTAAATCTGCCATAATCTGTCCTTGACTTTTCATTTCCAGGACCTTCATAATACTTTCTCTTCCTGTTAAATATAAGCATATATCCATCACAGAATTCGTCCGTAAGCTCAGGATGATACTTCTTTTGGATTTCAAAAACTTTTTGAATTTCCTTCCTGTATGCCTCTATAGTAAATACATTACTAAGGTCAAGAACTTCGCCATTTTCATTAATGATTTGTGATTGTCCTCTGTATTTTCCGATAGTATTTAAACGTTCCTGCTGTATTTCACACGGATAATGAGTTTCGAGTTCTTTGGCATTCAGCTTTAAACCATTAGCATAAGCACTACTGCCAGAAACTGTATCATCTAATGCATCCTCCAAATAAGAAATGCCTCTATGCTTTAAATAACTATACAGAATCAGATACAGTTCATCTAATGTAATCTCTTCTGTAATTGCACGCACCTTCAATCCCACGATTTCAGTTGACTTAAACTGTGGAATTGACAAATTATTTTTCTCCCATAATTTAATAAAGTCATTGATTCTGGTTTTAAGACGCCTGTTATTTCTTTTCGACCCACGCATATCACGTCTGAGCTGATTGTCCGCAGCAGATGCTTCAGGAAAAATATTTGATCCTGCTTCTATAACAGTTTCGCTTTCCTTATCCAATACTGCCCATCCAACTGATGCGATTCCAATGTCTAATGCCAAGATGTACTTCATAAACAATTTCTCCTTTTCTGTGTAATTCACGCAATAAAAAATAATATGTAACATTTAACATAATAATAAAGCAAAATCTGATACCTTATTCCTATAATATCACACTTTTTGGAATTTGTATCATTATAATCTTAATTTTATGACTTTTGATTATTTCTTACTTTCTTGTGTTGGCTCTAGCTTAACACATTACGAGTCCCAAAGTCTGCCCTCGCAACACGAATTTTTGTTCGAAACTTTGTTTTTTTCACAGATTTATAGTATAATACCTACCATGAAATTACAAAAATTATACAGCAAGGTCCGTCAGGCTCTTGACGACTACAATATGATAACTGAAAATGACAAAATCGCCATCGGTGTCTCAGGCGGAAAGGATTCTCTCACGCTGCTCTATGCTCTTTCCGGCATCAGAAGCTTTTATCCAGTGCCCTTTGAGCTTGTAGCGATTGCGGTTGACCTGGGATATGAGGATTTTGATTTAACGCCGGTGAAGGCGCTGTGCGATAAGCTCTCTGTGGAGTTTTATGTTGTGAAAACTGATATTGGAAGAATATCTCTTGAGAAATCTAAGAATCAGGCTAGTCCCTGCTCATGGTGCGCAAAGCTTAGAAAGGGAGCTTTGAATGATTTTGCGCTGTCTGTCGGCTGCAACAAAATCGCATACGCACACCATATGGATGATATTATAGAGACTATGTTTCTTTCCCTGCTATATGAGGGACAGTTTTATTCTTTCGCGCCTGTTACACAGCTGGACGGCAGTGGGCTTGCCATCATCCGTCCGCTTATGTATGTCGGCGAGTCCGATGTGAAGGGCTTTAAAAATAAATACAATCTGCCGGTGTGCAAGAATCCATGCCCTTACGACGGCCACACGCGGCGCGAATATGTAAAGCAGCTCGTCAGACAGCTCAATCTGGAAAATCCGGGTGTCAAGAAGAGGCTGTTTTCTGCTATTCAAAACGGCAATATTGATGATTGGGTGAAATGCACTAAGCCTTCCGATGCTTCATAGTGCGCTTTTTCTCATACATCCGGGAATCAGCCTCACGGATTATCTCATTAACATCCTTTGTGCTGTTTTCGTTTTGCACAGCATATCCCATGGCAGCTGTGATTGGCACTATATCATTTCCATCAGTGATACATCCGAGATTCTCCAGCATTGTTTTACTTGCGTTAATAAACACATCCTCGATATCCGGTTTTGTCGAGATAAACACGAATTCATCACCACCGATTCGGTAGCACTGTCCGTATTTTCCGAGAGAAGCACTCATTACATCTGCAACGCGTTTTATCATCTCATCACCCTTCTGGTGTCCCAGCGTATCATTTACCTTTTTCAGATTGTTTACATCATAAATCGCAAACAGCATGTATGCGGTTTCGTCGGCTTCAAGCTCCTTGACCTTTTCCATATAGGAGGTGCGGTTTAGCAAATCAGTTAATCCGTCATGATAAGCAAGCCTGCTAAGCAGCTCATTTTTGATATTGCGCTGATAAGAGGCGAGAAACTTTTTCATAATCTGTACTATTTCCATGAAAAAGAATATCAATATACCAAGTCTGATAAAATAGCTTGTTTCACGTCCCGTACCTCGCCATAGAACAATGATATCCGTCAAAGCCATAAAACTTAGAACAATACAGCCTATATTGTGATATATATTCTCTTTTGGTGCCTGTACAATGCCCTTTATCGTTGAAACAAGAATAAAGAGCATAGAAATCGCAAATACAACATGTGCCGGAAAAAGTGTCTCATGATAATCCATGATTCCGGTTATTTCCAAAACAAAACTGCCTGCAAATACTATCTCGCCAATTACGCATAGTATCGCACTTATACGTTTACTATAGCTGTCATACATCTGACTTAAAAATAGTAAAAACGGTGGAATAGCAAGCCTCATAGTAGCTTCTGCTATCATATGATATATATGGGCATCTCCAAAAACCAGCTGCAGATATCGTCCGTCTGTAGTCAGATACACTCCTGCTACAAATGCTGTAGCACCAAGATTCAAAAACTCAATCCCTACTATCTTTTGCCTTGTAAGAGGAATAAATAGCAAAAGCATCACAACCCCCAGTGCCATAATAATAAAGCTGATGCAAAAGGGATTGAATCTTTTTTGTTGTTGAAACTGCATGATATCAGAGATATCGCCTATGTACATTTCATCGAGCTTTGCACTGTCGTCATCCTTATATGGATTTTCGATTTCAATAGTAAGAAGCTTTCCGTCAGTTCCCTCAGGAATAAGCACATTTACAAAAAGTGCTCCCGGTGTCTTTCCAAAAAGCTGTGAACTGAAATACTTATTCCGGTATCGGCATACTCCATCTATAAGCACTTTGATGTTTGATGTCTTTGCAAAGAAAAACAATGTTTTGTTACAATCAGCTGCCGTTATAGTGCGATGGATTACTGTAGTGCCTGATAAATGGTCCAGTGAAGCCTCAGATTCCTCACTATTTAGCCATCCGGCTGAAAAATCAGAATATGTACTGTATGCTTTTTTCTCGTGGTTATTCACCGGAGCCAGTGCACTGATTACAACCATTAATGTGGCAAAAATCAATACGAAATATATTATCACAGGAAATTTGTTTGTTACAAATCCTTTTTTTAATGATTTATCCATAAAAATTCCTTTCATACTTATAGCTTTTACAGCTTGTCAGAATCCAGTACAATCGTAAAAGGTCCGTCATTCTCAAGCTCTATCTTCATATCGGCTCCAAACACCCCTCTTTGTACTCCGGGAACTGCCTTCTCACACTCGCTGATACAGTACTCGTAAAGCTCATTTGCCATGTCAGGACTTCCTGCTTCCACAAATGATGGTCGATTGCCCTTCTTACAGTTTGCATAAAGCGTAAACTGCGATATGAGAAGGAGCCTTCCGTCTACATCATTTATCGAAAGGTTTGTCTTGTCATTCTCATCGGCAAAAATCCTCATATTTACAAGCTTTTTAATCATTTTATCAGCAATTTCTTTAGTATCAGTCTCTGCCACTCCTATCAAAACGCACAGCCCCTTTTCTATGCTGCCAGTTATATTTCCATCTATAGTGCATTTTGCGTGGTTTACACGCTGTATTACAAATCTCATTATTATATAGTCTCCTTATTATGTTATTTACAAATTATGATATGAGGGTCAAAAGGCATTTTGCCCCTCATTTATGATTAATCAGATTATTACTTATATGGCATATAGTTTTAGTACCATTTTTATCCAACAATAGCCATATCATTCTAAACCATTTTTATAAAATAAACAAGTCTGTCTGTGACTTTTCCCACATTGTTTCTGCCAAGTTCATATGAACAGCTGCAATCTTTAAAGTATATTTCATTAGGCAATTCGCATTCATTCATAAACATTCTTATACATTTATGAATTATATTGTCAAGTAACGTATTACTGTGTTAGAATTATAAATATTGAAATTGCTACAAACTAATTTTTCTAAACTAAAGGAGGATATTTATGAACTACAATATTGAGGGAGAGCCTTTACCGGTTGTAATCTGCAGCCTTGAGGCAAACGAGACTATGATTACCGAAAAAGGTGCCATGTCGTGGATGACCCCAAACATGAAGATGGAGACCACATCAAATGGAGGCATCGGCAAAATGTTCGGCCGAGCATTTTCCGGTGAGAGCATGTTCCAAAACCGATACACATCTATGGGCGGTCCGGGAATGATTGCATTTGCATCATGCTTTCCGGGATGTATCAGACCATTCCAGATTGCACCGGGACAGGAAATAATCGCTCAGAAATCAGCATTTCTTGCTTCAACCTCCGGAGTCGAGCTGTCCGTATTTTTCCAGAAAAGAATAGGAGCCGGTTTCTTCGGCGGTGAGGGCTTTATCATGCAGCGTCTGTCCGGAAACGGATTGGTATTTTTAGAGTTTGACGGCTACATAAAGGAATACGAGCTTGCACCGGGTCAGCAGCTGGTGATTGATACCGGCTATTTAGCAGCCATGACAGGAAGCTGCCAGCTTGAGATTCAGACTGTTCCGGGTATCAAAAATGCGGTATTCGGCGGCGAGGGCTTGTTCAACACCGTTGTCACCGGCCCCGGCCGTGTATGGCTTCAGAGTATGCCGGTTTCACAGCTTGCAGGTGCCATCAGACCTTTCATTCCAACAGGCAACTAAACCTATGCCCTGTGCTATGTAAATAACAGGACTGCCTATATTCGGGCAGTCCTGTTTTACACTTTGTACTAAGTTTTATGGTTTTATATTTTATCTATGCCATACCATTTGCAGTCTTGTATTTCCATAGCATCTCTGCATGATTCTGCTCTTCTATCTGTATATCTGCCAACAGCTTTCTGATATCAGAATTTCCAAATACAAATACATCAGAATTGTACTCGCCCGATACTAGCTTCTCTGTTCCTATACAGTCTGTAGCCAGATAACAGTCAGCTTTCTTGTCCTCAGAATTGCCAAGTGAATCATATGTTGCAGCAGGGTTATAATCCTTCCCCTTTGAATCATTGCAGTCAACTGACGGAACCTTTCCCTTAATCACCTGATCCAAAGAGTCAAAATGCTTTTGCTCATCCCTTGCAATTTCTTCAAAAAGCTCCTTAAGCACCGGATCCTTTGCCTGATTGCTGTATTTGGTATACTTCTCGATGCATGCCTGTTCCTGTGTTTTTAAGTCCTCAATAGCGGTTGTTTCTTTTTCTGTTAAAATCATTTAATAGACACCTCCTGTCAGCATTATTATGTACAAAGGTGTAAATTATATTTATGATTGCAATATTTTTTAATGGGTCTGCCTGAAATTAGACTTAAGATACATAAAATAACTTTTCATAGCACATCCTAACTTCATACTCAGAAAAAAAACAAAAAGTCACATTAACTATTAAGAATAATTATAAATAACAAATGAATTTAAAATCAATTAAAACAAACATCAAATAAGACGAAGAACAAATAACCCCAGCATCAATTAGGAGGACTAATCATGAATAATACAAGGATATATAATGCAAATCCACTCAACATCAGCGGCATATCAGATGATAAAACCGACTGCAGCCGTCAAAGTGCCTTCTGCGATGGCACAAGCTATGCCGATTTACCACTTGGGTGTGTATGCGAAGGAACTGAAGTCAGAAACAGCGCTGACGAAACTGTCAAGATTTACCATATAAAACACTCCCATCAGCCTATTTAGCCAGCTCCCAAAATGCCACTGCACTTGCAGCAGCCACATTTAACGAATCCACTCCATGTGACATAGGTATTTTTACAGTGTAGTCGCAGGAGGCTATCGTCTGCTCATGAAGACCATCTCCCTCAGTGCCGAGCACTATTGCAAGTCTTTCCTCTGAGTGAAGCATAGGATCGTCTATACTCACAGAATCATCAGTCAGAGCCATAGCGCAAGTTTTAAAGCCCAGTCTGTGAAGCTCACCAATATAACCTTCATTGCACTTGGAAAAATAAGCCCATGGCACCTGAAATACAGTTCCCATACTCACTCTGATTGCACGCCTGTACAAGGGATTGCTGCAGGCAGGAGTGAGCAGCACTGCATCCATATGCAGTGCTGCCGCTGACCTGAATATAGCTCCGACATTGGTTGGATTTACCACATCCTCAAGTACAGCAACTCTTCTGGCACCCCTACACACCTCTTCTACAGACTTTGGCTTCGGCCTGTACATAGCACAGAGTGTGCCTCTGGTCAAAGCAAAGCCTGTCAGCTTTGTAAGCAGATCAAACTCTGCAGTATATACCGGTATATCATGACATCTTTCAATAATGCCTCTTGCCTCGCCATTGACATGCTTTGTCTCCATCAGAAGAGAAACCGGTTCACATCCCGCATCAAGCGCCCTCTCTATCACCTTTGGACTTTCAGCAATGAACATTCCCTCTTTTGGATTGGCCCTGTTCAAAAGCTGGTTTTCAGTCAATCTGGCATACACATCCAGATTAGGATCCATAAAATCTGTAATTGTGATTATATTGTCAGACATATAATCAATCCTCCCTCAGATGTACTACCCTGGCCGCCGCACGACGCCTGCTGTCCTCCTGGGCAGCATAATGCTTACGTGTGGTATTTACATCCTTGTGCCCCAGAACATCTGCCACAAGATAGATATCACCTGTTTCCTGATAAAGTGTGGTGCCATACGTACTACGAAGCTTATGAGGAGTAATATTCTTAACAGTAGTCACAAGCCTCGAATACTTTTTTACCAGATTCTCAACCGAACGCACTGATATACGCTTCCTCTGTAAAGAAAGAAAGAGCGCATTAGTATGCCCCTCTGCGGGTGTAATAATGCTTCTCTCCTCCCAGTACGAAAGAAGTGCATCACGTACCTCATCACCAAAATAAACAATCACATCGGCACCACCCTTTCGGTGCACCTTGATTCCGTTGTTCTTAAAATCCACATCATCCATATCGAGTCCCACGCACTCTGATACACGGATACCGGTTCCAAGAAGCAATGTCATAAGTGCCAGGTCACGAACCTTGGTTTTCTCATGGAAGCGCTGCTGATTCTTTGACAGACTGTCTCCTGACTCAACCTCATCAAGAAGCTGTGCGACCTCATCAGTATCAAGACGAATGATATTCTTCTCATGTATTTTTGGAAGGGTTACCTTGCTTGCAGGATTGGTATCTATAAACTCTTTCCTGAAATAAAAATTATAGAAGGTGCGCAGGGATGCAAGCTTTCTCTTGATTCCCCTCTCATCATTGGTATGTGCGACGCCATCCTTCTCGTAATATTTGAGATAAAACAGATATTCCTCAATATCCGAAGGGCTGATCTGATCCAACAGAGATATAGGATAGTCCCTTATATCATATTTCTTAAGCGATGGGTTTGCACTCTTCATGTACTCAAAAAAGGTCTGCAAATCATATGCATACGCTATCTTGGTTCTTGAGGATTTATCCGCATCTATTCCGATAAAAAAATCCATACAGAACTTTGGGAGCTTCTGTATCATATCTCTAAGCTTTAATTCATTTTTTATATTAACATCTTCGTAATAAGCGTTGTCTTTCATAATAATACTATATAATAATCAAAGTCAGCTCTAGCCAAGCACTTCTTTGATTTTCTCCTCTATACGTTCCTTAACCAGTGCTGCTATATCCTTCGTCTTCATACCCTTGTACTCTTCATACTCAATAGGCTTTAAATAGTGAACCTGAGTTGTAACAGGACCAAAATGAAAACTGTTGAACACCTTATATGAATCTATGAGAGCTATTGGAATAATAGGTACATGAGATTTCAATGCAATCTTAAAGCTCCCTGCTTTAAAATCCTGCACTTTATTCTTATTATTGAACTTATAGCCACCCTCCGGAAATAGAACATATCTCTTGCCGTTTTTCACATCCTTAGCTACCTCATTGATTATAGTAAGCCCCTGCCTTGGATTGTCTTTCTCTAAACGCTTTGCCTGAACCAGATCCACAAATTCCCTGACAAGCATTGTATGAGACTTCTGCTTATCCATTACAAACGAAAGTACTCTGTCATGTGTAGTAATAATTCCAAGTAAATCATACTTTCCCTGATGGTTGGGATACATGATATAGCCACCTGTTTCAGGAAGATTCTCAAGACCATATGCCTCTGTTGTAATCTTTCCTGATTTGTTCATCAAATCAATACAGTGACGCATCATATCATATCGCTCAGTTTCTGTATATTTCTGCGGATGATCAGCCATGTATCTCATTTTAGGAACAATATACGGCGCTCTGTGAAAATTTGCAAATATAACAAAAAATAGCTTTAACATAAATATCTAATCTCCTGTTCAACGAAAGCGAATACAATAACGATATAGTCTGATTCGCTGCATCTGACCTATATTATATAAGAAACAGGAAATTTTAGCAAGATTGCATCACTTTATGTCCTGAGAATAATATGCAACAACTATATAATCGCCACTACGCACATTGCCATCGGTAAGGCTATTGAGCCTGCAGACCTCATCTACATAATCCCTTTTGCTTACCTGGCTGTCGGTAATATATCTGTCAGCAATGCTCCAGACAGTGTCACCATCCTCAACCCTGACGCTGGTATAATACTTGTTATATGGCCTGCTGTCAGTAGAACTGGCAAATATATGAATAGTGCCACATAATATAATGACAGCTGCTATAAATGCAATAACAGTCCATCCAAACATTTTTCTTTTTCCTAATAAAGTATTTCCTCTCATAAAACCACCTCTTGTATTTTCCGAACATGTGTTTGTTATTATCGTGATTACATAATACATCCCGAACAATCGTTTGTCAAGAGAAAAACGAACAAAATTTCGGAATATATGTTTGCTTTTATTTTTGTTTTATGATATACTTTTTTTAAGATACAATTTTTAATTTATTTTATAATCATAAATGAGGAGCAAAATATCTTTTAACCCTCATATCGTTATATTATTTAAATATTCAGACGGAGGATTTACCTATGGCATTAGAAAAGATTTCAGACAAGCAGAAAGAGATACTTGAATTTATCAAGAGTGAGATTTTAAACAGAGGCTATCCGCCATCAGTGCGCGATATCTGCGAGGGTGTACATTTAAAGTCCACATCAAGCGTCCATGCTCATCTTGAGACACTTGAGCGAAAGGGCTACATAAGAAGGGATCCTGCCAAAAACAGGGCTATAGAGATTATAGATGACAGCTTTGGTTTACAGCGCCGCGAGATGGTTAACGTACCACTGGTCGGCCGTGTAGCCGCAGGCGAGCCGATACTCGCAGTGGAAAATATCGAAACTTACTTTCCTGTACCTGCAGAGTATATGCCAAATAAGCAGTCCTTCATGCTGAAGGTTAAGGGCGAGAGCATGATTAATGCCGGTATCTTCGACGGTGATAATATCCTCGTTGAGCAGCAAAGCAATGCTTCAAACGGAGACATGGTCGTAGCACTTATAGATGATTCCGCTACCGTAAAGACCTTCTATAAAGAGGACGGTCACATTCGCCTCCAGCCTGAGAACGACACAATGGATCCAATCATTGTTCCAGACTGTGAAATACTCGGCAAGGTGTTTGGAGTATTCCGTTTCTTCTAATAAATATCACAAAAATATCGCACACATATGCTTAGCTAAAAAGCACAGCATATAGGTGCGATATTTTAAATAAATGCTACAGTGAATGTACATCCACCACTTTTCCATCTCTCCATATTCTGTCGAGATCATAGAACTGTCTGTCTTCTTTAGAGAACAGATGCACGATAATATCCTGATAGTCCATGAGAATCCATGTAGAGTTGCCTGTTCCCTCTACCTGCTTTTGATGCACTCCGTTTGTATACATAGCCTCATCCACGGCATCCTCCATGGCTGTGAGCTGATTTGCATTGTTTCCGTTTGCAATGATAAAGTAGTCTGCTATAGAAGAAACCTCTCCTATGTCGAGAACTGTGATATCCTCTGCCTTTTTGTCTTCAAGTGCTTCCACTATCTTTTTAACTAAATCAATTGTCTGCATAGCAGTTATTCCTCCCTGTTGTCTCTATATTTAGCATAATAATTGTAAGTAATCTGGGTAGTCGGATCTATTGCCCCACTCTTCGTATTAAGGAAATTGATTGTATCATACAGTATCTCTGCAACAGTCCTGTCGAGATCACTAAAAGCAAGCTTTCTTATCTCTTCAAGCCTCGGTGCTTCACATCTGTTTGGCTCAATATAATCCGCCACAAAGAGTATTTTATCAAGCAGCCCCATGTCTGCCTCTCCTGTAGTATGCACTCTTATGGCATGCAGTATCTGCGCATCCTTAATGCCATACTCTTCCTCCGCAAGCACCATGCCTGCCTTTGCGTGTAACAGCCCCGGGTTTGACATCTCTACCTCTGTTATGTCTATATTTTTCTTTACACAGAGTCCGATTTTCTTGTCGGTTGAAAGACACTTGGCACAGTCATGAAGCAGACCTGCAAGCATTGCCTTTTCTATTGAATAACCGTTTGCCATGGCAAGACAGCCGGCTGTATACATCACTCCGAGTGTGTGCTGATACCTTTGTTTATCAAGGCTTTTCTTTAGCTTTTTCTTTATTTCTTTTACTTCCATACTCTATCACCTGTATAAATTATTAGCCTGTATATATGACATAACTGCAGCATCCAGAAGCTTTTCTGTGCTTTCAAGGCTCCTGTGCTCTAGAGCCTTTGACTCTGCTTTTAAAAGCCCCCTTACCTGCGTAGAAGACACATCCATCCCGTCACAGCTCAAAAGTCTTATATCAGCAGGAAACAGATTTTTGATATGAGCAATCTTTTCCTCCATCTGCAGCTTTGGAAAATTTTCTCTCACCATAACAAGAATAATTGCTGTTTTGGCTATGACATCAGGTCTCATCCATGTTTCAAAATAGTCTAACGAATCTCCACCCATGATAAAATACAGTTCATCCTGCGGATAAAGTGCCTTTAGCTTTTGGAGTGTCACATACGTATAGCTGGTGGACTCATCCTTTATCTCAATATCAGACACCTCAATACCTGGCACTGCTCTTGCTGCCAGCTTACACATATTGTATCGGTGGCTAAAGGCAGTCATTGCATTCTCGGTCTTGTTAGGCGAGTGACCTGACGGGACAAGAAAAAGCCTGTCAAGAGAATACTCCTCCATTGCCTTTTGTGCCATGTATATATGACCTTTGTGTATCGGGTCGAATGCCCCACCAAAAATCCCTGTTTTCATGGCTTATTCCGGAAGCTTAATCTTTGGATTTTTCTTTGCCGGACGGTAAAAAATCATTTTTTTGCCTATTACCTTAACCACTGCCGAGTGTGTTCTCTCACCGATTACACTTGCAATCTCTCTTGGATCATCTATACAGTTTTTAAGAACTGCGACCTTGATCAGTTCCCTCTTTTCAAGTGCTGCATCAAGAGCCTCGATGATTTCCGGAGTAAGCGATGCTTTTCCGATATTGAAAATAGGGTTAATTGTGCTTGCAAGGCTGCTTAAATATGCACGCTGTTTACTTGATAAATTCATATATACTCTTTCTCCTTACTTGTAATAATCAAACTCGAAATCATACATGCGGACAGTATCTCCATCCTCGATGCCCATATTTTCAAGCTCCTTGATGATACCCTGCTCACGCAAAAATCTCTGGAAGAAGGCAAAGCCCTTCTCCGAGTCCATATTTGTGTATCCAAGCATTTTCTCAATCTTTGGACCTGATATCTCATATGCACCATCGGCTGCCACCTCAACCGCATACGGCTCATCCTTAAAGAATGAAAGTGCAGGATCAATCTCCGGCTCATATACAGTAACCTCTTTAGGGCAATTTGCAAGCAGGTTCTTCACCTCGTACAAAAGCTCCTTAAGACCCTTACCGCTTACTGCGGATATCGGAAATACCTTTATGCCCTGTGGCTCAAATTCGGCTCTTAAGGCTGAAATCACCTCATTCTCGTCTCCTGCTATGGCATCTATTTTGTTGGCTGCAATGACCTGTGGCTTTTTGAGAAGCTGTGGATTGTATGCTTCAAGCTCCTTGTTTATCGCCTTGATGTCAGCAACCGGGTCACGTCCTTCAGTCCCTGCCGCATCAACCATGTGTATCATGACCTTGGTACGCTCTATATGACGCAAAAACTCATGACCAAGTCCTATGCCCTCTGATGCACCCTCGATAAGTCCCGGGATATCAGCGATTACGAAACCAAAGCCCTCATCCATATCAACCACACCAAGATTTGGCTGTAATGTGGTGAAATGATAGTTGGCAATCTTTGGCTGTGCATTGGTAACTCGTGACAGAAGTGTTGATTTTCCCACGTTTGGAAAGCCAACAAGCCCTACATCCGCTATTACCTTAAGCTCAAGCTGTACCTCGATTTCTATTGCATCCTGTCCCGGCTGAGCATATTTAGGCGCCTGCATGGTCGATGTGGCATAGTGCTGGTTGCCCTGACCGCCTTTTCCTCCGCGCAGAATCACCTGCCTTGTATTGTCACCGGACATATCAGCTATGACCTTTCCGCTTGCTGCGTCCTTTATGAGTGTACCCTCCGGCACCTTAAGTATAAGGTCCTCTCCGTTCTTTCCGTGACAGTTCTTTTTGCCACCCTCCTGTCCCGGCTCGGCTGCAAACTTTCTTCTGTGACGATAATCTGTCAGGGTGTTGATTCCCTTATCCACGAGGAATATAACGTCTCCGCCCTTTCCTCCGTCTCCGCCGTCCGGGCCACCGTTCGGCACGTATTTTTCACGACGGAACGATACATGACCATCTCCGCCTTTTCCTGATTTTATGATAATTTTTGCACGATCTGCAAACATAATTTTCCACCTCATGCTGAATGTCTGCACGAAACACTCAGTATACTTTATAACAAATTTACAACATAAAAACCCCGGCTAATAAAAGTCGGGGTTTAAATCTTATTCGTTCACTACTGGATATACGGAAGCCTGTTTCTTATCTCTTCCAACTCTCTCAAATCTTAATACGCCATCAACCTTAGCATATAATGTATCATCTCCACCGATACCAACGTTTGTACCAGGGTGAATCTTTGTACCACGCTGTCTGTAAAGAATATTACCAGCTTTTACGAATTGTCCGTCTGCTCTCTTAGCGCCTAATCTCTTAGACTCAGAGTCACGTCCGTTCTTTGTAGAACCAACTCCCTTTTTATGAGCAAAAAACTGAAGGTTCATATTCAACATGTCTTACACCTCCTTGAAGTCTAGAATGATGTACTCATTCCCATAGTCTCTTTGTATTCCTTTTAGTCCCAGAATCATGGAATCCATAAGCAGTGCAACATCACCTGTCGCCGGCTTATCAAGTCTGTAGTCAATCATGCCTGTCTCTTCATCTGTATCAAGACTGTACTTAGCATGACACAGCTCCTCAGCGGAATTGATGAAATTAATCACCAGCGCTGAAACCCCGGCACAGATTATATCATATCCGGAATCCGCAAAACCTGCATGTCCCTTTGACTTAAAGCCCATCTTATGTCCTTTTGAATTCTGATAAACGGTTATAGCTATCATTATCCGTTAATTTTTTCAATCTTAACCTGTGTGAAAGCCTGTCTGTGACCGTTCTTTTTGTGATATCCGGTTTTTCTCTTGTACTTGTAAACGATAACCTTTTTAGCTCTGCCTTCTTTAACTACAGAAGCCTCAACTGTTGCACCTGCAACTGTTGGATCTCCAACCTTGAGATCATCTCCGCCTACAACTAAAACCTGATCAAAAGTAACCTTCTCACCAGCTTCAACGCCAAGCTTTTCAATGGTAATGATATCGCCTTCAGATACTTTGTACTGCTTACCACCTGTTGCTATAATTGCGTACATATGGCACCTCCTATTTATCATTACTCGCCAGTTACGGTGCTGCGAAAGTCGCAAACTTATACCTCACTGTGCGGCATACTCCAGTATATTAGCATAGAGCCATCTATTCGTCAAGTGTTTTTTCTAAAATTTGTTTAAGAGATTTGTGGACTTTCTTTCTGGTCAGCTCCACCAGTCCAAGCTTTGTGATATCCACAAAGGTACAGACTGTATTATCGTCCTTTATATACTGTTTGAGCGCTTCAATAAGCGTATCCCTTGACGCCTCAGACTTCATATTGATGAAATCAATAATTATCATGCCGGAGATATTTCTGAGCCTAAGCTGCCTTGCTATCTCCTTTGCAGCCTCCATATTGGTCTTTAATATGCTGTTGCTCCCTGACGATATATTCTTTGCGCTGTTTACATCTATAAAGGTAAGTGTCTCAAGCTGTTCTATTATGATGTTGCCACCACAGTCAAGCCATACCCTGCGCGAGGTCAGATTATCAATCAGGCCTCTGATGCCATAGAGCGTTGACAGGCTGATAGCAGAATCGTCATATCGCATTATCTTTTCAGGAGCATGGTCATATATGCCGTACTCTGCAAGGAGACTGTCATATATATCATCACAGTCCGTCTTTATCCACTCCACCGTGGCAAAATCAATCGTCTTCATCAAAAGCAGATAGTCGCTCATTCCCTGATATACGCATGAATAAAGCGCCTGATGAGGTGCCTTTTTTATTATCTGATTGTATTTTTGTGCTACAGAATACGCATCAAGCGAAACCGCCTTATCATCCACATTTTTGGCATTGGTTCTGACTATGATGCCATAGCCCTCATTTTCATGGTCTGCACACTTTGAAAGCACAGCTGCTCGTAAAAGAGCTGCCCTTTCCTTATCCAGCTTTGATGAAACACCTATCTGTGTATCAAAATTGGTGAGAATCACATTGCTTCCGAATATCGAAAGCTTTGTAGTGACCACCGGGTCCTTTGTCTTTAGCGCATCCTTTATGACCTGCACAAGTATCTCATCGCCCTCACACAAGCCTGATTTTTTTGATTTTTTGTTTGTGTATACAGGATTTTTTGCATCATTTAGTGACAGATAACAGCTCTTATTCTGCGCAATGGTCACAAATGCCGCATTTATGCCCGGCAGTATCTTATTTACCCTTGCCGCATATATATTGTTTATTATCGTATCCTTCTCGGGAAGAAGCTGGAAATCCTTATAATTTCCTTTTTCATCCATCATTGCATACACTGTGTAGGTCTTATTATTTTTTACTGTCTTAGTAAGAATAATTCTGTTCATTATGAGATTTCTTCTCCCATGTCAAGCAGACAAACGAGTGTTCCATCGTCTTTTCTTGCATACACTTCCTGCCTGTGGATTTGTATGGCAAGCGGATCATAATCAAGTCCACACTTTTCGTATATGGCTTCGAGCACAAACTCTGGCTTTATATTGTCAATGCTTCCTGTTGATACCTGCATGAAAAACTCAGGCTTTTTGTCTTTTTCCATGACTGTAAGCTTATATACAAGAGGCTTTATATCCACCTCTCTCTCACTCTTTTTAGTCTTTTTCATCACAACAAAGGATGGCTCATCAAAAAAGTGCTTATCTATCGCTTCCTTCCACTCATCTATGGTATACGGGCTCTCGTAGCCCTCCTTGAAGCTAAGTACATAGTCTGCAGCCGCAACAAGCGACATTGCTTTCTTTGCATCATCCGGTAAAAGCACATAGCCTGTCACCTCGACTCCGTCCACCATCTGGGCATTTAACGCCGCTATGCTTTTTTCTGTAGACTCTGTCGTATTTACATCTATGTCAAAGTACTCACCATCGCTTGTGATGCCCACTCCAAGAGGTGCCGCAAACGACATAATCTGGTGAGCAGAATACCCCTCTGAATAGCGGATATCAATATCTGCTCTTCTGACCGCCTTCTGGAAGTATCTCATCATATCGAGATGTCCTATAAACTTCATGCAGCCCCATTTTCTGAACTTCACTCTAATTTTCATAGCAGACACCTCCTCCATAGCTCTTTGCACCGCAGGCAGAGCACCTCATGCGGCAGTTAGGAGTGACTGTCTCCTTGTGGGCTGTCTCCCACTCTCTTATCATAAACTGCTTTGTCACACCTATATCGATAAAATCCCATGGGAATACCTCGTCAATAGGCCTCTCTCTCATAGTGTAGAAATCCGGATCAAGTCCGCATTCTTTTATCGAATCAATCCATCTGTCATAGTCAAAATACTCTGTCCAGGCATCATAATATCCGCCCTTTTCGTATACCCTTACTATAGCATCACAAAGCCTTCTGTCGCCTCTTGCCAGTATACCCTCAATCACAGTGACGTATGCCTCATGCCAGTTGTATCTGATGCTCTTTCTGTTGAGCTGCTCCTTTACATGGTCGTTAACTATCTTTGCCCTACCGAGATACTCAGAAGGCTCATACATCCTCGCCCACTGAAATGGTGTAAACGGCTTTGGCACGAAAAATGATGTGCTTATAGTTATCTGACATTTTCCGGCTCTCTTTTCCTTTGGAACGGTATCATAGTACAATGCCGCTACATCGTTTGCAAGCTCAGGAATGCCCCTCATATCTTCCTCTGTCTCAGTAGGCAGACCGAGCATGAAATAAAACTTCACCTTGTTCCAGCCGCCCTCAAAGGCCTGTTTTGAACCATTCATGATATCATCAATTGTCAGTCCCTTATTTATGACGTTTCTAAGGCGCTGTGTGCCGGCCTCAGGTGCAAATGTCAGACTGCTCTTTTTGACATCCTGAACCTTCTGCATGATGTCGAGCGAAAACGCATCAATTCTGAGTGAAGGCAGGGAAATATTTATCTTCTTTTCCTTGCAGATATCAAGCAAAAATGTGATGAGCTCGTCAAGCTCCTTGTAGTCGGATGAGCTTAAGGAGCTTAAAGAAATCTCCTCGTGTCCCGTATTTTTGATGAGTGCTGCTGCAACCTCCTTTAGGTGCTCAACCTTTTTCTCACGGTTTGGACGATAAATCATACCGGCCTGACAGAAACGACAGCCTCTTATACATCCACGCTGTATTTCAAGCACCATTCTGTCCTGCGTAGCCTTGATAAAAGGCACAACCGGTGCTTCCGGGTAAGTTGAGTTAGTCAAATCTACCTGCACCTGTTTTTTAATCTTTACAGGAATATCATCATACTTAGGCTTCATACAGCGGATTGTTCCATCCGCATTGTACTCTACATCATACAAAGCAGGTACATAAAGACCCTCAATCTTTGCAGCCTCATGTAAAAACTCTTCCCTTGAAAGACCATCAGCCTTTGCCTTCTTATAAAGCTCAAAGAGATTGCCGTACTGTGTCTCGCCCTCTCCGATATAAAATATATCAAAGAAATCTGCAATCGGCTCCGGATTGTAGGTACAAGGACCTCCTGCAATCACAATAGGGCAGCCTTCCGCTCTGTCCCTTGAACGAAGCGGTATCTGTGCGAGGTCAAGTATCTGTAATATATTTGTGTAGCACATCTCGTACTGCAGCGTCATGGCTACAAAGTCAAAATCCTTTATAGGCTCCTGTGACTCAAGTCCGAAAAGCGGTATATTCTCCTGCTTCATGATTTCATGCAGATCAGGCCACGGAGAATAAACTCTCTCGCACCACACGTCATCCATGCGGTTGAACATATCATATAATATCTGGATTCCCAGATGTGACATACCAATCTCATAAACATCAGGAAAACACATCGCAAAACGTATATTTACCTGCGATGTGTCTTTCATTACTGAGTTGAACTCATTCCCGATATATCTAGCCGGTTTGTCTACCTTCATAAGTATCTCATCACTTAAAGCTAGTTTTCTCATATAATTTCCTCTAAATAATTATTGTGTTTTAAGGCTATCGCTGTGCCAGCTCCCCTGCGATTTCTGCCCATGTAATATTTTTCTGAGCCATAAGAATCATGCAATGGTACATAAAGTCCGATATCTCAAACTTCAAATCATCACTGTCCGGATTTTTGGCTGCCAGAATAATCTCTGTGCACTCGTGTCCGAGCTTTTTTAATATCTCATCTATGCCCTTTTCCATGACGGCATTGGTGTATGAGTCCTCCTTTGGATTCTTCATACGGTCAACTATCACCGCATAGACTGATTCAAGCACTGTAAGCGGATTCTTCTCCACATACTCCTTTTTCACGATATTATTGAAAAAGCAGGTTCTGTTACCTGTATGACATGCAGCTCCCACCTGCGAAACCTTCGCAAGGATAGTATCATAATCACAGTCCGCTGTCAAAGACTTTACGTACTGTAAATGTCCCGATGTAAGTCCCTTGGTCCAAAGCTCATTACGACTTCTGCTCCAGTAGGTCATGCGCCCGCTGTTTATCGTGACATTGAAGGCCTCCTCATTCATATAGGCAAGCATGAGCACCTGCTCATTGCGGTAATCCTGCACTATGACAGGCACCATGCCGTCAGAATTGAGCTTTAAATCAGACCACTTTAAGTCTGGAGTAAAATTGTCAACAAGTATTCCTCCGTCAGAAAGCTTTGTCTTTAACGCCATGATATCATTTTGAGGGTCATTGATAAACTCTCCTGCAATGCCTCTTAGTGTTTCACGCTTCATGACATCAATTATTTTATCCATGTCAAACTGCGGCATATAGACCACATACGGTGTGGATGTGAGATTTTCAAGGGCATCTATTATATCTATATTCAAGACCAAAAGCTCATGAAAGGTATCCTCTATCTCCTCCTGATGCTTGAAAATATAGTCTACATTGCTGATTGACAAAAGGATTTTATCCTTGCCAAACTTCTCGCTTGCCACATTTGCAAGCTCCAGGCTAGAATCCTTTGTGGCATTAAAGATTACCTGCAGACAGCCTGCATACAGCAGCTTTTTCACGTCCTCTATACGGTTGATATTGCCTCCGGCGCACACCTTTATGTCGATATTTCTGTTGATATTTTCTATCGTATGTATGTTTTTCTCATGCTCATCATCATCAGTTGAAAGATCAAAAATAATAATCTTGTCTATGCCACTGTCATTGTAAAGCTGACACAGATTGTAGACGTCACCCATCACTGTCATATCAGATGCTGATTTCACGGCCTGGCCGTTCTTTAAATACAGTGTAGCAACGATGTTCTTAAAACCAGTCAAATTACAAACTTCCTTTCGTGGACATCACGTCCTTTATTCTGCTATCATAGGTGCAGGCATCGTCAAGCGCCTTGGCAAATGCCTTAAACATAGCTTCTATCATATGATGATTATTTCCCGGTGTCAAAACCTTTATATGCAGGTTCATCGCAGCAGAGTAAGAAACGGCGTAGAAAAACTCCTTTACCATCTCTGTATCCATATCTCCGACTCTCTCGCAGGTAAACTCACCGTCAAACTGCAGATACGGTCTGCCTGATAAGTCAATGGCGCAAAGCACCAGCACCTCATCCATCGGTAAAATAAAGCTTCCAAATCTCTTTATGCCCCTTTTGTCTCCAACAGCCTGTGCTATGGCATTGCCAAGCACTATGCCGCAGTCCTCTATAGTATGATGACAGTCCACATTTAAGTCACCGTCGCATGTCATATCGAGGTCAAAAAAACCATGCTTTGAAAAGCCCTCCAGCATATGGTTAAAGAAGCCTATGCCTGTGTCTATATTTGATTTTCCGGTTCCGTCTATATTTAAACCGACCGAAATATCAGTCTCTTTTGTTTTTCTGCTAAGCTTAGCGCATCGATCTGCCATTTCTTACTCCTTTATTCTAAGACTAATCCTCAAATCTTACCTTGATTGAATTTGCATGTGCTGTAAGCTTCTCGCACTCTGCAAACTGCTCAATATCAGTATGTATCCTCTCAAGCGCCTCTCTTGAATATGAGATGATGCTTGACTTTTTGATAAAGTCATCTACAGACAAGGCTGAGAAGAATTTTGCTGTTCCGTTTGTAGGCAGAACATGGTTTGGTCCTGCAAAGTAGTCTCCTAAAGGCTCTGATGAGTACTCTCCGATAAAGATTGCTCCCGCATTTTTGATTCTTGTCATGACTGAGAAAGGATCTCTTGTGACAATCTCCATATGCTCTGATGCGATATCGTTTACTGCATCAATTGCCTCATCCATATCCTCTGCAACAAGTATATATCCGTAGTTTTCAAGCGATTTCTCGATGATTTCTTTTCTTGAGAGGACCTCAACAAACTTATC
The DNA here is from genome assembly GCF_977054825.1 of Agathobacter sp. Lineage (NCBI taxonomy): Bacteria > Bacillati > Bacillota > Clostridia > Lachnospirales > Lachnospiraceae > Agathobacter > Agathobacter sp. Next base: position 356,496 of record NZ_CDRTEH010000002.1, read on the forward strand.
AACTTCCTCAGATACTTTCTTTGCAAGCTTTTCACTTGTTGTGATTAAGATAGCTGATGCCATCTCATCATGCTCAGCCTGTGAAAGTAAATCCGCTGCCACGTAGCGTGGGTTTGCAGTCTCATCCGCAAGCACCAGAATCTCGCTTGGACCAGCGATTGAATCAATGCTGACATATCCAAACACAGCCTTTTTTGCAAGAGCAACGAAAATATTTCCCGGTCCTACAATCTTGTCTACCTTTGGCACACTCTCTGTACCAAATGCCATTGCAGCGATAGCCTGTGCACCGCCCACCTTGTAGATTTCATCTACTCCGGCCTCGTTTGCGGCTACAAGAGTGGAAGGATATACCTTGCCGTCAGCTCCGCATGGTGTACACATAACAATCTTCTCAACACCTGCTACCTTTGCAGGAAGCACGTTCATCAGCACTGATGAAGGATAGACAGCCTTGCCGCCCGGCACATACACTCCAGCCTTTGCTATAGGTGTTACCTTCTGTCCTAAAATGATGCCGTCCTCTGTTGTAAACCATGAATTCTGCAGCTGCTTCTCATGATATTTTCTGATATTTACAAGAGCCTTTTTTATAACGGCAAGAAGCTTCTCATCAACAAGCTCATAGGCTTCCTTTATTTCTTCCTCTGTGACACGTATATTTGATGCATTTACATCTGCCTTGTCAAATTTCTTTGTGTATTCAAAAACAGCCTTGTCACGGTTTTCCTTTACGTTGTTTATAATCTCATTTACCGTGCTCTCATACTCTGTATAGTTGTTAGGGCTTCTCTTAAGCAGGCTCTCCAATATGTTCTTCTGTGAATCCTTTGTAAGTTTTAAAGTTCTCATTACAGCCTCCGTCTAAAATCATGTATTCATATAAATTATACGCTATTTGATAACAGTCTTCAAATCGCTTATGAGCTTTGTAATACGCTCATTGTCCATCTTCATGCTGACCTGGTTTACCACAACCCTCGCAGACAGCGGACAGACCTCCTCAAGCACGGTAAGTCCGTTCTCCTTAAGCGTAGTTCCGGTCTCTACTATATCACAAATCACCTCTGAAAGTCCAACAATCGGAGCAAGCTCTATTGAGCCGTTCAGCTTTATAATCTCTACCGTCTGATGCTTTTTATTGTAGAAATAATCCTTTGCGATATGAGGATACTTGGTGGCAACCCTTATCTGCTCATGATGCTGTAAAAGCTCCCTTGCGCTCTCCGGTCCGCATATGCACATACGGCATTTTCCAAAGCCTAAATCAAGCACCTCGTAAATATTTCTGCCCTCCTCGAGGATGGTATCCTTTCCTACCACACCGATATCGGCAGCACCATACTCAACGTATGTAGGCACATCAGGTCCCTTTGCCAGGAAAAATCTAAGCTTAAGCTCCTCGTTTACGAAAATCAGCTTTCTGGTATCCGGATCCTTCATCTCCTCACAGGTGATGCCTATCTGTTCAAAAAGCTGCAGGGTTTTCTTTGCAAGTCTGCCCTTTCCCAGGGCAAAGGTTAAATATCTGTCATCACTCATCTTTTATTCCTCTATAAACTCTACTCTGTTTATACGGTTGTCTACCGCATATGAAGCATAGTCCTCTTTCGTTTTATTTTTGTCCTTAAGCACCATCTGTGTATTTATTCCGTCTCTTCTAAGCTCCACAGAGCGCTTGATTGCCGCATGATATGCAGCCTCCTCAAATACTATAAGTGAGGAATTCTCAATAACCGGCACATCAATATCCTGACGGCTTAAGGCTGCCATGAGCTGATCCACAACAATTGCAAAGCCGATTGCCGCAGCGTCCTTTCCAAAGTGTGAAAGCAACTTGTCATAACGGCCACCCTTAACGATAGGCTCTCCTGTACCGTATGTGTAGCCCTGGAAAATAATACCTGTGTAATATGTGTAGTCGCTGATAAGTCCAAGCTCATACGAAATATATTTCTCGATGCCGTATGCCTTTAAATATTCTCGCAGCTTAAGCAGTGTATCAATGGATGATAATATCTCATCATAGCCCTCTGCAAGCTTTAAAGCCTCCATAAGCTGCTCATCCTGTAAGTCGAAATTGTCCAAAAGCACAAACAGCTTCCGTAGCTTGTCGTTCATGGAAAGACTGTCCACAAACTCCTCCACACCGAAGAAATTTTTATTTGCTATGAGCTCTCTTAGATTTTCCTCCTGCTCCTCAGACAGACCTGCTGCCTTTGTGAGACCATAAAAGAACTGCGAATGTCCGACTGAAATCTGGAAATTCTTAAGTCCGCTCTCAAGCATTGACTCAACTGTCATCGAAAGTATCTCGGCATCGGCAGAGATAGAGCCGTCGCCAATCAGCTCTGCACCGCACTGTGTGCTCTCCTTGAGCCTGCCCTGATAATCCGATGAATTGATAAAGGTATTGCCCAGATAACACAGCTTGACCGGCATATCGTCCTCTATATAGTACTTAGCCGCACTTCTTGCAATAGAAGGAGTAAAATCAGGACGAAGGACAAGTGTATTGCCCTCCTTGTCAAAAAACTTGTATAAATCCTTTGAAGGAATTGTTCCCACATCGTTTCCAAAAATATTAAAAAACTCAAAGGTAGGTGTCATGATATCATGATATCCGTATTTTAAAAGTGTACGGTGCAGCTTATCCTGCAAATACAGCTTTTTTTTGCATTCTCCGTTATATATGTCTCTTACTCCGTCAGGAGTGTGTAATAATTGATTTTCCATAATGTGTAAAATCTCGCTTTCATGTAGTAAAGTGTTATCGTGGTAATATGCTACCATACGATAGTGATACTGTCAAGCCCTGCAATTTAAATCAAGCTGTAGTGCGTTCAGATACGGCACAAGTATTCCCGGCACCTCCGGGAGGAAAAATGCCGGCTCAAGCTCCTCGTAGCGGAAGCTCTTTCTGCCGCCCTCTGCAGCTCTGTCCCAGAATTCTGTCAGCTTTTTAAATGTGAGATAATAGTATTCGTTCCTGTGTGTGTACGAAATGAGGATAAAAGCAACACCATCCTGTTTTTCAAAGCATCTCATAAACTCTACCTGATGCTCATGTATATTGGCAAGGGGAAACGTGTCGGTATTACATTCCTTTGCATCAAAGCATACCGGGATTCCCTGTACAGCTCCAATATAGTCAACCGTACTCTTCTGCTCGAAATAAGCCAGTGTAATGTGCCTTGTTTCCGGCTCCATCTTTATCGGTGTAATCGGAGTTGGAATCTTTTGTATGAGCGCCAGGCCGTTCTCCCTGTATTTTTCATTTGTCTTGTTTATCATATCCTCTAAGGTCGAGCCTCTTAAGCCTCTTGAGTTCCAGGTTGCCATATCGTTTCTATCTTCCTTAATACTGTAAGCTGTGCGACATAACGTAAACAATGCCGGGATTAAATCCCCACCCTGCTCCATATGTCAGGCAAAGCTGCCTCTATATATCTGCCATCAGGCAAAATCACATGGTGCGCATGCAAAAGCTGGCTGGTCACATGATAGTTTTCTTTGTAAAAAGCATTGATCCTTTTATCACCATACTTCATATCACCTATGATCGGATGACCAATAGATGAAAGATGTGCCCTGATCTGATGACTTCTTCCCGTAATCAGATGCACCTCAAGAAGCGTTGCTTTATGACCCCCGGCACTCATCTCAATTGTCTTAAGAGGCCTGTAGGCAGTCTTTACCTGCAGTGATTCAGCACTTATGGGCTCCTTGGTTATCTGCACCTTATTTACAGCCTCATCCTTTGTCAGAAAGCCCTCTATGGTCATAGGCTCATCCACCCTGCCTGCTACAAGTGCCATATAATACTTCTCTGCGGTTCTGTCCTTAAGCACCTGTGACAGATACTGCAGCCCGTGAAGCGATTTACCCATCAGAATAAGCCCCGAGGTATTTCTGTCCAGACGGTTGCACACCGATGGCTTAAAGCTCTTATAGGTATCAAAATCAAGCTTTCCCTCTTTTATCAGGTATCCGATAAGCCTTTCGTTCGCAGAAATATCAGTCTCCTTGGACTTCTGTGACAGCATATTGACAGGCTTGTTCGCCGCCAGTATATCATCATCCTCATACACCACGCTAAGTCCGTCAGGTTTAAGCGCTCCAAGTGCCTTAAAATCCTTCATCAGACTGTCCTCATTGACGGAAAACTTAGCAAATGTATCATCTGACAGAAAAATCTTGATTTTATCGTCAACTGACACAATTTCTGTGCCTGACGCTTTCTTATCATTCAGTTTTATATTCTTCTTCCTGAGCATCTTGTAAATAAATCCCATAGATGCGTTTGGAAGTATCTTTTTAAGGTATTTGTCAAGCCTCTGGCCTGCCTCGTTTTTACCTGCTTTAAATTCTTTCATAGCCTTTATCTTATATATCTATCTTTTATATCTATCTTTTCTTCTTGTGGACATTTCTGATTGTTTTCTTTTTGTGCGCTGCGCCTGCGGTGTTACTTCCGCGCTCCGTTACATTTTTCGTGGTTTTCTTTATGCCTGCATTCTTACCGCCGCCATAGCTGCTTTTTGAATTTTTACAAGGCTTTGAACGGTTTTGCTCCCAGCCTCCACCAGTATGCATTTTCCTAGGCTTTATCAGGCACTTTTTGTCAAATCCGATTAAATCCTCTCTGCCGGCCTTAACAAGTGCCTCGTGCACGAGATCATAGTTCTTTGGATTGCGGTACTGGATCAGTGCTCTCTGCATAGCCTTCTCATGCGGATTAGTTGTAACATACACCGGCTTAAGTGTTGCCGGGTCAAGCCCTGTGTAGTACATGCATGTAGAGATGGTAGACGGTGTCGGATAGAAATCCTGCACCTGCTCCGGCATATATCCCAGATCGCGCAGATACTCGGCAAGCTCTATGGCTTCCTTAAGCGTTGAACCCGGGTGTGATGACATGAGATACGGCACGAGATACTGCTCCTTGCCTATCTTTTTGTTCATATCCTTGTATGCCTTCACAAAGCTGTTGTAAACCTCTACACTCGGCTTTCCAAGCCTGCTCAAAACAGCATTGGAGATGTGCTCCGGAGCTACCTTGAGCTGTCCGCTGACATGATACTCGCACAACTCACGCAAAAAGGTCTTGTCCTTGTCATACATCAGATAGTCAAATCTGATACCTGAGCGGATAAACACCTTTTTAACCTTTGGCAATGCACGAAGCTCTCTAAGCAGCTGTATATAGTCGCTGTGGTCAACAATCAGGTTGGCACACGGCTTAGGAAACAGGCACTGCTTTGTAGGACATGCTCCCCTTGTAAGCTGTTTTTTACATGCCGGCTGTCTGAAATTGGCTGTAGGTCCTCCAACATCATGGATATAACCCTTAAAATCCTTATCCTGCGTGATAAGTTTTGCCTCGTCAATAATCGACTCATGGCTTCTTGTCTGGATTATCCTGCCCTGATGGAAGGTCAGTGCACAAAAGTTGCAGCCTCCAAAGCAGCCTCTGTTGCTGATGAGAGAAAACTTCACCTCGCTTATCGCAGGCACTCCGCCTGCCTCCTCGTAGCTCGGATGATATGTCCTCATATACGGCAGTGCATATACCTCATCCATCTCCTCCTGCGACAATGGCTTTTGCGGTGGATTCTGCACCACAAGCGTAGAGTTGTCATATGGCTCTACAAGCCTCTTCGCACAGAAAGGATCGGTATTGCAATACTGTATGTAAAAGCTTCTCGCAAACTCTCTCTTGTCCTCTTTTATGACATCGTAATCAGGAAGCTCAATAGCATCATATATGATATCCCTGTCCTTAGTCTTAAACACTGTGCCATCTATAAATGTAATATCCTTTACATCCATGCCGCTGGCAAGCGCATCCGCAATCTCAATGATGCTTCTTTCGCCCATACCATATGAGATGAGATCCGCACCGGAATCCAGAAGAATTGAGCGCTTGACTTTATTTGACCAGTAGTCATAATGTGCCATGCGCCTAAGGCTCGCTTCGATGCCACCTATTATGATAGGGATTTTTTTATAAGTATGGCGTATCAGGTTACAGTACACAACAGTCGCATAATCAGGTCTCTTACCCATCACTCCGCCCGGTGTAAAGGAATCCTTAGCTCTTCTTTTCTTTGAAACCGAATAATGGTTTACCATGGAGTCCATATTGCCTGCTGAGACTAAAAAGCCAAGGCGCGGCACCCCAAGTATGGATATAGACTCATCATCCTTCCAGTCGGGCTGTGAAATGATGCCGACCGTATAGCCGTGCGCCTGCAGCAGTCTTGCAATTATTGCATGTCCAAAGGACGGATGATCCACATATGCATCGCCGCATACATACACAAAATCAAGCTGCTCAATGCCCTGATCTACCATATCCTGTTTTGAAATCGGTAAAAAACCATTATTCATATCATACCTCATAATTAAAATTTATTTTCCGGAATTTATCTGCATAAGTACATCCGTTTCAGCCTGTGTCAAAGCTCTGTAATCACCTGACTTAAGGTCATCAGGCAGCTTAAGCGGTCCCATGGATATTCTCTTTAAATAGATTACCCTCTTGCCAAGCGCCTCAAACATCCGCTTGACCTGATGGAATTTTCCCTCTGTTATCGTAAGCTCAATCTCAGATACACTGCCGCTTTTTTTAATGACAAGCTCCGCAGGCTTTGTAAGCTTTTCCTCGCCTATATCGACGCCCTCCTTAAAGCTTATGATATCATCCTGTGTCACTTCACCATCAATACGTGCAAAGTAAGTTTTTGCCACATGCTTTGAAGGGCTTAAGAGCTCATGCGAAAGCGCTCCATCATTTGTGATAAGTAAAAGTCCCTCCGTATCTATATCAAGTCTTCCGACAGGAAACAGATCATCATGCACAGCATCTGTGATATAGTCCATGACCGTCTTATGCACATTGTCCTTTGTCGCAGAGACACAGCCTGAGGGCTTATTGAACAGATAATACTCATACTTTTGATACTTAACTATTCTGCCGTTAACCGACACCTCGTCGGCATCAGTATCTATCTTTGTCTCTGGCTTTACGGCTACCGTGCCATTTATTGCTATCTGCCCGGTCTTTATAAGTTTCTTTACCTCGGAGCGTGTTCCAAGCCCCATTTCTGATAAAAATTTATCTAATCGAATCATATTGATATTCCTCTTCACATATACTGTCACATGAGTAAAACCAAACTAAAAAAATCACTGTTTATCGCTTTTATATTGCTATTTTGCATTTATTACATATTGTTTCCCGCACAGGTAAGTGCATACGCCAAATCAGGCATAATGCTATGGTTCAACCAGATATTTCCGCTTCTTTTTATATTTACGATTTTATCTAACCTGATTATCTCAACAAATGTGCTGCAGAGCATTCCAAAAAAGCATATCATGCTTATTACATACATGATAGGCATAATATTTGGATTCCCGATAGGTGCAAAGCTCACAGCAGATTTTTGCTCCAGAGGATACATAGATAAAAATCACAGGGAAATACTGAGTGCACTGGCAAACCATTTCAGTCTGCCCTTTATCATCACCTATGCACTGTCCGGGCAGCTTAACATACACAGCTGCTACAGCATTTATCTTGTGTCACTTTATCTGCCATCCGCAGTAGGAATGATAGCTTTGCTTTCGATTGACAAAAACAACAGCTTAACACAAAAAATCCCGGCTCAAGGATTTAAGCTTAACATGCAAATCGTTGATGCCGGAATAATGAAAGGGTTTGAAACCCTTATAAAACTCTGTGGATATATTGTATTGTTCTCTATAGTCTCACGTATCCCACAGACCATTGCCCAAAAGGCTGACTGTAGCACACCACTGTCTGCAGACATAATAAGCGCCTTTTTTGAAGCCACAAACGGTATCAGTATAGTCTGCGGTCTATGCATCCCACGCACACTTTCAATAGTGCTGTGCATTGCACTTCTGTCATTCGGCGGTGTATCATGCATTGTCCAGACCAAATCAATATTCCGGGATACAGGCTTTAGGCTTTACAGATACATACTGCTTAAGGCAGCCATGAGCATACTCTCATGCCTGTTATGTATTATCCTATTTTGCATCCTCATCTGAATCTGAAATATTTGTAATCTCTATATCGTCATCAGATGCATCTGTATCCGAAGCAGCCTCACTGTCAGACAGCTCTGCTCCGGCAGCTTCATCGATTTCCTCCTCCGGTGGGAAAAGCTCTGCTCTGTTTGCTGCAACAACATCCTCAAACTGCTGCAGTGAATTGATAAGGCTGTCATATCTGGCCTTTGAGGTCTCAATAGAGCCTGTTAAGATATCCTCAATACTCTTGAGCTGGCTGTCTGTATATGCCATGGCGCTCATTCTGAGATTGTTTGCTTCATTTGTGGCACTGTCAAGTATCTCCTGTGCCTGCTTTGTTGCAATCTGCACTACCTCATTTGCCTGTGCATATGCCTGCTGCATAATCTGATGCTCGCTGACAAGCTCATTTGTCTGAATCTGTGCCTGCGCAATTATCTGGTCTGCCTTTGCCTGTGCATCTGCAAGAATAGCCTCTTTATTGCTGATAATTTTCTGGTATCTCTTGACCTCCTCAGGGGTCTTTGTACGAAGCTCAGAAAGCAGCTCCTCTAACTGTTCACGATTGACAAGGATCTTGTTTCTTGAAATAGGTGACGGCTTGCAGCCATCAATATAGTCTTCAATTTCTTCAATAATCTGTTCCATTTTACTGCTCATAATACTGTCTCCTTACCTGGTAATATTGTATTTAGCATAAATTCTATCAATGAACTGTTCAGGTACGAACTTTGATATATCTCCTCCGTATGATGCAAATTCCTTGACAATTGTAGAGCTTAAATATGAATAATTGAGGCTCGAGGTGAGAAAAACCGTCTCTATTTCCGGATTCTGCACTCCGTTAGCCTGCGCAATCTGCAGCTCATACTCAAAATCTGTCACTGCACGCAATCCTCTTATTATGATTGTTGCATTGATTTCCTTCATGTAGTCAACTAAAAGTCCTTCGAAGCACCCTACCCTCACGTTTGGTATGTGTGCTGTCATTTCCTTTATCATACTAACACGTTCTTCCAAAGAAAACAACGAGTTTTTTGCACTATTGTTGAGCACTCCAACAACCAGCTCGTCCACTATTTTGGCTGAACGCTCTATTATATCGAGGTGTCCAAATGTCACCGGATCAAAGCTTCCCGGATAAATTCCTACCTTCATATTGTATCTCCTATGCACGCTTTATAAAAACATGCTTGTTTGTTTTGTATATTTTTTCTTTGACTATCTCATAGCCAAGCTCTGTGAGATAATCAAAATCAGTATCGTTTGAAGCCTCAACTACGATAAGTGTATCCTCCTTAAGGATATCGCTGTCAGATAGTGCAATAAGCACTTCCTTTTCAAGCTCCTTATTGTACGGCGGATCCATAAAGATGATATCGAATTTGTATTTGCCCTCAAGAGTACGTACTGCCGTAACAGCGTCCGTCATCATAAGCCTTGAGACCTTATCAAACTTTGTAAAATGGATATTGTCCTCGATGCATGAAGCTGCTTTTCTTGAATTCTCCACAAATACAGCATAGGCTGCACCGCGGCTTAACGCTTCAAGTCCTATCTGCCCGCTTCCCGCAAACAGATCTAAAAAATATGCTCCGGGAACATCAAACTGCATGACATTAAAAAGAGTCTCCTTCGTCTTGTCAGTAGTCGGTCTTGTATCTTTTCCCTCGATAGTCTTTAGAGGGAGGCTTCTCGCCGTTCCTGCTATTATTCTCATAGTTTTCTCCCTGCTATAGTCTATTTCTGGTCCTTTAAGACGTCCTTATTCTTTGCAATATAGTCAATAAGCGAAACAACTGTGAGCACAAGTGCCACATATATAAGGAGCGTTCCAAGGATATTTAACCAGCCAAGCTGTAGATTGATATTAAAAATAATAACAATAACCATAAGCATCTGGAAGGTTGTCTTAAACTTGCCCCAGTAGCTTGCCGCAATGACAATTCCATTGTCTGATGCAACGAGTCTGAAACCGCTTATGATAAACTCTCTTGCAATGATAATAAGTACAACCCATACCGGGATGAGCTTTAAATCAACAAGACATATCATTGCAGAGCATACAAGCAGCTTGTCCGCAAGAGGATCCATAAACTTGCCGAAATTTGTGACCAGATTGTATTTTCTTGCAATTTTTCCGTCAGCCATATCGGTAAGACTTGCAATGATAAATATCGCAAGTGCTATATAATTTCCGTATCCGTCAAAAAACGGTGAAATAAGGAAAAATACAAAAAACGGAATAAGTATCACTCTTAAGATTGTAAGTTTGTTTGGTAAATTCATTTTACAAGTTCTCCTATCAAATCATATTCATACGCACCTGTTACCACAACCCTGCATATATCGCCGGTCATGAGTGTCTCATCAGTGTTGATGAATATATATCCGTCAACATTCGGTGCATCTCTGTATGTACGGCCGATATAAGCATTCTCATCAGCCACCTTGCCCTCTATGAAAACATATAATTCTTTACCCTTTAGTGTCTCATTTTTATCAAAAATGACCTCTTCCTCAAGCTCCATGACATCAGCCTGCCAGTCGGACTTTGTATCCTCATCTATCTGATCAGGCATTGCAGCTGCCTTTGTTCCCTCCTCTGGGGAATACGTAAAGGCTCCCAGACGGTCAAACTCCATATCATTTACAAACTGCATAAGCTCCTCGTGATTATCCTGCGTCTCACCCGGGAAGCCGCATATAAGTGTGGTCCTTAATGTGATATCAGGTATCCTCTCACGCAGCATTCTGATACGTTGTGTAAGCTCAGCCTTTGTTGTTTTTCTGCCCATGCGTCTTAAAATATCGTCATTGCAGTGCTGGATTGGCATATCAAGGTAATGGCATACCTTCTCATCCTTTATCATGGACTCTATAAGCTCATCATATATCTCCTCAGGATAGCAGTACATAATCCTTATCCAGAACAGCCCGCTTATCTTGTTGAGCTCATCCAACAGCTTATGGAGAGACTTCTCACCATATAAATCCACTCCGTAAAGTGTGGTCTCCTGGGCAACAAGTATAAGCTCCTTTGCCCCCTGCTCCACAAGGCTCTTTGCCTGCTCGATCAAATCCTCCATAGGCACACTTCTGTAGCGGCCTCTGACAGAAGGGATCACACAGTAGGTACAGTTTTTATTGCATCCCTCTGCTATCTTAAGGTAAGCGAAATGCCCTCCTGTGGTGACAATACGCTTTGTCTTTATGCTCGGAAGCCCCTCTAGGGTGTGCAGATTGCTGTATCTGTGTTTTTCAAGTGTCTCATGGACAGCTTCAACTATAGTATCATACGAATTGGTGCCAAGTATGGCATCAACCTCAGGGATTTCCTTAAAAATCTCATCCTTGTATCTTTGTGCCAGACAGCCTGTCACAATAAGCGATTTGCATTTGCCGGTCTCCTTGTACTGAGCCATCTCGAGGATGGTATTGATACTCTCCTCCTTTGCATCGCCTATGAAGCAGCAGCTGTTTACGATAATGATATCAGCCTGCGTCTCATCATCGGTCATCTCAATGCCGTCATTTGCAAGCATGCCTATCATATACTCTGAATCCACAAGGTTTTTATCGCATCCAAGCGAAATAAATAATAATTTCATAGTACCTCTCAAATGTAAGTATTTACAATTAAAAGGGAAAGACAAAACAGCCTTTCCCCTTTTAGATTAAGCCTCTTCGCCCTCGTTTAAATCCTCATCATCTGAGACAATTCTGACAGCGCCTGTGTACAGCTCCTCTACAGCAATAGATAATGGCTTATTGCACTTAGGGCGTGCGATAAGCGGTTCTGCACCGTCAATAATCTGACGTGCACGCTTTGCTGCTGCGATAACGATAGAATAACGGCTGTTTACTACCGGCTCCTCACCTATCTCTACATTGTTGTTTACTACCTTCATTAACTCTACATACGATGGATGTATCATATTATTTATCTCCTTTCGAAAAGCTTAAAAGCTCTTTTCTCATTTTATTTATAAAATCTATATTTGATGATACAAGATAATCCTGATTCTTTTTCGTGTCATCTGAGCTGTGGATTATATCATTCACGAGTTCCACACAATCGTCAAGCTTATCATTTACCACTAAATAATCATATTTTTCTATACCCAAAGACTCCTCATATGCTCTTGAAAGCCTCTGTGCACAGACCTCTTTTGTCTCGGTGCCTCTTCCGACGAGCCTGTCCTTAAGCTCATCCGCACTCGGTGCTGACACAAACATAAGCACCGTATCAGGAAACTGCTCCTTTATCTTTAAAGCTCCCTGGATTTCTATCTCTAGTATCACATTCTTTCCGGCATTAAGCTGCTCATTGACATATGACTTTGGTGTGCCGTAATAATGATCTACATACCTGGCATACTCAAGCAGTCCGTCTGCCTTTATCATCTGTTCAAATTCTTCCTCTGAGATAAAGAAATACTCTCTGCCATGCTCCTCACCCGGCCTTGGACCTCTGGTCGTGGCTGATACGCTCAGTGCATAATCCTCACCGTGCTTTGCCATAAGCTCCTTCATGATAGTACCCTTTCCGGAACCCGAAAAGCCTGAAAAAACAACTAATTTTCCTGTGTTACTCATCACAATCTCCTAAACTTACTCAATATTTTGAATCTGCTCCCTGACCTTTTCTATATCAGTCTTAAGGCTGATGCCTGTGTCAGAGATCTTAAGATCATTGGACTTTGAAAGGATGGTGTTCGCCTCACGGTTCATCTCCTGTGCCAGGAAATCGAGCTTTCTTCCCACGCTGCCACCGGCATTAAGCGATTCCTTCACTGAAAGGATATGGCTCTTGAGCCTGACCGTCTCCTCATCCACACAGATCTTGTCTGCAAATATAGTGACCTCCTGGGCTATTCTTGAGTCATCCAGCTGATTGTCTGCAAGAAGTTCTCTCAGCTTTTCCTCAAGACGCGCACGGTATTCTGCAATTATCTGTGGCGAACGCTCCTCAATGAAATCAACATATGATACCATATTATCGAGCTTTTCGCAAAGGTCTTTTTTAAGATTTTCTCCCTCGCGCACACGGCTTTCGACAAATGGCTCAAACGCACCGCGAAGAGCCTTCTCAAGACTGCTCCACAGCTCATCCTCGTCTACAGGCTGCTCCTCCATCACAAATACCTCCGGATATCTTGACAGTGTGCTTACCCTTATATCATTCTCCAGTCCGAATTCCTCTGACATCTGATTCAGATACTTCAGATATTCTCCCGCAAGTATCTTATTGTACTGCAAAGAGAAATTATTCTCCGTAAAATCCTCATATGTGATATAAATATCGACCTTGCCACGCTCTATGTACTCCTTGAGCAGTGTCCTTATCGCACTCTCAAAGAAATTGAGCTTTTTAGGCATCTTGATATTTACATCCAGATATCTGTGATTTACAGATTTTACCTCGACTGTAATCTTACGGCTTGCATCTGCGTACTCGTATCTGCCAAAGCCGGTCATACTTTTAATCATAATTTTTCCTTTCGCATATGCATAGATGAGTTTATTATATAACTCCTTGAGATTTTCGTCAAATATATTATAATATAAATATTCATGATTATAAATATTCATATGTACAATAGCTTTTGATAGTTTTTGTTTTTGAAGATTTAGAATATTTACCGGAAATAAGGAGGACCATCATGGCTTTAGACGGAATAGTCATTTCAAATATAGTTGCTGAGCTAAACAGCACGATACTAAACTCAAAAATCAGTAAAATTGCAGAACCTGAGGCTGATGAGCTGCTTCTTACCCTGAAGGGCTCAAACGGTTCGTTCAGGCTTTCGATGTCTGCAAGCGCTTCGCTTCCATTCATCTACCTGACACCCACAAATAAGGTAAGCCCTCTCACCGCCCCAACCTTTTGCATGGTTTTAAGAAAGCATATAGCAAACGGACGTATCACAAAAATTTACCAGCCTGGCATGGAGCGTATCATAAACTTTGAAATCGAACACTTAAACGAGATGGGAGATTTATGCCACAAGGTGCTTATTATAGAGCTGATGGGCAAATATTCAAACATCATCTTTACCGATTCCGATGGTACGATAATAGACAGTGCCAAGCGTATTCCCGCATCCGTAAGCTCGGTGCGTGAGGTGCTTCCGGGCAGAGCCTACACCATTCCCGCTACACAGGAGGATAAATATAATCCTCTGACTGTAGATTCGAAGCAGTTTGTGGATATTATATCTGCAAAGCCGCTTAGTATTTCAAAGGCTATCTACTCATCCTTTTCCGGCATCAGCCCCCTTGTGGCAAATGAGCTGGCTCACAGGGCAGGCCTTGACGCAGACTCCCCTGTAGCAGCCTACTCACACGATGAGCTTTTACACCTGGGAAGTAACTTCACCTGGATGATGGATGACATAAAAAATAATCGTTTTACTCCTAATATCGTGCGCGACGGCAACGAGCCAAAGGAATTTGCTTCAATAGAGCTGACCCAGTATGGCGATTTATCGGTCACAAAATATGACTCTATATCAGAGGTTTTAGAGCTTTACTACTCGGAAAGAAACACCTACACCCGTATACGCCAGAAGTCAGCCGACCTGAGAAAACACGTAAATACACTCTTGGAGCGAAACCAGAAAAAATACTCCCTGCAGATGAAGCAGCTTAAGGACTCCGAAAAACGTGAAAAGTATAAGGTATACGGTGAGCTTATCAACGCATTCGGCTACGGACTTACGCCGGATGATAAATTTCTTGAGGCTGCAAACTATTATGATGACAACAAAATCATCAAAATCCCTATCGACAACACAAAAACACCTGCCGAAAACGCACAGAAATACTTTGACAAATACGGAAAGATGAAGCGTACCGCCGAAGCATTAAACGAGCTTATTGTTGAGACAAAGGGGCAGATAGACCACTTGGAGTCCATCCAGAATTCGCTGGACATAGCTTTAAACGCTGACGATCTCGTCCAGATAAAGGATGAGCTGATAGAATACGGTTTTATCAAAAAGGGAAAGAGTGCAAAGAAACAGAAGGTAAAGAGCAAACCCTTCCACTATGTCTCATCCGACGGTTTTGATATGTACGTTGGCAAAAACAACTACCAGAATGACGAGCTCACCTTCAAGCTTGCAACAGGAAACGACTGGTGGTTCCATGCCAAGGGCATGCCGGGCTCACATGTCATCGTTAAGGCCGAAAATAAAGAGCTGCCCGATAGAACCTTCGAGGAGGCCGGCAAGCTCGCAGGCTACTACTCAAAGGGCAAAAATGCCGACAAGGTCGAAATTGACTACCTGCAAAAGAAAAATGTCAAAAAGCCAAACGGGGCCGCAGCCGGCTTTGTCGTGTATTACACAAACTACTCTCTCACGATTCATCCGGATATATCCGATATCAGGCAGATTGAGTAGGCTTATCGCAAATCCGCTTAGAATAAAAAGCTGATATACGCATGCATAATCCTGCATGCTATATCAGCTTTTATTTTTTCCATTTAAGCTTATCATAGATTCATCCGCTTCAATTGTTCTTTTGCAAACTCATCCATTTTCTTTTTAAGTATTCTGTTTTCCGGTGTACAAAGCGCAGGGTCTGCTTCAAGCACTTCATCTACCATCTCAGATGCTTCCTTTAGCACATCGCTGTCCTGATACACATCCGCAAGAGCAAACGCAAGGTCTCCACTCTGCCTGATTCCAAAGAAATCCCCGGGACCTCTGAGCTTTAAGTCCTCGCTTGCAATATAAAAGCCATCATTTGATTTATTCAGTATCTCAAGACGCTTTTTGGATTTCTTTGAATTTGACGAATTGATGAAAATACAATACGACTGTGCATCTCCCCTGCCCACACGGCCTCTTAGCTGATGAAGCTGCGCCAGTCCAAACCTGTCCGCGTTTTCTATCATCATGACGGTTGCATTGGGCACATTCACGCCAACCTCCACAACAGTTGTGGACACCAGCACCTGCGACTCGTTATTTGCAAAGCGCTGCATCACCTCATCCTTCGCCTTGCTCTTCATCCTGCCGTTAAGCACATCTACCGTGATATCCTTTGGCAGTGCCGCTTTAAGCACATTTGCATAATCTGTGACATTTTCCCCTTCCGAGTTTTCAGTTTCCTCCACAAGTGGACATATAACATACGCCTGATGGCCGGCTCTCACCTGCTTAGCAATAAAGCTGTAGGCCTTTGGCCTGAATGCAGTGCCAACCACACAGTTCTTGATGGGAAGCCTCTTTGCAGGCACCTCATTTATGACAGAGATATCCATATCACCGTATATGATTATAGCAAGCGTACGTGGTATCGGAGTGGCACTCATCACAAGAATATGCGGCTTCTTCCCCTTATCGGAAAAGCTCTCTCTCTGCTTCACACCAAATCTGTGCTGCTCATCTGTGATAACAAGCGACAGATTGGAAAAATCCGCTTTCTCCTGTATGAGTGCATGAGTGCCTATAATAAGCGCATTTTTCTCGTTTTCAAGGCGTGCATACGCTTCTCTTTTCTGCTTTGCCGTCATAGAGCCTGTCAAAAGCACAACAGGACTGTCAAGCCCAAACTGACTGACAAGTGAGCAAAACGTCTCATAATGCTGGTTTGCAAGCACCTCCGTCGGAGCCATTATGGCAGACTGATAGCCACATTTTGACGCCCATGCCATAAGAAGAAAAGCAACAATCGTCTTTCCAGAGCCCACATCGCCCTGAATAAGCCTCTGCATCACATAAGGACTTTGCATATCCTGCTTTATCTCTTCTATGGTCTTCTTCTGCGCGCCTGTCAGCTCATACGAAAGCCTCTCAATCAGTCCGTCCACAAAACCATCATCCGTAAACTCAAACTCATTTTTGTCCTTCTGCTGCTTTTTATTCTGATACCGCATGCCCATAATAAAGAGAAAAAACTCATCAAAAACAAGCCGTCTTCTTGCCTCTACAAGCGCATCAAAGTCATCAGGAAAATGTATCTGCTTCATGGCATAGTTATACTCGCAAAAGCCGTATCTGTGCCTTATATCCGCGGGCAGGTAATCTGACAGCAGTGTATCATGTGACAGAGTATCCTTTATTGTCTTCACCATCAGATTGTTTGTCACACCGCTTGTCACGGAATACACAGGCTGGAGCGTATCGCGTATAGCCTCGTACTTTTGCACCTCATACACCACAGGCTGCTCCATCACATATCTGCCGCCCTTTGGCTTAATATGTCCATAAAATATAAGATGCCTTCCCTGCACAAGCTGTGCCTTAAGGTATGGCATGCGGTACCATACAAGCTGTATCATATGCCCGGGCGAGCCGATATCCTGCAATGTAATCTGCATTCTCGCTGTATTTTTCACTACAGGCGCCTTTTTAATCACAGCATGGATGGCATAGGTGCTGCTTTCGTTTACATTATTCAGTTCATCAATATCCGTTATTTCCGGAAACTTTACATAATCCCGGGGAAAATGAAGGAGTATATCACCAACGGTGTATACTCCCATTTTAGCAAATGCTTTTTGTGTTTTTTCCCCGATACCCTTAACTGCGGTAATCGGTGAAGCTATATCCATATTTGCTCCTAAATAAATGTCATTTATCTTTAAATAAAAAGGCTTTACTCTACAGAAATAACATAATAGTAGATCGGCTGTCCGCCATCGTTGACCTCAACCTCTACATCAGGATATTTCTCTTCGATTGCTGTTGCAAGCTCATTAGCTGAGTCCTCATCGGAATCACTTCCGAAATAGATGCTGACAATTGCAGAATCCTCATCCACCATGGCATCTACCATCTCAAGTGTGGTAGCCCTTAAATCTGTTCCAACAGAAAGGATGCTCTTGTCTCCGATTCCCATGAAGTCGTTCTGCTTGATAGTCTTTCCGTCAATCTCAGTATCACGGACTGCATATGTCACCTGTCCAGTCTTGACATTTTCTATCTCAGCCATCATCTGCTCTTTATTCTCCTCGGCACTGTGGTCAGGGATATAATTTACAAGAGCTGTGATACCCTGTGGTATGGTCTTTGTAGGGATAACAATAATCTGCTTATCCTCAACAAGGTCTACTGCCTGGTTTGCAGCCATGATGATGTTCTTATTGTTTGGCAGGATAAATACTGTCTTTGCATTTACATGCTCGATAGCATTGAGCATATCCTCCGTGCTAGGGTTCATGGTCTGACCACCCTCTATGAGATAGTCCACTCCAAGGCCTCTAAACACCTCATTCATACCCTCTCCGATTGAAACAGATACAAAGCCCATTTCCTTTGCAGGCATGTTATTTGTCTTTTCTTCAGCCTGAGCAGCTTCATAAGCCTCTTCCTCAGCCTTCTGCTGTGCTGCAAGCTTCTGTGAATCCTTTATAAGCTTTTCCTGATGCTCCTCACGCATATTGTCAATCTTTATCTTGCTGAGTGAACCGAAGGTAAGTGCCTTCTGCAGTGCAAGTCCAGGGTCGTTTGTATGTACGTGAGTCTTTACGATCTCATCGTCAGCTACAACGACTATAGAGTCACCGATTGACTCGAGGAATGCCTTGTATGCGTGCTCCTCATTGTCTGACATTGGCGCATTGAGCACAATAATAAACTCTGTGCAGTAACCAAACTTAATCTCTGCCTCAGTCTCTGCTGAAATCTTTGCAGGTGCTGCTCCTGCAGGTGCGCCCTCTATTGTATAGTCAATCTCCTTGCCGATAAGGGCATCATATGCTCCCTTTAATACCTGAACAAGTCCCTGTCCGCCCGAATCCACAACGCCTGCCTGCTTTAATACAGGAAGCATCTCCGGTGTCTGGTCAAGCACATACTCAGCCTGCTTAATAACCTCTTCGACAAATGTGACAACATCCTCTGTATCGTCTGACAGCTCAAGAGCCTTTTCTGCTGCGCCCTTTGCCACTGTGAGGATAGTTCCCTCCTTTGGCTTCATAACTGCCTTGTAAGCTGTCTCAACTGCCTTCTGGCATGCCTCGCAAAGAATAGTGACATCTATCTCATCGTATTCCTTTATAACCTTGCAAAAGCCTCTGAAAAGCTGTGATAAGATAACACCCGAGTTTCCTCTGGCACCTCTTAAAGAGCCTGATGAAATAGCCTTTGCAAGCTCTGCCATGGTAGGATCTGTAAGCGAGCTGACCTCCTTGGCCGCAGACATGATTGTCATTGTCATATTTGTTCCGGTATCACCATCCGGTACCGGGAATACATTCAGCTCATTTATCCAGTCCTTTTTTGAATCAAGATTCTTGGCTCCCGCAAGAAACATCCTTGCAAGGAGCTTTGAATTAATGCTTGTGATCTCCACTTTTTGTAGTCCTCCTTAATCAATTACCCTTACGCCCTCAACGTAAATATTGATTTTTGCAATTTTCATTCCTGTAAATGACTCAACCTTGTACTTGACCGTCTCGATAAGATTGTCCGAAACAGTGCCGATTGAAATACCATACGCTACTATTACATGAAAATCAATGGTAATTTCGTTGTTCTCATCTACCTTTACATTTATTCCATGGTTCAGGTAATCTCTCTTTAAAAGCTTTACAAGACCATCCTTCATGTTGACCGCTGCCATGCCTACTATTCCAAAGCACTCTACAGCTACAGAGCCTGCATAGGTTGCAATAACATCTGTATCAATTAAAATTTGTCCATATTGGGTATCCATCTGTCCCTTCATAATATATACCTCCATCATATTGTGACGTAGCTAATGTTATTATACCTTTTTTTTCACAAAAAGCAAATATTTTTATATTTTATCCTTGCATTCTTTATTTTAATCTGATAGAATACATTTGTTGTGAGCTTAAGAGTATGGTAAGCTTAGTGAAATGCAAGGAGGTGCAATATCATGGCAAAATGTGCAATTTGTGAAAAAGGTGTTCATTATGGAAATAATGTCAGCCATTCTCATAGAAGATCAAATCATGTTTGGAAGTCAAACATTAAGAAGGTTTCTTGCAAGGTCAATGGAGTTCCACAGAAGTTATATGTATGTACTTCATGTTTAAGATCTGGCAAAGTTGAGAGAGCTTAGTCTTTATTTTTGAATCTTTTGAATTTTAAAGGACATCCGTTTGGATGTCCTTTTTATTTGCTCTCATACATATATGAAATTAATCCTGCTTATCGTCCTCTTCCTCGTCTGCCTTTATATCGTCGAGATTAAGGTCATCATTTTTTCCTTTTGAAAAACGGCTTACAATATCCGGCACCATATCAAGTATCTTTGTCATGCCGTCCTGATTCTTTACATTGACAAGCTTTGTCTGTCCATTCTGGATAACGAGCACTGCGCTAGGCTGAATCTTTCCGCCCATACCGCCGGCTCCGTTATTTTTCTTTTCTGCCGAAAATGCTCCTGCTGCCACTCCAAACGACACATCCACAAGCGGAAGTATGATTGTATCCCCTATATGAATCGCATCACCGACTACTGTCTTTGTAGTGATAAAGCTGTCCATCCCCTTGAAAAGTGACTCCACTGTGTTGTTGAAACTATTATCTGCCATAATATCTTCCTCCTATCTGCTTATCCTATTATATAATCTGCGGCAGTTTTTATCAAATAAAATTCTAAGTGTTGCCGCTAAAATACTTATTACTATCACATGTCCCTTTATGTCAAAGCTGCCCTTTGCATACGGCTTTTCACTCTCGAAATCAGGTGTGATCCGCCATCTGTTTGTATAGCCGACAGGAAAGCATGCTAAAACACCCAATGAAATGCCGGTTGTATCAGGCGAGCCGGTTGAATAAACCATTGTAAGCCTAAGCCTCCTTGGACATATTCTTTTAAGAATGATAAAAAGCTCTTTTTTAAGATGTGAAAAAGCTTCTTTGTTTCTCTCATCGCCGCATTCTCTTTTAAGCTTTTCTATACCGTTTTTTATTTTATCTGACTTATCTTTAAATTGCTTTTTGTGTGATTTTTCGCTTCGCTTTTTATATGTTTTTCCATCTGTGATATGTTCTGACTCATCTGCCGATATTTTAGGCTCATCTCCGGTGTTTTCACTTACTTTATCTTCTGCTTTATTTTTAGCTGCAGCATCCATAGTGTCATCTTCCAGGGCTTCATAATTATCAGCCCCTGAATCAGCCTCAGCGGGCTTTTCATCATATTCATCATTTTCATAATCAGATTCATAATCTTCATAATCAGAGTCATAATCTTCATAATCAGAGTCAGAATCCTCAAACAGCTTCTTCTTCACAAAAGCAAGCCTTATATATCCGTCAGTCTCCCGTGCATACTCTATATGCAGCGCAAACAAATGAAGAAGCCATGACACATGTGCCTTTACTCTTATGTCTGTATTGTCAAAGCTCCCGACAGCCCTGTACTTAACCGGCACAAACAGTACGCAAAGCACCACTGCAAGTATAAGAGCAAGCACTACAAGGAGTATGATGCCTATGACCTTTAAAATCGTAAATATCATGTATCTAATTCCTCCGTCTGCTCTTTAAATAGCTCTTTACATCAGTTTTACCTGTATTTTCGTACGTCTCCTTAACGATATCGCAGGCCAGCAAAAGTGCCTCATCATAATTGCCCGCTACTGCGATTATGTGCAGATTCTTCTTCGGATATCCCTTTTGCAGTAATTCTCTTGTCGGAATAATATCCAAAAGGTTTTCCTCATTAGACGGAAACGTGATGATGTATGTGTGAAGCATGCCGGCATTATGCTCTATCTTCCACTTGATTTTTTTTATCTTTCCGGTAACAGACTCTCCTACAAATAAATCCTCATACCATTTCATTCTAAAACCTCAAAAAGCAGTTTTTTAAACTGCTTTTTAATAATACTAATAATACTTGTGTGTCCCCCATAAGTTGCTTTTCTTTAAATCCAGATACTCATTGTAAGCCTTCTCAAGTATCTGCTTCTCATTTGCAAACTTAAGCAGATGATACGCCTCATGATACTTGTAAAACCCTGAATCCATGAAATACTCTTCTCTTTGCGGTTTACTATAATAACTTTCGCCCATCATAAGATACCAGTGTACATCCTTTTCCACTGTATCATGCGGCACGGTAAAAGAATAGTGGCTTTTACCCACGTATTGGATTATCGTTGCACTGGCACCGGTCTCCTCTTTCACTTCACGGATTGCAGTGTCCTTGTACTCTTCGTCAGACTCCACTGTCCCCTTGGGCAGTACCCACCCCTCGTACCGGTTCCTGTAGTTCTTGTATAAGAGTAATATTTTGCCACGAAAGATTACCACACCGCCACAGCTCGTTGCTTCTATCATTGCCATTCCTCCAAGTGTGGTTTAAACGCTATCTGTCATTTTCACTAAAATTTGAACGATAACGCTTGTCATTACACTTAAGTATAACCTACTTCTGAAAAAAGTGCAACAAGCCTATTCATTGAAATATTTATCAAATACCTTTTTTGCTACCGGCACCGCATATGTGCTTCCGGCACCCGAATCCTCCACAACCACTGCGATTGCCAGATCATTGTAGCCGTCCTTTTTTCCATAGCCCACAAACCAGGCATTGGTCTGGTCTGTAGAGTCTGAGACCTGGGCAGTTCCGGTCTTTCCAAAGGCCTCATAGCTTTGGTTGCTTAGCTTTGTGCCTGTTCCATCGGATACAACTGCCGCCATAAGATTCTGAAGAAATGCCGCCTGATCCTTTGACATAAGCTGCTTGTACGAAGCCGGTTTATTCTGCTCCACAAGCGCACCGCTTGCATTTTCCGTATGGTCTACCAGATATGGTCTCATCAGATTGCCGTCATTGCAGATTGCACCGGCGATCATGCACATGTGAAGCGGTGAAACAAGCGTATTTCCCTGACCTATCGCAGTCTGCATGGTCAGTGCTGATGTAGCATTGTTATCAAGCGCAAACTTACTCTTTTTTGAATCAAAGGCTATAGGCAGATCCTTGTTGAAAAGCATATCGTCACACAAGGTATTAAGCTTATTGTTGTCCACCAAAAGACCTATATTGGAAAAGGACGAGTTGCATGACTTTGCAAACGACTTTGTTAAGTCCTCCTGTCCGTGTGATTTATTTCCGGCGCAGTGAATTGTAAAGCCATCCTCAGTGATACTGCCGTCACAGTCAAAGCTGTAGTCGTTGTATGTGGACGGATTTTCGTTATAATACTCAAGTGCTGTAAAAATCTTAAACACCGAGCCCGGGGCATACTGTCCCTGTGTTGCCCTGTTGTAAAGAGCTGTGCTGCCCTCACCGTTTACACTCTCCCAGTCACTTGCTATAGTATTTGGGTCATAATCAGGCTTTGACACCATAACTGCAATCTTTCCTGTTTTCGGCTCAATTGCAATAACAGCACCATCGTAATCTCCAAGCGCCTTATAGGCTGCTGCCTGTGCCTCATAATCCAGTGTGGTTATGACATTGTCACCGGTATTTTTCTTGCCGCTTATATCATTTACTATCTGGTCAAGAAAAAACTCATGCGAGCGAAGCAATGAGAAATTTTCCTGCTTTTCAAGCCCTGCCTTACCGTTTACGGCAAAGCCTGCCACATGCGCAAACATTCTGCCGTCAGGGTATTCCCTGGTCTCAGACGCATCTGAAGCTACCTTTGTCTGTGCAATGACATGCCCATCCTTAGTCTGTATCTCGCCTCTCACCACGTTCTTGGAGAAAAGATCCTGCAGCGAATTGTAAGGGCTGTTGATGAATTCGTCGCTTTTTACAAACTGGAAATATAAGAAATAACCTATCAATCCAACAAAAACTATAAGGAAAAAATATGTAACAACCGCATACTCTCTATTTCTGTGTCTTCGTGCTGTTTTTGCCGCCTGCTGTCTGCTTTTGTCTGTTTTTTGTTTCGTGACTCTTTCGTCTCTTGTCATCTATATTTCTCCTTTTTTCAGGGGCTGCCTGCATAATATACATACCCTGTATCATTCCAAAAATAATCATCGTAGATAGAAGCGAGCTGCCGCCGTAGCTCACAAGCGGTAACGTCACACCGGTCATCGGTATAAACTTGGTAGAGCCGCCGACAGTTAAAAGCACCTGCAGCGCATACACGCTGCCAAGTCCCAGCGCTACATACTTGTAAAACGTATCCTTCATCTGCATGGAAAGATTAAATATCATAAGAAAGCAGCTCACACAAACCATGATGAGGCAGATGGCAAATATACCGCCCATCTCCTCTGAGATAGCCGCTATGATAAAGTCCTTTGACACAATAGGTATCTTATTCGGCAGTCCCTGTCCCAGTCCAAAGCCAAACAGACCGCCTGTACCTATGGCAAAGAGCGACTGGCACACCTGATAGCCGGCCTTGTCTATGACAGAAAGTGGATCAAGCCATGCAACAATTCTGTTCTTCACATGAGAAAACAGATGATAGCCGCCGTACATTCCAAGCCCCACAAACGCAAGTCCTCCGGCAAAAATATAAAGCTTTTTTGTCGCAACATAAATCATGACCAGGTATGTAAAGAAATATAAAAGCGCTCCACCGAGATCGTTTGATGCAACAAGAATCAATACAAACACTGCCGATACGCCGCTTGTTATGGCAAGCTGCTTTAAATCTGTTGATTTATACAGCATGGATGCTATAAAAAATACAAAAAGTATCTTCACAAACTCAGACGGCTGAATCGAAACAGGACCAAAGGTCAAAGAAAGCTTTGCACCCCTGCTCGCCACACCTACCACAAGCACTGACAAGAGTCCGACTATTCCCACACCAGCATATGTCCATGTCAGTTTTCTAAACATCGTGCCCTTTTGCATGATAAGCGGTATAAAAAACGCAAATATCGCTCCGGCAAGCACAAAGACGAACTGTCTTAATGCCTTGTCGAACGAAATTCTCGTTAAAATAATCATGCTTATGCAAAGCATCATCACCATGTTGTTGAGCACAAGCTCTGAGGCATTCTTATAAAACTTATGATAAATCAAATAAATTGATTCAAAAAGCACAAGCTGTGCTATATAAAAGCCTATTATCTTTGTATCCATTGTCGTGACAAAGAGCACCAAAAAACCATCCAAATGAATCAGAAACATATAAAATCTCTGCAGATTATATATATGCCTCTGCTTTTTCGGCTTGTCAGGATACTTGAATAAATGAAAGCATAAAAAAGTATATATGAGAAAAAGTATTATCATAATATACTTAGAAAGCTGTACTATCAGATGTACCATGTTATTCTACTCCTCTTTTGTAATGTCCGTTTGTATATTCAGCTGCCTTATCCTCCATAACCGCCTTAATCTGCTTTGGAGTCTCGATTGTAAAGCTGTATCTAAAGCTCCTGATACCGGCGTCCTTAAGCTTACCTATGTTCTTTGTGAGCATGGTTGGCAGCGAATTATATATTGTATTATAGCACTCCCTGCAGTTGTTACAAACCGCAAAGGATTTATTGTACCTATCCTTTAAGTATATAAGCTCTTGCTTTTTGTCACAGCCCTTTGTATTTTTGTGCACACAGTTAGCGGTGGTCATAAGCGGATAATATCCGTAGACTATCATCTGCGAGCCTATATTGTTTCTGTGCATAATCTCCCTTGAATTGAGCTCAAGCGGCACTGTATCGCCACTTACCCCGTGCTCAAAAAACACACTCTTTGCGGCATCATTAAAGGTATACATATTGTGGTCTATAATAATCTTTTTACCTGTAAACAGATTTTCTGCCAGATAAAGCTCCTCGTAGTTTTTCACCACAAAGCCCTCGAAACTAACCTTATCAAGCTCTTTTGCGATAGAGACAAAATAATCGGATGAATCCGCCCTGAATATCGTAGGAAGCATTAGATACACTTTTTTATTTTGCTTTGTAAGGCTTAGCACATCATCTGCAAACTGCTGTATCAGAGTCTTCCTGTCGTACATGTCAAAATCCAGATAAAATACATCAAAGCAGTCATAGCTCATGAGTGTTTCAAGCTGCTTGCGTGTCATACACGAGCATATGGTGGTGTAATCCTTTACATTTACAGCTTCATCTCCATGTGCTGCGTCGCTTTTTACGACATGTTCAGGAAGCTCACACAGACTTGACATATCGGCATATCGCGCGTCATCCCTGTAATACTTTTCCAACAGTTTATCACTTAACCCCAAAATTGCATCACGTCGCAGCTTATTTAGTGCTCCGTTTGGCACAAATACGTTTTCTCCGATTTGAGCATCAATATGTGAGAACTCAAACTCTGTATCACCGGTTTTGCGTATCCTGTCGATTGCCGCCTTTTTATCAAGCGGTGCCTTAAGTGCGGCGCTGACAGGTTCTATTGAGGCTTGGTATGCCACATCACCTCTTTTTACAGTGAGACTTCCCGGCTCGCCCTCTCTTAAAACAAGCGCTCCCTCTATCGAAAGCTTTCTTTTTTCCGGCAAAGGCTCTGCTGCCTTTGAAACAAAATTCGGCTTCACATAAGTCACCATATCAGAGCCATTATGGTCAAAATAATACCTGTCTGTAAAGCCACAGCGGTTTCCAAGCGCCTTTATTCTGTCATAATCTGCATCGGTAACAGGCTTCATGCTGTCAATATAGCTTCTGTAGTATTTTACCACTCCGCATGCATACTCAAGCTGCTTCATGCGGCCCTCAATCTTTAGCGAATAAACACCCGCCTCATGCAGCTTGTCAAGTGACTTTATACCACACATATCCTTAAGGCTTAAAATGTATTCATCCTTTTTGCCCTCCACTGTATACGGCAGTCTGCAGGGCTGTGCACAGCGGCCTCTGTTACCGCTTCTACCGCCTAAAATACTGCTGAAAAGGCACTGTCCTGAATATGAATAGCACAGTGCTCCGTGAACAAAGGCTTCAAGCTCCATGCCTGTTTCCTCATGTATGCGCTTCATCTCGGCTAGAGAAACCTCCCTCGCCATGACCACGCGCGTCACTCCAAACTGTGAAAGAAATCGCACTCCGTCTGCTCCCGTCACCGTCATCTGTGTACTCGTATGTATCTCCATTGACGGAAAATACTCATGGATAGCCTTCACCACGCCAAGGTCCTGCACTATCACTGCGTCAAGACCTCTTTTGTAGTATGGAAGCAGGTAGTCGTAGAGCTTTGAAAACTCACTATTTTTAATAAGCGTATTGACGGTCAGATACACCTTTACTCCCCGTAAATGTGCAAAATCAATTGCCTCTAAAAGCTCCTCCTCTGTGAAGTTATTGGCATATGCCCTGGCTCCAAACATGCTTCCGCCCACATACACAGCATCGGCGCCGCTTTCTATCACACCCTTAAATATCTCAAGGCTTCCTGCCGGTGCAAGCAGTTCAAAATCTTTATTTCTCATATATTTCCTCATATAGATGATTATTTGATATCATATAAACCCGCAATAAAATAGGGAACAGTGTACGATAACTGTTCCCTTTTATTGCTATTTATCGCTACTGTCATTTGCCCCTTTAGAAGCATGTGCAGATTTTTTAACAGGCTTTTTTCCATCAAGAAGTGACTCCTCAAGAGTTGCCTCAAGTCTCGCCTTGTTGAGTAAAAGCTCCTTGTTTTGTGCCTCAAGCTCCTTCATGCTCGCCTCGGCATTCTCGGTCTTCACCTGATTGGAAATTAAATCATGTTTTAAATCGTATATTTCCTTATCCTTATTCTCAATATCACCCTCGAGCTTTTCGACAAGTGCCTTTGCCTTGAAATAATCATCTGCAATATTGAGCTCGATAAGTGTGCTCTTCATATTGCCCGGAAGATGCTTATACTCATCCATATCATCAAACTCTGCAATCTTGTTGTTGATGTATGCCGCAACCTTCTGTAAATATTCCTCATTCTCATATCCTGACAGTGTGTAAACCTTTCCGTCTATTACCACCTCGGCATTTGTTTTTGCAGACATTTAATCATCCTCCGTTTTCACATTTATTCAAACCAGCAATATTAATATTAACGTTACTATCAATTTCAATATAAAATACTTAATTATTATATGCCTTATAGATATAAATTGCAACTTTAAGCCCTTTTTCTCTCAAAATGCTCAAAGGCAAGGTCTGTCGCCACACGTCCCTTTGGCGTGCGGTTAATGAAACCATTCTTCACCAGATACGGCTCGTAAACATCCTCAATGGTTCCGGCATCCTCACCTATTGCCGCCGCAAGCGTATCAAGTCCTACCGGACCTCCCGCAAACTTGTCAATGATAGTGAGAAGTATATTTCTGTCATTCAAATCCAGTCCGTACTTGTCCACCTCCAAAAGATCCAGTGCAAAGCTTGCCACATCATAGGTGATTTTGCCGTCATATTTGACCTGTGCAAAATCCCTGACACGCTTTAATAGTCTGTTTGCAAGTCTTGGCGTGCCTCTTGAGCGTCTTGCCATCTCGTAGGCTCCCTTGTCATCTATCTCAACTCCAAGCACCCTTGCTGAATTGATGATAATCTGCTTTAACTCATCGACAGTGTAAAATTCCATGTGATTTACCACACCAAATCTGTCTCTAAGAGGTGCCGACAGCATGCCTGCCCTCGTTGTTGCTCCTACGAGTGTGAATTTTGGCAGGTTGAATCTGATTGACTTTGCAGACTCGCCCTTACCTATCATGATATCTATGGCATAGTCCTCCATGGCAGGATAGAGCACCTCCTCCACCTGACGGTTTAGTCTGTGGATCTCATCGACAAACAGTATGTCTCCCTCAGAAAGTCCGTTGAGTATGGCTGCCATCTCTCCCGGCTTACCTATTGCAGGGCCTGAGGTCACCTTTATCTTTGTGCCCATCTCATTTGCAATGATTCCCGCAAGTGTTGTCTTTCCAAGCCCCGGAGGTCCGTAAAACAGCACATGATCGAGCGCCTCGCCCCTTGATTTTGCAGCTTCTATATATATTTTTAAATTGTCCTTTATCTTCTGCTGACCGATATAGTCATCAAAATACATAGGACGCAGGGATTTTTCTATCTTTATGTCCTCTTCCTGCAATTGTGTGGAAATTACTCTTTTCACGTTTTGTTCCCCGTTTCTGTTTTAAGCCCTACAGCTTTTATCAATCAGCCCATATTTTTGAGCGCAAGCTTTAATACGTCCTCTACATCCATATCCTCTGTGATATCAACCTTGGACACTGCCTTAAGGCTCTCCGTAGATGAGTATCCAAGCGCATTAAGTGCCATTACTGCATCATTTTTTACAGTGCTGTTCATGGATGCAGCGACACCTGAAGCCTGATTCTCAAGCTTCTTTTCAAATGCATCCTCAAGCGACAGCTTATCCTTTAAATCAAGGATTACTCTCTGAGCTGTCTTTGCACCTATTCCCGGCGCCTTTGATATAGCCTTTGAGTCTCCCGATAAAATAGCAAAACGCAAATCATCGGCTGACAGAGTTGACAGAATCGCAAGACCTCCCTTCGGTCCGATTCCGCTGACTGTAATTAATAGCTTAAAAATCTCAAGATCATCCTTACTCAAAAAGCCATAAAGTATCATGGCATCCTCCCTGACACACAGATAGGTGTATATTTTTACATCCTCTCCCTCGTCAGGCAGCATGTCAAAATACTGTGTAGGTATGTATACGAGATAGCCTACACCAGCTGCCTCCACCACAATGCTGTCTATATTTTTTTCTGCAAGCTCACCTTTTATATATGCGTACATTGAATCCTTCTGCTACAAACAGCAGCTCCTTTATTTATTAAATATCGTAACTATTACAGCCCATTAAAACTACACATGAAAGCTGTCAGAAATCCTCAAAAGCACCTGTGATGCTACTATTCCGATCACAAGTCCCGTGATGCATCCCGCCACAAGAAGCACCGGAATATAATACACCACGCTGTAGGTTGACAAAACTATAGCCGCAACTATTATCTGTCCTATATTGTGGCACACTCCACCGACCAGACTTATTGAGACAGAACTGAATTTATCTAATTTTTTTAGCAGATACATCACAATGAAGCTCAGTATACAGCCTGCCAGTGAATATATGATACTGAACGCATTTCCAAACATAAAGCCCGAAAGCACCGCCCGGAATACACATAGCAACAAGGTCTCTGTGGGCGATGCTATATAAAGCATGATTACGGTCACTATATTTGTAAGACCAAGCTTTACTCCCGGTATGCCTACCGCAAACGGTATAAGCGACTCAACATAGCTTAGCACCAGTGCCAGTGCCATAAGCATACCAAGGTATGCAATTTTTCTGGTTTTCATTTATCTCATTTCTTTCTATAAAATATCCGGATATCACTTTGATATGGAATCTATATCGGATTTCGTGTCGCTTTTTACCGTCACAACAACCTTGTTCGGCAGACAGATAATCGACTCGCCCTCATTTGATATCGCCTTCTGCTTTACACACAGATGATCCGGACAGTCGGCAGCAGTCACATCAGCCACACCATCCTTTATGACAAGGGTGTTTGTGACATCACCATCAACGTTTTTTATCTCAATTGTATCATCCTTTGAAAGCGGATATGTGCCATAGACCTTTCCATCAACAGTTACCTTGACGCATGCATCGCCGTTCGTATCCTGCCCATTTAAATATACAAGCTTCCATACAAGAAGCAGGGCGACAGAGATAATTACAATAACCGATATCAGGATTATATCATTTCTGCCAAAACGCTTACGCATCCTCTTCTATCTCTCCCATATAGTAAAAGCCTCTGCACTCATCGAGCTTCACATTGTAGATATTTCCAATCATATCCTTTGTACCCGGAAAATGTACTATCGAATTGTTGTCCATACGACCGGTCACATAGCCCTCCTTCTGGTCATCCATCTCCTCAGCAAGCACCGGCACCACTTTGCCCTCATAGCATTTTGCCTTTTCTGATGAGATTGTCTGAACCTCCTTTAAGAGTCTGTCAAACCTGTCCTTGACCACATCATCAGGCACCTGATTCTCCATAGTGGCAGCACGTGTGCCTGTTCTCTTTGAATAAATAAATGTAAAAGCACTGTCGTATCTGACCTGCTTGACAACATCCATTGTCTCAAGGAAATCTTCCTCAGTCTCACCCGGGAAGCCCACAATGATGTCAGTTGTGATTGCAATATCAGGAATCTGCTCACGAAGTCTCTTTACCTCGTCGAGATACTTCTCCTTGTCATAGTGCCTGTTCATCTCCTTAAGCACCCTTGAGCTTCCTGACTGAAGCGGCAGATGCATATGCTTGCACACCTTGTCGCACTCCTTTATTGCCATAATCAGGTCATCCGACAAATCCTTTGGATGAGATGTCATAAAACGTATTCTCTTAAGCCCTTCAATCTTATTAACCTCGCGAAGAAGCTCCGCAAAGGTTATAGGATTGTCAAGTGTTTTACCATATGAGTTGACATTCTGTCCAAGAAGCATTATCTCACACACTCCGTCTGAGACAAGCTTTTCTATCTCTCTTATGATATCCTTAGGCTCCCTGCTTCTCTCCCGGCCTCTTACATATGGCACGATACAATAGCTGCAGAAATTGTTGCAGCCAAACATGATATTGACACCTGATTTGAAAGAAAACTTTCTCTTCACCGGCAGATCCTCGACAATCTGGTTGGTATCCTTCCATATGTCAATCACCTGTGAGCCTGACTCGATATTGTTGCATAAAATCTCTGCAAACTTGAATATATTGTGGGTTCCGAATACGATATCTACAAACTTATAGTGCTTTTTAATATTTTCAACAACCTCAGGCTCCTGCATCATGCAGCCGCAGAGAGCAATCTTCATCAGAGGATTCTTTTTCTTGTAGTTTTGCAGATAGCCCAGTCTGCCGTACACCTTGTTGTTGGCATTCTCACGTACGGTACAGGTGTTGTATACAATGAAATCCGAATGCTCATCAGTTCCTTCCACATAGCCGATCTGCTCGAGTATTCCGACAAGCTTTTCTGAGTCGCGGGCGTTCATCTGACACCCGAAGGTCTTTACGAAATAAGTCATTGGACGGCCGATTTCTTTAGATTTCTTTTCGACAAAATCCTTTGCCTTTGCCATGTAGTAATACTGTCTCTCCGGCTCATGACCCGGTGGTGTCTTTGTTATATCTATATCATAGCTCATGTTATATTATATTTCCTCTCAAATTAAATCTATTATACTTTAGCTGACTATTCCCTTATCTGACCACTGCCGTAAATGATATACTTATAGCTTGTCAGTGCTTCAAGCCCCATAGGTCCCCTTGCGTGAAGCTTCTGTGTGCTGATTCCAATCTCAGCTCCAAAGCCGAATTCATTTCCATCGGAAAATCTGGTTGAGGCATTTACATAAACGCAGGCAGCATCTATCTCATTTAAAAACTTCTGTGCGTTGTCATAATCATTTGTGACGATTGCCTCTGAATGTGATGTATTGTATCTGTTTATATGCTCGATTGCCTCATCAATACTGTCAACAATCTTTACAGACATGATGTAATCAAGATACTCCATGCCCCAGTCATCGGAAGAAGCCTCTGTCACATCGTCTCTTCCAGCAAGAATTGCCTGTGCTCTTTCATCACAGCGAAGCTGTACATGATGCTCTCTCAGCTTATCGTACAGCTTTGGCAGAAACTCCTCTGCTATGGCACTGTGTACCACAATCGACTCGCATGCATTGCAGACACTGATTCTCTGTGTCTTGGCATTGTTTATAATATTGACAGCCATATCAAAGTCAGCATCCTTGTCTACATATACATGGCAGTTGCCTGTACCGGTCTGGATGACAGGAATTGTTGCATTTTTGACAACATTCTGGATGAGTCCCGCCCCGCCTCTTGGTATGAGCACATCCACATACTGATCCATCTTCATAAATGCATTCGTGGTTTCTCTGTCTGTTGACTCAATAAGTGCAAGTGCAGCATCAGAAACCAAATTGTCCGTCAAAGCCTTTTTTAAAGCCTTTACTATTGCGATATTGGTATTTATCGCATCACTTCCACCCTTTAATATGACACAGTTACCTGTCTTAAAGCACAGACCAAAGGCATCTGATGTGACATTTGGGCGCGCCTCAAAGATGATGCCCACAACACCGATTGCAACTCTTCTTTTTCCGATAATAAGACCATTAGGACGCTTTGCCATAGACATCACTTCCCCTATTGGGTCTGCAAGCTTTGCTATCTGTCTGAGTCCGTCAGCCATGCCAAGGAGCCTGTCATGATCGAGCGAGAGCCTGTCAATCATGCTCTTTGCCTTCATATTTTCCTCTGCTGTTGCCACATCCCTTTTGTTTGCCTCAAGGATTTCTGCCTCTGCCTTAAGCAGATTGTCCGCCGCATCGTTTAACACCTTATTCTTGATATCAGTATCAAGAGTTCCTATCTTTACTCTGGCCTCATATGCATCCGCACAAATTTTTTCTAAATCAGTCATCAATAAACACCTCTCTCTTATCTGTTATTACCCCATCTAAGGGTACGTCATATTCATCTTCAAACGTCACGTTACCAAGTAACTGGAAATCGTAGCCCACTCCAACTGCCATAACAGTGTCTCTTTTTGTAAAAGACGATAAATATCTGTCATAAAAGCCCTTTCCATAACCGATTCTGTAACCGGTATAAGAAAAACCAAGCCCCGGCACTATCATAAGCGCCCTGCCATCCGCTTGCGTATACTCATGCGTCATATCAGGCTCATTAATATTAAATGAGCCACAATTAAGCTCATCAAGGCTTCTTACCCTGTAAAAGGACATTTCATCGCCACAAACCCTCGGATAATATATTCTTTTTGCTTTGTTGATTAAATAGGTAAAATACTCATCTGTATTCACTTCATTTCTGATAGCCGAATACAAAAGTATGTTGTCATAGTCTCTATCAAGCTCCAAAGCTATGAGCCTTTTATAAATTTCATGGCTCATACTGCGGCACTCATCAGCACCCAGAAGGCTTCTTTGCTTTTTTAGCCTGCTACGAATTTCTTTTTTTGTTTCCATATTTCTCGCCGAGGTTCTCAACCGAACCATCATCATTTACCATATCGATATTGTTGAGCTGGTTTCTTAAATTCTTCTTCACACTGGCTATATACTCCTTGCGCAAAAGATCCTGCTCCTTTTTCTCTGCCTCTGAAAGCCCCTCTGCCTGTGACTTCCTGTAAAGCTCATTGATTCTTTGTATTTTCTCCTGTGTCATAGCACTCTCCTGATTTCAAATTTATAGCTGATTACTGGCCGCCTGTAGATGTAGGCGCCATCTCTCTTTGTATATAATCCGCAAGCACAAATTCTGCATCCTTTGCCCTGTGGAAAAGTGTTCCTGTATATCTGTCATTCATAATGTCATATAAGATTCCCATGTTGCCGCCGTTTGCGATAATCATATCTGCGCCGGAATATGTGGCAATCTTTGCCGCTGTAAGCTTTGTCGCCATGCCGCCTGTTCCGACATCGCTGCCGGTTGATGACTTTGCCATGCCAAGTATTTTCCTGTCAAGCGTATCAACCTCTCTGATAAGCTTTGCATCCGGATTGTCATGAGGATCATCGGAATACAGTCCGTCTATATCGGAAAGCAATATGAGCAGATCTGCCTTCGTGATTGATGTAACAATGGCAGACAGTGTATCATTGTCACCAAACTGCATCTCGTATGTACTTACCGTGTCATTTTCATTGACAATCGGCACCACATTCAGATCAAAAAGCTCCTCAAACGTATTCATAACATTGCGTCTGGAAACAGGATTGACTATGGTGTTCTTTGTCATGAGCACCTGTCCGGAATTCTGATTGTACTCGGAAAAAAGCTTCTGATATGTCATCATAAGCCTTCCCTGTCCAACTGCGGCGCACGCCTGCTTTATCGAAATATCACTCGGGCGCTCCTTTATGCCTATCACATCACGGCCAACCGCTATGGCACCGGAGCTTACGAGGCACACATCCATTCCGCTGTTTCTGTAATCACATATCGAGCGCACCAGACGCTCCATCTTTGAAAAATTGAGGCTTCCTGTCTCCGCATGTGTCAGCGTCGAAGAGCCTATCTTTATTACTACTCTTTTATAATTGTCTAAAAAACTCATTTCTATCATCTTTCCTATTGTAAGTCTAAATGCATACATAATCATATTACGCATACATTTACTACTTTACCATATATTCATGCAAAATACAAAATCATTTTTACTACTGTCTCATTTTTTTATTTTGTGTTATTATATTTCTGTTGCTTTCGGCTTTATATTTCATAAAGCCCTGACGCAAAGTTATATTTATGCTTTTACTATTTAAGCTTTTACTATAAATAATTTACAACCAGGAAATTTATAAAGGATGCGCTATGAAAAATAAATTAAAACACCTTATCCCTGTCCTTTTGGTGCTTGCTGCAATAACAGGCAGCCTGTCGGCTTGTGAATCAAAGCCCAATGATCAGCAGAAGGTTTCCAAACAGGGCTTCTACTTTGACACTATAATACAGATTACGCTTTATGGCACCACTGATGAAAAATACATAGACGGCTGCTTTGATATGGCAAAGAAATATGAGGATATGCTGTCAAACACGGTTAGTGACTCAGAGGTTAGCAGGATAAATGCCGCTGCTGGCAAAGAATATGTCACAGTAAGCGATGATACGCTTGAGCTTATCAAAAAGGGCATTGAGTACGGTGACACAAGTGACGGCAGGTTTGACATCACTATAGGAAAGCTCTCTGATTTGTGGAATTTTTCAGAAATAGCTGAAAATACAGACTCTAAAGACAACGAGGTGGATGCATCTGTCGTTCCGTCGGATACGCAGATACAAGGCGAGCTGTCACATGTAAATTACCGCAATATACAAATTAACGGAAACTCTGTGATGCTCACCGATTCCGAAGCAAAGCTTGACCTTGGCGGAATCGCAAAGGGCTTTATCGCCGATAAAATGAAGGCTTATTTACAGTCAAAAAAAATCACCTCGGGCATCATAAACCTGGGCGGTAACGTCCTCACAATCGGGGAAAAATCGGACAGAAGTGATTATACAGTCGGCATCCAGAAGCCCTTCGACGAGAGCGGCGAGCCGATATGCACTGTCAAAATCAAGGACAAATCCGTCGTCACCTCCGGCATCTACGAGCGCTACTACAGAGTAGACGGTAAGCTATATCACCATATACTGGACACCACAACCGGCTATCCTGTCAAAAACAATCTGTACTCTGTCACCATCATAAGCGACTCCTCCTGCGATGGGGATGCCTTAAGCACCACATGCTTTGCTCTTGGCATCGATAAGGCAAAGGAGCTTATAAATTCCCTTTCCGGTGTTGAAGCAATATTCGTGACAGATGATTATAGTATCGTCACAACCTCTGATGAATATGACGTAAGCACAAATTAGCTGCCTAAAACTTATCCAATATGATTCCAACCTTATAATTTACTATTAACTAAGTAACTTTTAACATTAATTAAAAAGCTGCCACACATCATAATGATATGTGACAGCTTTTATGCATTACAGAATAATCTTCTTTGGACATTTCTCTGCGCAGATTCCACAGCCTGTACATTTCTCCTGATCAATATAGGCTACATTGTCTACTACATGGACAGCATCTGACGGACAGTTCTTCTCGCACAGATGACAGCCGATACAGCCCACTGAGCATGCCTTCATGACATCCTTGCCCTTGTCCTTAGAGCTGCACTTTACAACGTGCTTTGTGTCATAAGGGATAAGCTCGATAAGGTGCTTAGGACATGCCTCTACACACTTACCGCAGGCCTTACAGGTGAGCGGATTGACACATGCCACTCCATCAACCACATGGATTGAATCAAAAGGACATGCCTTCACACAGCTTCCAAAGCCGAGACAGCCATAATTACATGACTTAGGTCCGCCGCCCGGTACAAATGACATGGCAACACAGTCCTCTACTCCTGTATAATCGTAGTCTGTATTTGCTTTGTCACAGGTGCCGGCGCACTTTACAAATGCAACCTTTTTCACTCCGGCCTCGACCTTTACACCCATAATCTCACTGACCTTTGCTGCAACAGGGTCTCCACCTACAGGACACTGTCCTACCGGTGCCTCTCCCTTTGCAATGGCAGCAGCAAGTCCGGAGCATCCGGCATATCCACAGCCACCACAGTTGTTGCCCGGAAGTACCTCAAGTATTGCTTCCTCTCTCGGGTCAACCTCTACTTTGAATTTTTCTCCTGAAATACCGAGGAAAAATCCAAGAATTATACCGACAGCTCCAACAACTAAAGCTGCAATAATAATCGCAGTAACATTCATATCACTTTTCCTCCAATCCTATACAGAAACCATTCCTGAGAATCCCATAAAGGCAATAGCCATAAGACACGCTGTAAGAAGCACGATGGCTGTTCCCTGGAAAGGCTTTGGAATATCATTATACTCAATCTTCTCACGTACACCTGCCATGAGCACGATGGCGATAAAGAAACCAAAGGCTGTGGCAAAGCCGTAAACTACACTCTCTAGGATATTGTAGCCCTTTGTTACACTGTTAAGTGCTACACCGAGTACGGCACAGTTTGTTGTGATAAGTGGCAGATACACAC
The DNA here is from genome assembly GCF_977054825.1 of Agathobacter sp. Lineage (NCBI taxonomy): Bacteria > Bacillati > Bacillota > Clostridia > Lachnospirales > Lachnospiraceae > Agathobacter > Agathobacter sp. Next base: position 394,101 of record NZ_CDRTEH010000002.1, read on the forward strand.
CGAGTGCCTTGTAAAGAGGAGGCATCTGTTTCTTTAAGAACATCTCTACAAACTGAACAAGTGCTGCAATTACAAGAATGAACACGATAGTCTGTAAATATGACAGATTAAGCGGATACAGTATAAAATTGTAAATAAGCTGTGTAACGAATGTGGCGATTGTGATAACGAAAATTACCGCACCACCCATTCCTGCAGCAGTTTTTGTGTTCTTTGATACGCCGAGGAAAGGACAGATACCAAGGAACTGGCTAAGTACTACGTTGTTAACTATTGCGTATGCTACTGCAATGAGCAGTAAATGACCTAATGTACCCATTATTTATCCCCTCCTTCTGTAGTATTAGGAGCAACAGCGGCCTGTGCTGCTTTTGCTGATGGACATGATGCTCCACAATGTGCACAATCTCCTGAAAGGCAGCCTGCCGGCTCTGCAAGAGGTGTACCCTTTGCTTCCATCTTTTTACGGATGATATTCATACCTGCAACGAGGAAGCCAAGTACAAGGAAGGCTCCCGGTGCCATGATAAAGATTGTGATTGGTGTGAACCAGTCACCGAAAATCTTGATGTTGAAGAATGTTCCTGCACCTAAGATTTCACGGATAAGTCCGATGATTGTAAGACCCATGGTAAATCCAAGTCCCATTCCCATTCCATCAAAGATAGACTCTACAGGCGGATTCTTTGAAGCATAGCTCTCGGCACGACCAAGGATGATACAGTTAACCACGATAAGCGGGATGTATACACCAAGTGCTGCTGAAAGGCTAGGCAGATAAGCCTGCATCAAAAACTGTACTACTGTAACAAGAGATGCAACTATGACGATATACGCCGGCATACGCACTCCGTTAGGAATCACTTTTCTGAAAAGTGAAATCAAAAGGTTTGAACATATAAGTACCACCGTGGTGGAAAGTCCCATTCCAAGTCCGTTTACCGCACTGGATGTAACAGCCAGTGTAGGACACATACCAAGCATAAGTACAAAGGTAGGATTTTCCTTAATGATACCATTATATAAACGCTCTACATATTTGTTCATTAGTTGGCACCTCCCTGTAATTTATTCTGGAAGTAAGTAATAGCTGCGTTGCAGCCGTTGGCCATAGCCTTTGATGTGATGGTTGAGCCTGTGATGGCCTCAATCTCCTCATCCTTTGAAGGTGTGGTCTTTACAACGTCGAACTTGTCTACTTTCTTGTTCTCAAACTGCTTGTAGAAATCAGCCTCCTCGGCCTTCATTCCAAGTCCCGGAGTCTCGCTGATGCTTGTGATTGAGTAGCCGTTTACGGTACCATCATTCTTGATACCTACAGAGAATGTGATGCTTCCCTGGCTTCCGTCCTTGGCTGTGACTGTGATGACATAGCCTAATGTCTCCTTGTTTGCATCAAGGGCAGTCTCAATATCATCGATTGTATCCTTATATCCTGCATCAGATACAAGCTTATCAGCTTCCTCGGCGTCATAATCATATTTCTCAAATGATTTTGCGTCCGCAAATACTGCCTGATATGCTTTCTGCGCTGCTGCTTTATTAGCCTTGTCGATAGGCTCTGCCGTGATTCCCTGAACCAGGGCAAGAATAAAACCAAGCACCAGAGTAAAGGCAGTTAAAATCAAAGCGTCATGTACAATACGTTTATTCATTCTTCTTTGCCTCCTTTACCATACCAAAGGCTCTTGGGATAGAAACCTTCTCAATAATAGGAACAAGGCAGTTGCTTAAAATGATTGCAAAGGAAACGCCCTCTGCATTGGCACCGAAGCAACGGAATACTCCTGTCAATATACCACAGCAGATACCGAATATTATCTTGCCCATCGGAGTAATCGGGCTTGTGACATAATCGGTCGCCATGAAAAATGCACCGAGCATCAGTCCGCCACCGCAGAGCTCTGCAACAACATAGTTGATATCAAAATGCTGTGCTCCGAAAAGGAACATGAATACGGCAAATGTAATAATGTAGGATGCAGGAATCTTTAAATCAATGACTCCAAGTAAAATCATTATGATGGCACCAAGCAAAATAGCTATAACCGATGTCTCACCGATTGTTCCTGCAGTATTTCCTATAAGCATATCCCTTACATTGACACTTGAAAGCCCTTCATTTTTGATGAGTGCAAGCGGTGTTGCTCCCGAATATACATCCACACCGTTTTTTGTGACATTGAAATTGGTCATGTCAGCCGCAAATGCGATGAGAAGGAAGCATCTTCCGCCAAGTGCCGGGTTCATAAAGTTCTGTCCGAGTCCTCCGAACATACACTTAACAATGATGATTGCGAATACTCCACCGAGTACAGCCTCCCACCATGGAAGTGAAACCGGAAGGTTAAGTGCTAAAAGCAGTCCTGTGACTACCGCACTAAGGTCTGTAATTGTGCTCTTTTTCTTAATTATGTAGTCAAACACCCATTCTGATGCCACACACGATGCGATGGTAAGCAGAATGATAAAAAGTGCTCTGAAACCAAAATTGTATATACCAAAAAGACTTGCCGGAAGTAATGCTATAATGACATAAAGCATTATTCTGTTAGTGGAATCCTTGGCACGTACATGTGGTGATGATGAAACATGATATAAATCACTCACTTTAATCCACCTCTTTCTTTATTTTTTGCTGGCCTGTTTTCTCTTTTCAGCGAGAACAAGCTTCTTCATTGTCTTGATAGGCTGTGCCACCTGTCTCCTTGACGGACATGCAAATGAACAGCTTCCGCACTCAATACACTCAAGTCCGTGCCACTTCTCAAACTCATCCATCTGACCGCGTGTGCCAAACTTCGCAAGACGGCTTGGAATGAGCTGCTCAGGACATGCCTCCACACAGCGGCCGCAGTTGATGCAGGCCTGTGGCTCAAATGCTGCCACCTCATCATGTGTAAAGCAAAGTATTGATGAAGAGGTCTTTGTAGTAGGGATATCAAGACTAAACATGGCAAAGCCCATCATAGGACCGCCTGATATGATCTTCTCCGGCTGACTCTTAAAGCCTCCCGCAGCATCAACCAGCTCCTGATATGAGGTACCGATGCTGTATAAAATATTTGAAGGATTCTTCACCGCATCTCCTGTAACTGTTGAAATACGCTTAAGGACCGGCTGTCCATTCTTTACGGCATTGTAGACAGCAATGATTGTCTCTACATTGTCAACTATACAGCCTGCATCAGCAGGGAGCATCTTAGAATTTATTGCTCTGCCTGTTGTAGCATAAATGAGCTGTCTCTCACCACCCTGTGGGTACTTTGTCATGAGAGGACAAACCTCAATACGTGGCTCATCCTTTGTGAGCTCTGTAAGCTTTTCGATACAGTCAGGCTTATTATCCTCTATGCCAAGGATACCCTTTGCATTGTCAAAAAGCTGAAGTATGATCTTCATGCCGCCGATTAATTCCTCAGGATTCTCAAGCATACGTCTATAGTCAGATGTGAGGTAAGGCTCACACTCCGCGCAGTTTGCGATAATATACTCAATCTTGTCCGGCTCCTTTGGAGAAAGCTTTACATGTGTAGGGAAACCGGCACCGCCCATGCCGACAACTCCTGCATTCTTAACCTTCTCGATGATTTCTTCCTTTGAAAGTGCTGTGACATCCTCGACGATATTATATGTTGTCTCAGTAAACATGCCATCATTTTCGATAACAATACTGTCAACCATATCGCCGACTGCCACACGTCGCTTCTCAATAGCCTTAACTTTTCCTGACACCGATGAATAGATAGGTGATGAAACAAAGCCACCGGCCTCTGCTATCATCTGTCCCTTCAACACAGTGTCACCTACGGCAACAACAGGCTTAGCCGGTGCGCCGATATGCTGCGAAACCGGATATACCATGTCGCCTTTGGGCAAAACTTCTTTAATTGGTGAATCCTTAGACAGCTCTTTGCCATCATACGGATGAACACCGCCAATAAACGTTTTATGACCCATTTTTGTGCCCCTCTTTCTTTTAGATTAATAACGTGGCAATGCTATTGCACATTACTAATGCTATTATACCACTTATGATTTTTAGTTAAATAGTATATTATGTACTTTTTTTAATACTTTATGTTATAATGTTTATACAAATAATTTTCAGGGTGGGAATTGAAAAATGAAAATATTTCATAACGAAGAAATTTACATAAAAAGCGATAATTTTTCAGACAGCATATTTAAAGAAAACACTATGTTCTTTGATATTGAGACAACAGGCTTTTCACCGGTGAAAGCGATTGTATACATGATAGGCTGTGCAAGACGCATCAAAAACCGCATAGTAATAGACCAGTATTTTGCAGAATCGCCTGATGACGAAGCTGCTGTAATCGAGGCCTTTGCGCAGACCTTGTCCAACTGCAGCACCATCATATCGTTCAACGGTGTCGGCTTTGATATCCCGTTTTTAAAGAATAAATACAAGAAATATAAGCTGGATGACCCCTTCTGTAATACGCAGATACTCGATATCTTTAAGGAGCTTTCACCGATAAAGCCTCTTTTGTGCCTCGAGAACTACAAACAGAAAAGCATCGAAGCATTTCTCGGCATAGAGAGGGAGGATAAATATTCCGGAGGTGAGCTCATAAACGTTTATTATGAATATCTGGCCCAAAAGGACGATGAAAGGCTATCCCTGCTTCTGACACACAACTACGAGGATGTCCTTGGCATGACAAAGCTCCTTAGCATACTTTCGTATAAGGAATGCATACAGGACATAACAGAAATCACCGGTGTATCCGTAAACCCATATACAGCTTACGACGGCAGCCGGATGAACGAGCTTATTATATCATTTGAAAATAAATTTTCCGTTCCAAAATCTGTAAGCTTCCATGACAATGACATCTATCTGACTATCGGCACTGCAAAAAGCTATGTGCGTGTAGCGATATTCGAGGGTGAAATGCGCCACTTTTACAGTGATTACAAAAACTACTACTATCTGCCAAAGGAGGACATGGCCATACACAAGAGTGTCGCAGCATATGTTGACCACGAATACCGCGAAAAATGCAAGGCATACAACTGCTATGTGCGCAAAACAGGCACCTTCATCAGACAGTACTCTGACTTCATGAAGCCTGAATTTCGATTCGAGATAAAGGATAAGTGCAGCTATTTCCTGCTGACTGACGATTTCATAAACTCAAAACAGATGGCACTGTCATATGTAAAACACATAACAGACCATCTGTTTAATCTCTGATAAAATATCAAGGCTTTCTGAAATAGAAGCTGCTTAATCTCTCAAAGCCAAGCTCACGATATGTAGTTATCTGCTCAGTACTGCCTATAAACAGTATGCCCTTGGATTTTAAAGTATTGAAGAAATTCTTGTATATCATATCCTTAGCATCATCGGTAAAATAAATCACCACATTCCTGCACAGGATAAGGTCATAATCCTTTGGATATGAATCCTTCAGCAGATTATGCTCCTTAAAGGTCACACAACGCTTGATATCATCAGATATCTTGTATGAGCCCTCCACCTGGGTGAAGTACTTCTTTTTCAGGTCAGCCGGCACATTCTCTACAGACTTTGCACTGTAAAGCCCTGCCTTTGCACTCGCAATCACCAGATCATCAATATCTGTAGCCAGTATCTTTATACGAGACAGCGGAACATGCTTTGAAAAAGCCATGGCGAGTGAATACGGCTCGTCACCGGTAGAGCATGCCGCGCTCCATATCTTAATCGTCCCTGTATTGTTCTTTAATATCTCAGGAATAACCTCTCTGTCCAAAAAAGCCCACTGATCAGGATTCCTGTAGAACTCAGATACATTGATAGTGATAAAATTGATAAACTGTTTAAACTTCGCTTTATCTGTAGAAATCATATCAATGTATGTCTCATAAGAATCAGCCCCGTTTTTTCTCGCAAGTGTATCAATACGTCTGCGCATCTGCTTCTCTTTATAATAATTGAGATCTATCTGTGTCAGCCTGTACACTTCCTTTTTAAACCATTCATAATGATCAAACATCATAATCCTCCAATATGTGCCACCTGATACAAATAAAAGCTGCCATATATTATATATGACAGCTTTAAAATCAAAAACTACTCGTTATCAGAAGCAACCTCGTCGATATTTACATCTGCAACATCTGCTCCATCATCCTCTGAATCAAGGAGAGCCTTCATGCTTAAGCTGATTTTCTTATCGTCCTCATTGAACTCAACAACCTTAGCCTCAACCTCCTGACCAATCTTGAGTACATCTGATGGCTTCTCAACATGATCCTTTGAAATCTGTGAAACATGAAGAAGAGCATCAACACCAGGTGCAAGCTCGATGAATGCACCGAAATCTGTCATTCTGGCTACTTTACCCTTTACGATATTGCCAGGAGCAAATTTTTCTGTTGCACCATTCCATGGATTCTCGTCATCAAACTTCATTGAAAGAGCAATCTTAGAACCATTGATGTTCTTAACGAATACTCTTACAGCCTGTCCGACTGTGAATACCTTCTTAGGGTTCTCTACTCTGCCCCAAGACATCTCTGAGATATGAAGTAATCCGTCTACTCCGCCAAGATCGATGAATGCACCGAAATCTGTAACGTTCTTAACTATTCCTTCGATTACATCGCCTACGTGAAGGTTTGCAAGAAGCTCTTCCTGCTGCTTAGCCTTCTGCTCAACGAGTAATACCTTTCTGTTTCCGATAATACGTCTCTTTCTTGGATCGAACTCTGTGATGATAAACTCGATCTCCTGATCCTTGAACTTGTTAAGATCCTTCTCATAAGTATCTGATACAAGGCTTGCAGGGATGAATACTCTTGTCTCATCAACACTGACACATACACCACCGGCTAATACCTGTGTAACCTTTGCCTTTAATACTTCCTGATTCTCAAAAGCCTCCTCAAGACGCTTGCTGCCCTTCTCTGCCTGAAGGCGCTTGTAAGAAAGGATAACCTGACCCTCGCCATCGTTAAGCTTAACTACCTTGGCTTCCATCTTGTCGCCAACCTTTACAACTGTAGTAAGGTCTACGTTTGGCTCGTTTGTGTACTCGTTTCTAGTAATAATTCCGTCTGATTTGTATCCAATATTTAAGAAAATCTCGTCAGGTTTAACATCAATAACGGTACCTTCTACCACTTCTCCATTTCTTATAGTTTTAAAAGATTCTTCCAGCATTTGTTCAAAGCTCATTTCTGACATTCTTTGAAACCTCCTCAATGATATTATTTGGGGTTGAAGCCCCTGCTGTAATACCTACGTTATTGTTGGACCTGATTTGTGTATAATCCATTTCGTCACTTGTCTGTATATAGTAAGTATTTTTGCATTCGTTTTTACATATTTCAAATAGCTTCTGTGTATTGGAGCTGTGCCTGTCGCCTATGACAATCATGACATCTGAGCACTGCGCCACCTTCCTTGCTTCGGTCTGTCTGACCTCTGTAGCATTACAGATTGTATTTAAAACAGTTATATCATAACCTTTTTTTGCAATAATTTCAACTATATCTTGAAATTTATTGTAGTTAAATGTCGTTTGTGACACTATGCATAGTTTTTTTGTACTATTTTTCGTGTAATTTTCGGCATCCTCAGGCGAATTTATGATGGTTACATGGCATTTTTCGTCTGCCCAGCCCTTTATCCCGCACACCTCAGGGTGCTTTGGACTGCCGACAATTATAATATCATAGCCCTTTGAGCTGTAATCCTCCACATATCTGTGAATTTTTGATACGAAAGGACAGGTTGCGTTAAGCACCTCAAAGCCACAGTTTTTTATCCTGTCATACTCTGCCTTGCTTATACCGTGCGAACGGATAATCATCACACCCTTTTCGTGTGACGAAAGCTCATCGAGATCGTTTATGACGGTTACGCCATTTTTTTCCATATCCTTTACGACCTCATCATTGTGAATAATCGGGCCGTAGGTGTATATAGGCACATTTTCCTTTTCGATTGCTTCATAGACCATATTTACGGCTCTTGTCACTCCGAAGCAAAAGCCTGCACTCTTTGCGATAGTAAGCTCACCCATACGCTATGCCTCTTTCACAAGCTGCTTCATTTTATCTACTACCTCATCTATTGTCATATCAGATGAGTCAAGCAGCACGGCATCGTCCGCCTGCTTTAAAGGTGATGTTTCTCTTGTCATATCTCTGTGGTCTCTCTCTATGATATCCTTCTCGATTGCATCAATATCGCAGCTCTCACCCTTTGCGGTAAGCTCATCAAAGCGCCTCTTCGCACGTACCTTAGAGCTTGCTGTTAAGAATATCTTGACATTTGCATCAGGAAGCACAACAGTTCCTATATCTCTTCCATCCATCACCACATTTTCTCTGGCAGCGAGCTGTCTTTGAAGCTCAACAAGCTTTTCTCTTACCACCGGATAGACGCTGGTAGCCGATGCCATATTGCCGACTGCCTCCTGTCTTATAAAGCCTGTGATATTCTCACCATTTAGGATGACCTGCTGTTCGCCGTTTTCATAGCTGATAGAAACCTCTACATCCTTACACAGCCTCGTGATAGTGTCAACATCCTCCTTGTCCACACCCTTTTGGATAAAATAGTATGCCATGGCGCGGTACATGGCGCCTGTATCCACATAAATTGCGCCAAGCTCCTTCGCAAGCCTTTTTGCTATAGTGCTTTTTCCGGCTCCTGCCGGTCCGTCAATTGCTATATTGTATCTCATAATTTCTCCTTAATATATTATTGTTCATTATCATCAAACCGCTGCACTGGTTCCTGCCAGATATCCTGTGGACCATGCTATCTGCAGATTGAAGCCTCCCGTGTATGCATCCAGATCCAGCACCTCACCGGCAAAGTAGAGGCCATTCACAAGCTTCGACTCCATAGTGGATGGGTTGATCTCCTTCACCTTTACGCCGCCCTTTGTGATGATTGCTTCATTATAGCCTCTTGGCCCATTAAGAGTGACAGGCAGCTTCTTAAAGAGCATAAGAAGCCTGTTTCTTTCCTCTTTTGATATCTCATTGACCTTCTTATCCGGGTCAATGCCTGAAAGCTCAATTATCACCGGAATCATTTTTGCAGGCAAAAGCTTGTTTATCGAATTCTTAAACTGCTTGTTTTTTGCCTCCTCAAACTCCCTGAGCAGCCTCTTGTCCAAAGCCTCCTGTGTGAGAGCCGGCTTCAAATCGATATACATATCAAGAGGCTGCTTTATAAGGCTTTGCTTAATTGATGCACTCGCAGACAAAATCATAGGGCCGCTGACCCCGAAATGCGTAAAAAGCATCTCTCCGAAATCCTCATACAGCTTCTTTTTGCCGCTATATATGGAAATAGCCGTATTTTTAAGTGAAAGCCCCTGAAGGCTCTTTACCCACTCTTCCTTTACATTAAAAGGCACGAGCGATGGTGTGCACTCTGTCACAGTATGACCTGCGCTTTCTGCCATTTTGTAGCCGTCTCCCGTAGAGCCCGTAGAAGGATATGAAAGCCCTCCTGTGGCAACAATGACTGCATCAGCGTCCATTTTGGTACCGTCCTTCAATATGACACCTGTTATTTTTAATTCAGTTTTTTTATCAGCAGCTTCTTCAACTGCCTTTGTATCAGTGATTTTCTCATAGCACAGCTTCGATACCTCAGTGTGAAGCAATACCTCCACTTTCTTTTCCTTCAAAGCTCTCTGTAAAGCAAAAATCACATCCGACGACTTATCTGACACCGGAAATACACGATTGCCTCGCTCCACCTTTACAGGCATCCCATGTGCCTCAAAAAAGTCAATCACCCTGCTATTGTCAAAGCCATAAAATGCACTGTACAAAAACTTACTGTTGCTCTTTACGTTTAAAAAAAGCTCCTCAACATCGCACGCATTGGTCAGATTGCATCTGCCTTTTCCGGTTATATATATTTTCTTGCCAAGCTTTTCATTTTTTTCAAGAAGCGTAACCTTATTTCCTGCGTCTGCAGCAAAATACGCCGCAAGCATTCCGGCGGCTCCGCCTCCTGCCACAATAATTTTCTTACTCATCCTGCGAATCCCCCAGCTTTGCGTAGTGTACCTTTATAGAATCATCAATGTAATCAATCTCATCATTCTCGTACACCTGATACTCATTCCATATATCCTCAAGCTCTGTCAGTGTCTTTGCAACAATATCCTGCTTTTTCATGCAAAGAGCCACAATCAGGGCATTGATTACAGAAAGCGGTGCCACAAGTGAATCTACTATAGATGCCATATCACTGTCCGCAATCAGATTACATGAGGAATACAGATTCATCGGTGAATGAATGCTGTCTGTTATAGTTATTACCTTGGCACTCCTGTTGTTTGCAAACTCCAATGCCTTAAGCGTACGCATAGAGTAACGCGGAAAGCTGATACCTATAATCACATCCTCCTTACCAATGCGCACCATCTGCTCAAAAAGCTCGCTCGAGCTGTTTGTCGTAAGCAGACACACATCATCAAACATCAGATTCATATAAAATGCAAGGAAGCTTGCAAGCGGGGCACAGCTTCTGATTCCTACAATATAAATTTTCCTTGACTGTAAAATAGTATCTACCGCCAGCTCAAATGCATCCGCATCAATTTTTTCCAGAGTGGTCTTAATCTTGTCACAGTCAGACTGCAGTACAGTTTCAAGAATCTGCGACTGGCTGATACGCCCATATGTGACCTCCATGCGCTGAACCGAATTGAGCTTATTCCTGACAAGCTCCTCAAGTGCCTTCTGAAAATCGGGATATCCCTTGTATCCAAGCGATGTAGCGAACCTGACAACCGTAGACTCAGAAATTCCTACTGTCTCGCCCATTTTAGCAGCCGTCAGAAAGACAGCCTTATCATAATTATCAGTTATGTATGTAGCAAGCAGCTTGTGCCCCTTGCTCATCGTACTGTATTTAGCATTTATCCTGTTAAGTAAGTCGTTAGTATTTGACATCATATACTCCTGAGCTTTCCCGTTTATGGCTGTGCTTCACACATTTGTGTGACCTGCAGCGATTTTTTCATACCTTAAAATATTATCACTTTTTCCCGCTATATGAAAGAGCGAATTTATATTTTTTACTTTTATCCATATTGCATCACAAAAAAGCAGGCCCGGCAAAGCCGGACCTGCTTGAAATTCAAAAGCATGAATTATATTTTAAAATACTATACAGGATAAGCCTTATTCTCAGTATCAGCGGCCTTTGCATCAACACCTGTCTGCTGTGCCTGTCTGTACTTGAAGAAATCAGTTGCAACCTGTGGGAAAAGAGCATAAGAAAGAACATCCTCATCCTGCTGTTTCCACTGCTTCATCTCAGCCTCAATCTTGTCAAGCTCTGGCTCAAGAAGATCTGCAGGACGACATGTGATGGCATTCTTCTTATCCTCACCAAGAACCTTGTCAACAACCTCAGGGTTGAAAGGCTTAACTGTCTGACCATACTTACCAAGAAGGATATCCTTAGTCTCCTTAGTAGCAACCTTGTATCTCTCTCCCATGAGTACGTTGAATACAGCCTGTGTACCAACGATCTGTGAAGAAGGAGTTACAAGTGGTGGCTCACCGAGGTCTTTACGCACACGAGGTACCTCTGCGAGAACCTCCTCGTACTTGTCCTCTTTGCCCTGCTCCTTGAGCTGTGAGATAAGGTTTGAAAGCATTCCTCCAGGAACCTGATAACGGAGAGTATTGATATTTACTCCGAGTACCTTTGGGTTCATGAGACCTGAAGCTAAAGCTTCCTCTCTCATTGGTCTGAAGTAATCAGCAATCTCACTTAAGAGATTAAGATCAAGACCTGTATCAAACTCTGTGCCCTTGAAGGCCTCAACCATAACCTCTGTTGCCGGCTGGCTTGTTCCAAGAGCGAATGGAGACATAGCTGTATCGATGATATCAACTCCGGCCTCAACAGCCTTCATGTATGTCATTGAAGCAACACCTGATGTGTAGTGTGTATGAAGCTCGACAGGAAGGCTTGTAGAATCCTTTAAAGCCTGAACAAGCTCTGTAGCCTTTGCAGGAACTAAAAGACCTGCCATATCCTTGATACAAAGTGAGTCAGCACCCATATCCTCAACTCTCTTTGCCATATCCATCCAGTAATCAAGTGTGTAAGCATCTCCAAGTGTGTATGAGAGAGCTACCTGAGCATGTCCCTTTTCCTTGTTACATGCTGTAACTGCTGTCTGTAAGTTTCTGATATCATTTAAACAGTCAAAAATACGGATGATATCGATTCCGTTTGCGATTGACTTCTGTACGAAATACTCAACAACATCATCTGCATATGGACGATATCCTAAGATGTTCTGTCCACGGAAAAGCATCTGAAGCTTTGTATTTTTGAAGCCGTCTCTTAATTTTCTGAGACGATCCCATGGATCTTCCTTTAAGAATCTAAGGCAGGCATCAAATGTTGCACCACCCCAGCACTCTACTGCGTTGTATCCAACCTTGTCCATTTTGTCAATGATTGGAAGCATCTGCTCTGTTGTCATTCTGGTTGCAATCAGTGACTGATGTGCATCACGAAGAACAGTTTCTGTTATTTTTAATGGTTTCTTTACCACTTCTGACATGATTAATCCTCCTTAATTAAATCTAAATACCGAATATAGCCATGAAGCATCCGGCCGCTACGGCAGTTCCAATAACACCGGCTACGTTAGGTCCCATAGCATGCATAAGAAGGAAGTTTGTTGGATCCTCTTCTGCACCGACCTTCTGAGATACACGGGCAGCCATAGGAACAGCGGATACACCGGCTGAACCGATAAGTGGATTGATCTTGCCTTTTGTAAGGAAGCATAAAAGCTTTCCAAAAAGTACTCCGGCAGCAGTTCCCACCATGAATGCAATAAGACCAAGGATAACGATCTTGATTGTGCTCATATTAAGGAATGACTCTGCGCTTGTAGAAGCACCTACTGATGTACCGAGTAAGATAACTACAATGTACATAAGAGCGTTGCTTGCTGTCTCCTGAAGCTGACGTACTACACCGGACTCACGGAAAAGGTTTCCGAGCATAAGCATACCAACGAGCGGTGCTGTAGTTGGAAGCAGTGTACAAACAACGATAGTAACTACTACAGGGAAGAGGATTCTCTCAAGCTTGCTTACAGGACGAAGGTTCTGCATCTTGATTGCACGCTCTTTCTTTGTAGTAAATAATTTCATAATTGGTGGCTGGATGATAGGTACCAATGCCATGTACGAATATGCTGCCACGGCGATAGGTCCCATCAGACCTGTCTGTCCTAATTTTCCGGCAAGGAAAATAGATGTAGGTCCGTCAGCTCCACCGATGATAGATACGGCTGCTGCTGCCTTGTCGTTGAATCCGAGAAGGATTGCAAGGAAGTAAGCTCCGAAAATACCAAACTGTGCTGCAGCTCCAAGTAAGAAGCTGATAGGGTTTGCGATAAGCGGACCAAAGTCTGTCATAGCTCCGACACCGAGGAAAATCAGTGAAGGAAGAATTGACCACTCATCAAGTGTATAGAAATAATAAAGTAAACCACCTACTCCATTGCTTGAGTGCTCCGGGCTTACAATAATATCAGGATAGATATTAACAAGGAGCATACCAAAAGCAATAGGTACTAAAAGTAAAGGCTCAAATCCTTTTTTAATAGCTAAAAACAGGAATACACATGCTACGGCAATCATAACATAGTTTCCGACTGACAGATTAAAAAAGGCAGTCTGATGTAGGAGGTTTGAAAGTGTTTCACCTACGTAACTCAAATTAGTTTACCTCCTGGAATTAGTTTAATGTTGCAAGTAATGCACCTGACTCTACTGAATCACCAACAGCAACATCAATGCTTGCTACTGTTCCATCCTGTGGTGCAACAACAGGTGTCTCCATCTTCATGATCTCAAGAATAAGAAGTGTATCACCCTTCTTTACTGCATCGCCAACCTTAGCCTCGAGCTTGAATACCTTTCCGGCAGCTCCTGCCTCAACCTTGATGCTTCCTGCTCCTGCAGGTGCGGCAGCAGCCTTTGGTGCAGCGGCAGCAGGTGCTGCAGCTCTTCTAGGTGCGCTTGCTGTGCTAGGTGTGCTTCCTGTCTCTTCTACTGTAACATCGTAAACATTTCCGTTAACGGTAATTGTATAGTTTTTCATCTCAAATGTCCTCCTAAATTATCTTCTATTGATTGAACGGACTACAAAGCCCTCTGTTGTAGTACCTTCGCTTGCTGCTATAGCTGCTGAGATAACAGCTACAAGCTCTGTATCATCTGTAAGGTCTGTAGCAGGTGCTGCAGAAACAACAGCCTCTTTCTTTTCAGGCTCACTCTTAGCTTCTGCCTTCTTTGGCTTATTGCCGATAAGAGCAATAAACTTGAAGCAGTAAATGATAAGAGAGATAAGAATAAGTACACAGAATACAATACTCATTGAAATTGCTGTGTTCTGTCCTGCCTTAGCAAGCTTTTGTCCCATTGTCTGAACAGGAGTAAGTGAGATACCTGTCACCTCCATGGTAACTGAATCATATACTAATTCGTATGTTACATCCTGCTTGCCAAATGTAAGTGTCATATCGGTAGTGAGTGTACCACCTGACTTAGTTACTGTAAAATCCTTGCCATCAGTTGCATCCTTTACGTCTCCGTATTCGTCAACCAGATCAAGCCATGATGAAACGGCACCAAGCTCAGCGTCGATATTTTTCATTGAAACGCTTGCTCCCGACTGTCCGAGTGTGTTGTAAACAACCTCACCCTCTGTCATGCCTGTTTTCTCCTCAACTTCCTTGACACTCTTCTCATAAGTGTCATATCCACCGCAATTATCAACGAGTGCAATGTAGTTCTGGATATTGCTAAGGCTGTCTGTTGCCTCAGTATGAAGCTCGTCTGTTGTGTATCCGCCATATGTCTTTTCGGCATTGTCAGAGCCACATGCTCCAAGCATACATACAATCATAAGAAGGCTAAGGATATATGTTATTTTTTTCTTCATAACAAAATGCGCCTTTCTATTATTTAGTTCCGTGTTTCTTCTCTGGTGCATCTACATATTTGGTGTAAAGCATCTCAAAAGCACCTACAAGATATTTTCTTGTGTCAGCCGGATCAATGATGAGGTCTACATATCCTCTGGCTGCTGCTGATGAAACTGAAGACTGAAGCTTCTCGTAATCAGCTGCCTTCTCATCGATTTCCTTGGCATCAGCGCCCGGATACATAATCTCTGCTGCAATCTTTGAATCCATCATACCAATCTTTGCATCAGGGTATGCATAAACCATATCAGCTCCGATTGACTTAGAGTTCATTGCAACATATGCGCTTCCGTAAGCCTCACCTGTAATCAGGTTAACCTTTGGACATGTTGCACTTGAGAATGCGTATGTCATTCTGGCAAGAGCCTTTGCAAGCTTCTTCTCAGAGCACATGCAGTTCTTGAAGCCGTTTACGTTTGTAAGTGTAAGTACAGGGATTGAGAAAGCATCACAGAATGATACAAACTCAGCTGCCTTGTTGCAGCCCTTTGCAGTAAGAGAAAGTGCAAACTCCTCTGCCTTCTTGCCCTCAGCATCATATACTGTGCTGCAGTTTGCTACTGCACCGACTGTCATGCCGTTTAATTTAACAAAGCCTGTTACCATATTCTTGGCAAAGTCTTTCTTTGTCTCAAAGAATACATGATCATCAGAAAGCTCTGATAAGAGGAATCTTGGATCAGCCTTCATATCAGCCATGCTGTTACATGCTCTGTTGAGGTCGTCCTCACAAGAGTCTGTGTATACATCTCCCTCGTTGTTGAGCGGAAGCATGCCAACAAGAGCTCTGATATCAGCGATAATATCATCCTCTGAACCGATTCCGTCTACACATCCGTTGTTCTCACTCTGGAATGAAGCTGCTGCTGTATCGCATTTCTCAACGCGGTTACCCTCTATTGCATCAGGAGTATTAACAAACATTCTGCCCTTAGACTCTTCGATATAAGCGAAATCACAAAGAGCCGGTACTACAGAAAGTCCGCCACCGCAGTTGCCAAATACACCACAAATCTGTGGAATAACGCCACTTGCTGCAACTTCCTTGGCATAGATAAGACCAAATCCGTCTAAAGCATCAACTGACTCCTGAAGTCTGATACCACCGCAATCGATAAATCCGATAACAGGTGCGCCCATCTTCATGGCCATATCATATACAGAAGCAATTTTCTTTGCATGCATCTCGCCGATTGTTCCGTTAAGAACTGTTGCATCCTGGCTGTAGATAAATACAAGATTTCCATCAATCAGACCGTGTCCGATAATAACACCATCTGAAGGAGCTTTTGCTGCAGTAAGGTTGAAATCTGTACTGCGAGCTGTCACAAGAGAACCAATTTCCATGAAACTGTTCTCGTCGACTAACTTAGCAATACGCTGCATTGCCAAGCTTTGATTGTTACTACTCATTTTATATCCTCCATCTATAAAAAAATAAAATTTTTCGCTAGTATGATAATAGACTATTTCCCAATTTTTTTCAACTAATTTGTTAAATTTTTAACCTTAATTTTTATTTAGAAAAAATTTCCTATATTAATTGTAAAATTCTTGAGAAAATTCTTGCAAATTTTCTTATTCTTCCTATTATTTTCTAAATATTTTAAGTTAATTTTGTTTCCATCCTGTTTATCACCGGTCTGTTGTATTGTTGCAGAAGCAGAAGTTTCATTACTATTACTATAAGAAGATGTTTCTGCCTTTGACGCTGCATACTCCACCAGTGCCTTTGCATCAGCCCACTTATAGTTTTTATTGTTTGGCCACCCGCAGCCCAAAAGAGAAAGGCACATTTTCCTTCCATCCTTTTCAACTGCTGCCACATAGCAGTAGCCCGCCTTTGTCGTAAAACCGGTCTTTCCCGATATGCAGTAGTCTGTTTGTGTAAGCAGCCTGTTGTGATTGCTAAAAACCACCCGGCTGTCCGCAGACTCAAATGTATACTGCATAGTCTGCGTTATCTCAAGAAACTGTGCCGATTTTGGTGATTTCCACGCACAGTAAGACATTATAACACATAAATCCCCTGCCGTAGAGTGGTGAAAGCTCACATCATCCTCGGCATCCAGCCCATTGGGTGTGATAAAATACGTGCCAAGGCACCCTATCTCATTTGCTTTTTCATTCATAAGCTTTGCAAAGCCCTCCGTTGAGCCGCCCACATGCTCCGCAATCGCATAGGCACAGTCGTTGAATGATTCAAGCATCATGCCGTATAGTAAATCCTTCATCCTGTAGCTTTCCCCGGCTGCCAGTCCAAGCTTAACCGCCGGCTGTGCTGCGGCATTTTGCGAAACCGTGACCATATCATTTATATCAGCTTTTTCAAGAGCAACAATGCATGTAAGAAGCTTTGTGGTGCTGGCATTTGCCATGCTGTCTCTCATATTTTTACCATATACAAATGTCTCATCATCCGCATCATATAATGCAGCTGAAACAGCATGAAGCTGCGGCTCATTTACAGCTTCAGCAGCTTCTTCAGCTACCATTTCACCGTCCGTTTCTTCTGCCATAACCACGTTTGCCGGGTTTTGAGCCGGCAAACAACAGAGCGTACAAGCCAATACACATATGAACACTATTAAAGCTTTTTTTGATATATATCTTTTCAAAAAAATAATCATATAATTACCTCCATCGGTAATATATATGATTATTTGCATGTCCTTATTATATGAAATGGCAGCTTACAAAATACACCTGCTCTACACATCAAGCTTTACGTGCATCTCTTCCTCTGCCTCCTGCTTAAACTCCTCCACCTGCACAGGGCTTAGTACCGGCAGCTCGTCAATAGACTGCACACCAAAGCTTCTTAAAAATTCCTCTGTGGTGCCAAACAAAAGCGGGCGTCCCGGAGCATCAAGTCTTCCAAGCTCCTGCACCAGATTGTACTCGACAAGCTTGCTTACAGCATGCTCGCTTGACACACCTCTGATTTTTTCTATTTCAGCCTTTGTAACAGGCTGCTTGTACGCTATGATTGAAAGAGTCTCCAAAAGCACATCAGTAAGCACCCTCTTCTTGGGCTGCTTTGCTATGCGGATGAGATACTCATACATCTGCGGCTTTGTGCACATCTGATAGGCTCCATCAAGCTCGATGATATTCATGCCTATATTTGCTGAGCCTGCATACTCCTTCTTGAGCTCCTCAATCAGCTTTTTTGTTTCTTTTTCACTTAATTGTATTGCATCGGCTATCCTTCCAAGCTCCACGGACTCTCCCATGGTAAATAAAATAGCCTCTATTGCAGCTTTATAATTCATATATCCTCAAAACCTCTTTATGCAGCAATCCTTGACTCAATCTGGATATCATCAAAAATATGCTCCTGAACGATTGTTAATTTGCCGGTCTTCATAAGCTCAAGTATGGCAAGAAATGTGACGATCACCTCAACCTTGCTTGACGCTTCGGTAAGCATCCCCCTGAAGCTGAAGTGCTTGTGTGAAGCAGCATAGTCTGTCAGATAATCCATCTTTTCCTCCAAGGAGACCTCCTCCTTTTCAATCTTTCCAAACTTCGAGCGGACCTTATCTATCTTTTCTTCCTGACGTTTCATTATACTTTGAAAGATTCTGTTTAAATCGGAAAGACGGATATCTCCCACCAGTTCGTCAAGATTAACAGGCTCCTCATATGCCAAAACCTCATCAGGTATGTCCTTTTTCTTATACCACACCTTGCCGGCATCCAGCTGACGGTCCTTAAGCTCATTTGCCATGCACTTGTACATCTTGTACTCAAGCAGCTGCTGCACAAGTTCTGCTCTTGGATCCTCCTGCTCCTCCTCTTCCTCCTCTTTTCTCGGAAGAAGCATCTTTGACTTTATGTCGAGAAGCGTGGCCGCCATCACGAGAAACTCGCTGAGCGTGTCCAGATTATCCTTTTTCATCTGAGCCACATACTCCATGTACTGCGCTGTAATCTCGACAATCGGGATATCATAAATATTTACTTTATTTTTTTCTATCAGGTATAAAAGCAGATCAAGCGGTCCCTCAAACACCTGAAGCTTAAAAGTCATATCCATAATTTGCTCTCCACTAATCCTTCAAAAACTGTGCCATGACGTAATTAGCTACATCCTTTCCTCTTTCCGATAAATAGATATGCCCGGCCTTTACCACGAGCAACTCCTGATTCTTAAGACTGTCTATCGTATCCTTGTAGATGGCATCTATCGAAATACCAAATGCTCTCTCAAAGGCTTCTCTTGTAACACCCTCGTTCATACGAAGCCCTAAAAACATGAACTCCTCCATCTGACCCTTTTTATCTATGACATCAGCTGCCACATGCAGATTAGCCTTAAATATATCATCACCCACATCATGTATATGACGGCATGCTGACAGGTATTCGTCCATATCGGATGTATTGGTATATCTGACATTTGATATAAGCGATGCTGCACCTATTCCAAGCCCTAAATAGTCAGCTCTGGTCCAGTAGCCTATATTATGGTGGCACTCCATGCCTTTTTTAGCATAGTTAGAGGTCTCGTACTGCCTGTAACCGGCATCCATAAGAGCCTTCTGTCCCGCCTTTTCCATATCATACAGCTCGTCCTCATTTGGCAGAAACTCTGTTCTCATGCCAGCCTCCTGGCGCACCATGTCAAACTTGTACTTTTCATAAAACGGGGTTCCCTTTTCAACTATAAGGGAATACGCCGATATATGATCCGGATGAAGCCTTATAATCTTGTTTACAGTCGCCATATACTGTGACGCTGACTGCCCCGGCAGTCCATACATCAGGTCTACATTGATATTTTTAAAGCCCACATTTCTGGCCACCTCGTAATTCGTCACAAACTGCTCAAAGGTATGTATACGCCCGAGCAGCTTAAGCTCGTCTGCATTTGCCGACTGAAGTCCTATGGACAGGCGGTTGATTCCCGCATCCCTGTATGCTAAAAGCTTTTCCCTGCTAAGCGTACCGGGATTGCACTCTATGGAAATCTCCGCATCAGGCAGCACATTAAAGCTGTCAAACACCCCCTCCATCAAGGCTGCAATCCACTGCTCATCTATGGAGCTTGGTGTACCGCCCCCTATATAGACAGATGACACCTGATAGTCCTTCATCAGCGGGCCGTAAAATATCATTTCCGCCATAAGCCCCTTAACATAGCGAAGCTTTGCAGCATCGTCTGCGGGAAATGACAAAAAATCACAATATTCACATTTTCTCACACAAAATGGTATATGAATATAAATCTCAAGATTCTTCATATGAGCGATTACTCCTCATCCAGCTTAAGCACACTCATGAATGCCTCCTGCGGTATCTCTACATTGCCCACCTGACGCATCCTCTTCTTTCCTTCCTTCTGCTTCTCAAGCAGCTTCTTCTTACGTGAAATATCACCACCATAGCACTTGGCAAGCACATCCTTGCGAAGCGCCTTGACTGTCTCTCTTGCTATAATCTTGCCACCGACTGCTGCCTGAATAGGTATCTCAAACAGATGCCTTGGTATCTCACCTTTAAGCTTCTCGCACATCTTACGGCCTCTTTCGTATGCACTCTCCTTGAATACGATAAATGAAAGTGCATCGACCATCTCCTTATTGATTAAGATGTCAAGCTTGACAAGCTCTGAGCGCTCATAATCCTTCATCTCGTAGTCAAACGAAGCATATCCTCTGGAGCGTGACTTTAACGCATCAAAGAAATCATAGATAATCTCATTTAAAGGCAGGTCGTATTTTATAAGAGCTCGTGTCTTTTCTATATACTCCATGCTGATGTAGACACCTCGTCTCTCCTGACACAGCTTCATAATCGCACCGACATAGTCGCTTGTAACCATAATCTCTGCCGACACGTATGGCTCCTCCATATACTCAATCTCTGACGGATCCGGCATATTGGATGGATTGGTCAGATCTATCACCTCACCGCTTGTCTTGTGAATCTTGTATATAACACTAGGTGCTGTGGTAACGAGATCCAGATCAAACTCTCTCTCCAGTCTCTCCTGAATGATTTCCAGATGTAAAAGTCCAAGAAAACCGCATCTGAAGCCAAAGCCGAGTGCCAGTGAGGTCTCAGGCTCAAACTGTAATGAAGCGTCATTGACCTGCAGCTTTTCAAGGGCATCCCTTAAATCAGGATACTTTGCACTGTCCGCAGGATACAGACCACAGTAAACCATCGGATTAACCTTCTTATAGCCCGGAAGTGCCTCATCGCACGGCCTGTCAACTAGTGTGACTGTATCACCCACGCGTGTATCCCTGACATTTTTGATACTGGCTGCAATGTATCCAACCATGCCGGCTGAAAGCTCGTCGCATGGTATAAACTGGCCCGCACCAAAATATCCCACCTCTGTAACCACATCAGATGCACCTGTAGCCATCATCTTTATTGTGTCTCCTACCTTTACAGAGCCCTCTCTCAGACGGCAGAAAATGATGACACCTTTGTAGGAATCGTAGGTTGCATCAAATATAAGTGCCTTAAGCGGTGCATCCTTATCACCTGTCGGTGCAGGAATCTTTTTTACAATCTGCTCAAGCACATCCTCTATATTGAGACCTGTCTTTGCGGAAATACGCGGTGCATCCATAGCCTCAATTCCGATGACATCCTCTATCTCCTGTGCCACCTCATCCGGGCGTGCACTCGGCAGATCCACCTTATTAATGACAGGAAATACATCCAGATCATGATCCAGTGCAAGGTAAACATTCGCAAGTGTCTGTGCCTCAACGCCCTGGGCCGCATCCACTACAAGTATAGCTCCGTCGCACGCCGCAAGGCTTCTTGATACCTCATAGTTAAAATCCACGTGTCCGGGTGTATCTATCAGGTTAAAAATATACTCTTCGCCATCCTTTGCAGTATATATAATACGAACCGCCTGAGACTTGATCGTGATACCACGCTCTCTCTCAAGCTCCATGTTGTCAAGCACCTGAGCCTGCATCTCCCTGCTGGTAAGTGTGCCTGTTTTCTCTATAATTCTGTCCGCAAGTGTAGATTTGCCGTGATCAATATGGGCAATAATACAAAAATTACGGATTTTGCTCTGATCTATTGACATATGTCCTCCTAATGCTTTCAATAACTCATCAAAGTTTATCAGATTTGTGAAATAAAGTCTATATTATTTTAACACTTTATCGAGTATATCTGCAAGTGGTTCCATGGCATTGTACGCCTCCTCCAAGGTATTTGTCTGCGCTCCCACCTCCACGAGCAGTGATTTCGGACACAGATGCATATTATACCTGTAGCCCTTTAAGTAAATGCGCCTTGCAAGCCCCGGATAATACTCATTTGCCATGAGCTGCAGCTGGAATGAAAACGCCAGATTGTCTCCCAGATACTGATTGGGCAGACTATCAATCGCTCCTCTTGCAGCAGTACGGCACAGCCCGTTAAAAAACATAATCTGTGCCATAGGCTTTCCGTCTATTGTCGTGGCAAGTCTTGTAGTCTCAGCCACTCCATCCCTGTGCAGGTCGATAACTACCTTTATGGAAGGATTTTTCTCAATAATTTCTGTAATCTCAGGTAATGAATTGGAATACGCATGGTCACGGTCATTCACGTCATACTGCCCTTTGTGATGCAGCACATTGTAGCCGTATTTATCCCTCAAAAGTGTTTCAAGCCTGTCACCCACTCCGACTACTGTCTGTGTCTCTGATGTATCTGTAGAATCACTGTACCCTTCCTGGGAATGTGTATGGTATATGAGTATATCAGGGCCGTCTCCCGATTTTTCTATAGACATATCGCGCCCCAGCAGCACCTCCTCACACAGCTCATCAGCTCCTATATATGTAGTCTTGTCCACCTGATAATAGTTCTTTACCAGATTGTCAAAGCTCATGTCTACCTGGGGCATTTTCACGTTCTGCTTCGCCTCCTGCGCTGCTGTTTCACCGGCTTTTTCAGCTTCCCCGACAAATGCAAGCTGGTCGGCATCAGGCAGCATATTGTTCCTGACACTTGCATTTTCATTTTCCATCGCAGCAAGCTCCTCATATGAGAGAATACCTCCCGCTGTATCCTCATCCTCCACAATACGCGGCTCCTTCTTTTTTGCCTCATCACACTTACCGTGAGAATATGTAAGGTGCGGGAATTTTTCTTCCACAAGCCTCTTTCCCACACCATCACCGCAAAACAGCATACTTGCAATATATATAAGTGCTATAAGCACAACCATTTTCTTCTTCACAATATCATCTCCCATCTAAAACATCATGTTTTCCCCTGCTACATAAAGCTTATGCACGTGGCACTAATGATATTCTAAGCAATAAATTATTCACTACAGTCTTCATAGTCATCATTGGAAAAAGCCATATTTATGCCCTCCGATAAAAGACCTGCCAGTCTCTTAACAGTCTCGTCAATGTCCTTTGGTGTCACAAACATGCCGTTTAACTTCGGTGACATGAGCTTTGCGGTGTTCTCCCGGCTGGCATTTACCGCATCAGAAACAATAGTCACCGCATCGATGACTGTCGGAATACCAATCGCGATAACCGGCACTCCCAGATTACCACGGTTTATGCCATCCCTGTGGTTTCCAACACCGCTTCCCGGCACTATGCCTGTATCCGTCAGCTGTATGGTACACCCCAGACGTTTTGTACTGCGTGCCGCAAGCGCATCAATTGTCACAACAAAATCCGGCTTCACCTCGTTCACCACACCCTTTATTATCTCAAGGCACTCCATGCCTGTCTGTGCCATCACTCCCGGCACCAGGCCGCACACACTGTTGACGTTCTCGTTGCCAAACGCATACCTGCCATATTCCTTTACTATATGACGGGTGATAAACAAGCTGTCAATGCATCTGGGACCGAGCGCGTCCGGAGTTACATTTCTGTTCCCAAGCCCGACAACAAGCGCCGCATATATATGCTTGCCACAGACAGCCTTTACAAAGCTCTTAAGCTCTCTTGAAAGCTCCCTTGTCACAGCCTGACAGCACTCCTCGTCCCCCTCTGACAGCAGCGTAGCCTCAATTGTCACATATTTTCCTTTAGGACGGCCTGTAGCCCTGACTGCATTTTCCGAGTCAATCGTCACTACACTGACTACAATTCCGTTATCCAGCTTTTTTTCAGAGAAATTCACACCTCTCATATCAGTGTTTGCCTTTCTAAGGCTCTCCTGCGTCTCAAGCGCCAGATCAGTTCTTGCACACCATTTATCAGCCGACAAATCAATACACCTCCCCTGTATGATATTCAAAAATCACATATATGTTAATTTTTTGCAATTTTTTTCAAAATATGTATTGACAGAGTGGAAAGGTTGACATATTATATTCTAGTATGTTTGTGCCAAAGCGTCCGTGTCTGTTTTGGCATACATTAGATTAAATATTTGGAGGTGTACGAGTTGGCTAACATTAAATCAGCAAAAAAGAGAATTTTAGTAACAGAGACTAAGGCTGCTAGAAATAAAGCAATCAAATCAGGAGTTAAAACAGCAATCAAGAAGGTTGAGGCTGCTGTAGCTGCAAATGATAAGGCTGCTGCTGAGGCTGCATTAAAGGATGCAACTTCTGCTATCGCAAGCGCTGGTTCAAAGGGTATCTTCCACAAGAACAACGCAGCTAGAAAAGTATCTCGTTTAACAAAGCTTGTTAACGGATTAGCTTAATTACTATATAGCAATAAATAATAAAACCCATCGGTGCCGTCATACCGATGGGTTTTTTGTATATTTGCGTTGTATCATTTTTTGCCTGTCGCATGAGCATCTGTCATATCTGCAGAGTACTGCACTATAAAAAGCTCCACTGCCATCTGGTCATTCATCCGGCCGGTCTTCACAGCCTCCTCGTATGCCACACCATCTCTTACAGCCTGCTTTAGGTCATCCAACGAATATGCCCTGCACTGCGCCTGGTATTTGCGCACAGCCCACTCCGGACAGCCGGCCTTTGACGCTATATCCTTGTTGCCAAAGCCCTTATTTGTCATGGCTTTCACATTCATCAGTATATTGAACTGGCGCGATATGAGATACATAATACGCATGGCAGGCTCTTTGAGCGCCAGCAGATCGTAATACAGCTCAAGCGCACGCTTTTGTCTGTGTGATGCAATCGCATCGACCATCTCAAACACCTTGTTTGTAATCTGCTCTGTCGTTACAGCCTCCACATCCGAAAGCTCAATCACTTCCTTGTCCATGCAGTAGCACAGCAGCTTCTCAAGCTCCTTGTCGATATTTTCCATATCCGTACCGGTTTTTTCTATGAAGCTGTTGTAGGCAGCCCGGCTCATTCCCTTATTTTCCTTCCTGATGCGCGCCCCTATCCATCTGGCAAGTGTCTCATCAGTCTGTTCCTTGAACTCCACAGGATTGCCACTCTTGGCTGCTGCCTTGTAAAGCTTCGAGCGCTTATCAACGCTCTCCTCCACAAATATAAAGTGTGTGCTCTCCGGTGAATCCTTTAAATACTCTCCAAGCTCATCGCCTGCCTTTGAAAAAATACCGGCATCCTCAATAAGAATCACTCTCCTGTCTGCAAAAAACGGAAGTGTCTCCGCCCGGTCAATTATTTCCTTCTGATTGATTCCATCGCCCTCAAACGATGAAAAGTTCATACTGTCGCCCTCGCTGACCATAGCCTTTATGAGCTTGTCCCTGTACTGTTTTATGAGGTATCTCTCCTGTCCATACAGCAGATAAACCTTTTTGAAATCTCCTGCTTTTATATCATTGTCTATTGTTTTCATATATAGCACTCTCTTTATACTTAATCTGGCCGCTTTGCATTGTGTAAAAAATACGGCACTTTGCATCTATAAGCCTCTCCATAGCTTCATCAGCCGGATGTCCGTAGCGGTTTTCTGCCGCACATGATACCACAGCCCACCTCGGACTTAAAGCCTCAATCCATTCTTTAGAGCCTGAATACTTGGAGCCATGGTGATTTGCCTTGTAAAAATCCACAGAAAGCTCTTTTCCATACTCTGCCACAAGCTCTTTTTCCACCTCAGCCGGTATATCTCCGCCGAAAATACCGCTGAAGGCGCCATCTGTGAGCTTTAGCACAAGACACATATCGTTTCTGTCCGATGCTGTATCGGCTGTTCCCGGATACAGGCACATGATGCCATCAGTCCCTTCATTTACTGTATTGCGCAAGCCTGAGGCATCATTTATTTCAATCGAATCGCCCTTTGACATAAGGCATACATCAATCCCTGCTTCCCTTGCCTTAAAAAGCAGCTCATCCATAGCCTCTTCCTTAGCAGCAGCTTCTGCCACAACTATATGCTCTATAGTATATCCGCTGTCTATCACCTCAGACAGTCCGCTTATATGATCACTGTCTGCATGTGAAACAAACCAGTACGATATCCCCGGTACGCCGTTATACTTAAGAAACGGCAGAATCACATTCTCACCAAGCTGTTTTCTGTCGGAGCTGCCTCCATCGATAAAGATGCATGTGCCGGACTCAAAGCGGTAAAATATGCCATCTCCCTGCCCCACATCCAGTATATCAAGCTGCGCAGCAGTTTTGGGCTTCACAAGCAAAATTGCAAGCAGCACTGCTGTACATGCCGCTCTTTGGACATTGTAAAGGATAGGGCTTTTTTCCTTTAAGCCACGCTCTATGGCACGTTTTTTAAGTGAAAATACCACCAAAAAACCGCTCAAAGCAGCATAAAAAAGGAAAATCCTGTATCCATCAGGGGCTCCTGTGATAACCGATGCCCCCGGAAGCTTCATAACAAGACCGCAAAGCAGCTCATAGAGCTTTAACACCGCAAATGCAGGAAACACCAGTACTTTGCCGGGTATCGCACCAAAGCAGCCTGCGACAGATGCAAGCAGACCCGAGATAAATATGACAGGCAAAGCCGGTATCACAACGAGATTTACAAACACCGCAAAAAGAGGCAGCTCATAATAGTTCATAGCCACAACCGGAAGCATCGGAAGCTGTATGGATACAGATGCCCAGAATTTCTCACCCTCAGGCGCACTCATCACAGGTGTCACAATACCTATGGCAAGTATTGCCCCGACCGATAACACAAATCCGGCATATCCCAAAACCATAGGATTGTCCCACAGCAGGTAAATGACCATGATACCGAGGGAATTGAGCATATCTGCACATCTTCCTAAAGCTGCCGCAAGCATTGTAAGTATGAACATCCCCACGGCACGCCTCGTGGACACGGCATTTCCCGTCATAACAGCATAGCTTAGTATAAGCGCCCCAGAACAGATAAATGCCGCTGTATAGCTCACCCTTCTTTTTCTGAGAAGCCTGTAAAAGGCCATGCCAACTATAGAAATATGAAGCCCGGAAATAGCCAGTATATGTGAAATACCGCTGATCTGGTACAAATCCTTTATCTCATCATCCAGATACGACTTGTCTCCAAGCAGCATGGATGAAAGCACTCCTGCCGTTGTCTCATCAGTCACACTAAGAAGCGAAGCCGAGAGCGTATCTCGAAGCCTTTCAAGCCTGTGATAATACCATGCATGTTTACCGGCGCTCGTCTTAATATCGTCTGCCTTCACAGAGAAATCAATTCCCTGCAAGCGGTAAAAGCGTGCTCTGTCAAACTCCCCCTCATTTGTGGCAGACTTAAACAAGCCTATCTTGCCGTAAGCTTTCATATAATCGCCCAGCTGTGCGCTTTTGCTGTCACAGAATACCACGACATCACCACAGGATATTTTTCTGCCAAAAGCCTTGCCGTCCTCAGGCTGCACCACGCAGTCTGTCATATAATACCTGTATGAGAAATACTTGTATTCAGTTTTATAAATCTTCCCCCAGACGATGACAGATTTTTCATCTGTCATATACTGCATATAGCTGTCTCGTTTTTCATCCACTGAAGCATATCTGCATTGCGCCAACGTAAAAACAGCCGACGATGTCAGGATAAGCAAAATAACTATACGCCTGACAGTAGAAAAGCTGCCCTTAGCTGCCACACACTCAGCTACAAGCGCCACAAGCAGCATGGCAAAAGCCAAAAAGCCAAAGCCCCTGCCATACATACCCGAAACAGTTCCTGCAGTATAGACCAACGCAAATAAAAACATCGGTCTTTTACTAATACTCTTCTCCTCCTAAATCAAATCTATTCTATTTTTCGGTTTTTTCCGTGGAATCATCAGAATCCACTATATCCTTATTGAACTCATACATGCCACTTAGCTTATAATTATAAAGCAGCATACCGTCATTCTCGCCGTCAAGCGAGATCTGTACCTTGTCGACAGTAGGCAGCGAGGTGAGCGAATTAACTATCGAATACAGCACCACATCCTCTGTGAGCTTATTGTCAATAGTATTTCTGAACGAAGAATCAAAGTTCAGATAGCATATCCTGTCTGCCACAGACACATTGATAAGCTTTGTCGTACCCGGAAGAGTTGCCTTAAGCTTAGAGCCCTTCGGACCCTCAATAAGCTGCTCAAGAACAAGCTTTTCAAGCGCTATATTTGAGCTGTAATGTATCACTCTTGTCTGTTTCTCAAGCCCTGTACCATCCTTGTCAGCAAAATAAAGCGTGAGTGTCTCCTTCACACTTGTATTGATCTGCTCACCCGGATTCTCAACAAAATCATCAGCACCCATGCTGCCGACGATCTCATCATCCGAGTCCACAAGAGGAATACTGTTTACGGTAAATGTGACATATGAAATACTATCTAACTGTGTGAGCGTGCGGACCACAGACGCTCTCAAAAGCACCTCCTGTGCAGCCGTAAGGTCATAATACTCCTTGCTGAAATCCACAGTACAGTTATAGTTTTTCTCCTCATGGCCTCTGACTGACACCTCATCCGGTATCGCCTTGCGAAGCTTTGAGTTATCAGGCTTATCCTGCAGTCTCCCAAGAAGCTCATCAACCTGCTTGTCCACATCTGAATTTTTGCTTCTAAGCACATATGACTCCGGTACACTGCTCGTCACATCCATATTCAGACAAAACACATCAACCGTATTGTCTGCTTTTTTCTTTGTGCAGCCCACCATGGAGAGCAGAATCGCTGCAGTGAGCACGAATATAATTATTCTTTTCACGTCAAGCCTCCTATGCAATATAGTTGAGTGGTATACGCACATCAAAGGTAGTGCCCTCTCCCATTACACTGTGAGCCTTTATAGCGCCCCTGTGCATAAGAATAGAGCTTCTTGTAATGGCAAGTCCCAGACCTGTACCGCCAATCTCTCTCGAATGTGACTTGTCCACACGATAAAATCTCTCGTATATATGCTCTAAGGACTCCTCCGGTATACCGATACCGTTGTCCTCCACCTTCAGATAGAAATACTGATGGTCCGCATTTAAGGATACATGCACATAGCCACCGGTCTCATTGTCATTGTACTTGATGGCATTCTCGATGAGATTTGTAAAAGCAAGCGTCAGCTTCACTTCATCTATCTCCGCCGTCACCGGTCTGAAGCTCTCGAGTACAAGCTCCACCTGCTGCTTGTCAGCAATCGGCTGAAGCCTCTTCATAATCTGTTCGAGCAGATCGTTGATATTAATACTCTCGATATTCAGCGTAGCAGCCGACTTATCCATCTTGACCAGTGATAAGAGGTCATTTATTATCTTTGTCTCTCGGTCTATCTCGCTTGTGATATCACCCATGAACTCCCTGTACATCTCAATCGGAGCCTCATCACCCATACTGTTGATAGAATCTGCAAGCACCTTCATGGATGTAAGAGGTGTCTTGAGCTCATGTGACACATTCGATACAAACTCCTGTCTGGACTCATCCATGACCTTCATTCCACTCATCAGCTCATTAAAATTCCTGCTTATAATAGCAGTCTCTGCATAATCATCAACATCCAGCTGCTCTTTTCCAAAGCCATCCTTAATGTCTGATATCTCGTCAGAAAGCTTCTTAACCGGAACAAAAAGCTGCAAAAGCACAAGCAC
Source organism: Agathobacter sp. (assembly GCF_977054825.1). NCBI lineage: Bacteria > Bacillati > Bacillota > Clostridia > Lachnospirales > Lachnospiraceae > Agathobacter > Agathobacter sp. Next base: position 424,072 of record NZ_CDRTEH010000002.1, read on the forward strand.
GCCAAAAAAGAGAACCACCGCACCTGCGATAATGGCAACCGTCACTGCAATCTGTGTAAGATATGACATATTTAGCGATATATTGTCCGTCGACACACTTACAACGAGTGCTCCCTCTATCTTTGAATCCTTGTCGTTTGGATTGCTTATCGGAACAGAAAGCTCGATATAGTGGTTTTTAGAATCATAGTTGGTAATCTCAGAGGAAGAAAAGGTCTTTATTACCTCCTCTGAAATAATCGTATTGCCATCATCCAGATTGTAAGTATCCTTAATAATCTTAAAATGCTTGTCTACTATGAGCACACGCCCCTCATATATAGTTGTAAGAGTGTCAATCTGAGCATCTATATTGCTCAAATCCCCACCATCCTCATCAAAATATTTACTTGTAGATATCTTGTTTGCGAGAATCTTTGCCTGACTAAGCACTTCGCTTTCGCGGATTGAAACCGCTCTGGACTCGTAGGTGTTAAGTATGCCGAAGCACAGCACCACCTCCGGTACCAGAACGAGAACAAAAATCATGAGAATCAGCCTGGATTTCAGACTCTTATAAAATGCAAAATGTACTTTACCCTTAAACATTTTAGAACCTTTCTGAAAGTATTACTTCTGGTTGTAGTAATAGCCCACGCCCCACTTGGTATGAACGTACTTAGGCTCGCTTGGATTTGCCTCAATCTTTTCACGAAGACGTCTGACGTGCACATCAACCGTACGCACATCCCCCGGGTAATCCTCGCCCCATACAATCTTTAAAAGGCTCTCCCTGCTGTACACTTTATTTTCATTTTTGATCAGAATCTCAAGCAGCTCAAACTCTCTTGCCGTCAGATTGATTTCATTATCATTTATGAAAAGACGTCTGCTGTCACAGTCGAGCTTGATATCACCCTTTTCAATCACGGATGACTGTACCTGTGGTGCGCGCTCCGGTGAAGTGCGCCGCATGATTGCCTTGATTCTGGCCTTTACCTCAAGAATATTAAATGGCTTTGTGATATAGTCATCAGCGCCGTACTCAAGTCCTAAAATCTTGTCCATGTCATCCCCCTTTGCAGTGAGCATGACAATCGGGACATCAGAAAACTCCCTTATTGCCTGACACACCTCAAAGCCATCCATCTTTGGAAGCATGACATCCAAAAGAATCATATCATATGAATTGGCCTTTGCCATATTTAAGGCCTCCTCACCGTCATATGCACAGTCCACCTCCATGCCATCCTGCAGCAGACTGAAACGTATTCCTTTTACAATTAACTTTTCGTCGTCAACGACCAGCACTTTTTTTGCCATTTATACACTCCTAATTTACTGTTATATCATCTTTTATTTTATTAAACATTGCTTCACCGATGCCGGACACCCTCGTGATATCCTCAATCGAAGAAAACAATCCGTTTTTGGCGCGATCCTCAACAATACTCTTTGCCTTGCTCTCACCTATGCCCGAAAGAGCCATGAGCTGCTCGGCGGTTGCGGTATTGATATTTAGCTTGCCATCCTTTACGCCTATATGCTCCTCGGCGCCGCCCTTCATCAGCGAACCATCTATGCCTGTGGTATATGAGCCCTCAGGTATGTGCTCCGATTCCAGCTCCTCTGCAGTCGGGAAATACAGCATCTGCCCATCATACAGCTCTGATGCCAGATTCCAAAAGCTCTTGTCAGCTGTTTCCAGCATGCCTCCTGCCATATCAACGAGCTCACAAACTCTGGCGCCCGGCTTTACTCTGTATACACCGGGATTTGCAACCTGACCACAGATATAGACGCACCACTCGGTAGAGTCATCACTCGTAGCTGCTGTGTCTTTCTTCTGTTCCTGCTCTCCCGCGGATGAAGCCTTCTGCTCCTTTGAATCTGCAGTCTGTCTATTTACATCACTTGAAACCACAGCAGTCTGCTCCGTTTCAGAAGCAAAATGAACTGTGGCATCATCTTTTTTGCAGCCGCAAAGGCCTAACGCTATTGTTACAATAAACGCACTTAATAATATTTTTTTTTTCATATGGTCTCCTTTGATTAATATCATACTCTCAAAGGAGAAATCGATGTCCTCTCTATTTTACAGATTTTTTGACAGTATTACAAGTGTTGTTTCAAGTTTTTCTATCATTTCGTCAACATCACTCTTTTCGATAACAAGAGGAGGCACAAATCTGAGCACATTGCTGCCTGCCGTGATGACTATCAGGCCTTGCTTTAAAGCCTCTGCAGAGACCTTTCCTACAGGAAGAGTGCACTCCACGCCCTGCATGAGACCCATACCTCTTCTGGCTGTGAGGCAGTCGTATTTTGCAACAAGCTCATCAAGCTTCTTCTCCAGGTAAGGTGCAATCTCCTTCACATGGCTTACAATATCAAGACGCTTAAACTCATCAAACACTGCACTTACTGCTGCTCCTACGAACGGATTGCCGCCGTATGTGGTACCATGGTCTCCAGGTGCAAGGGATTTGTCTGCCACCCTCTGTGTCATGAGAAAGGCTCCAACCGGCACACCGCAGCCGAGCGCCTTAGCACAGGTCATGATATCAGGCTTCACATCATAGTTCTGCCATGCGAACATCTCGCCGCTTCTGCCCATGCCGCACTGTATCTCATCAAGTATAAGAAGAATATCCTTGTCATCGCAGAGTGCTCTCACTCCCTCGATAAACTCCTTGTCTGCCGGGTAAATACCGCCCTCACCCTGAATGGTTTCCATGATGATGGCGCAGGTTTTGTCTGTCACCTGAGCCTTAACACTCTCCAAATCATTGAAATCCGCAAACTTAACTCCCGGCATAAGAGGCTCAAAAGGCTCCTGATAATGCGCATTGCCTGTAACAGAAAGAGCTCCGATGCTTCTTCCGTGGAAGGAATGATTCATGGCAATTATCTCATGGCCGGCATGACCGTCTCTCGTAAAAGCATACTTCTTTGCAGCCTTGATAGCGCCCTCTATGGCCTCTGTACCACTGTTTGTAAAGAAAATACGGTCCATTTTGCTTGCCTTAAGCACCTTGTCTGCTGCCTCGATGACAGGCGCATTGTAGTAGAGGTTTGATGTATGTAAAAGCTTATCAACCTGTGCCTTTAATGCCTCCTTGTGGTGCTCATTGCTGTAGCCAAGTGCACATACAGCTATTCCTGCGGCAAAGTCCAGATATGCATTGCCGTCTGTATCATAAAGATGTACTCCCTCGCCGTGATCGAGTACAAGTGAAAATCTGTTATAGGTGTGAAGCAGCTCTTTTTCTGCCTCATCAATGTATGACTGTTTATCCATATTATTGCTCATTGTTAAATTTCTCCTCCGAATCTCCAAGAATAGCTGTTCCGATTCCTCTGTTTGTGAATATCTCAAGCAGTAAGCAGTGCGCGATACGACCGTCAAGAATATGTACTCTTGAAACTCCGTTATCGATAGCATCTATGCAGTTGTTTAGCTTAGGAAGCATGCCTCCGCCGATAAAGCCATCGCCTATAAGCTTCTTTGCATCTGAAACAGTAAGCTCCGAGATAAGAGTATTCTTATCTGAAGGATCCTTGTATACACCCTCGATATCTGTAAGGAACGCAAGCTTTTCTGCTGAAACAGCTCTTGCGATAGCACATGCAGCATCATCTGCATTGATATTGTATGTATTGTATTCGTCATCAAGACCGATCGGACATACGATTGGAAGGAAATCCTTCTCGAGCAGGTCATAAAGGATTTTTGGATTAACATCAGTGATTTCACCGACAAAGCCTATATCCTCTCCGTTTGAATACTTTTTCTTTACCTTTAAGAGACCGCCATCCTTGCCGCTCACTCCGACAGCCTGCACACCGAGCTCCTCTACGAGTGTGACAAGGGATTTGTTTACCTTGTTCAGCACCATCTCGGCAATTTCCATTGTATCGGCATCAGTCTTTCTGAGTCCGTTTACAAATACCGGCTCCATGCCGACCTTTCCTACCCATTTGCTGATTTCCTTGCCGCCGCCGTGTACGATGATAGGCTTGAAACCTACCAGCTTAAGAAGTGTGACATCCTGGATTACCTGCTTTTTAAGCTGTTCATCAACCATTGCAGAGCCGCCGTACTTTACAACGATAATCTTTCTGTTAAATCTCTGTATATATGGAAGTGCCTCAATGAGCACCTGTGCCTTTTCCATTACCTGTTCCATGTTCTTATCTGCCATTGTACTGCTCCTTATTTGTTAAATCTTGTTATATTTTCTTCGTTAAGTGTGAAATCATAGTAGTTTAGGTCTTCCCTGAAGGTCCAGCCCTCTTCCTTCCAGAAGTGGTTTCCCAGCTCATTCACCTTGAAGGCTATGATAGACACCTTGTTGATATGCTCTGCCTGAAGTGCTCTCATGCAGGCAACTACCATGCTCTTTCCGATGCCGCACTTCCTGTAATGCTCATCCACGCACACATGATACAGGCAGCCTCTTCTGCCATCGTGACCGCAGAGTATTGCACCGACAATTTTACCATCCTCCACCGCTACAACACTGGTAGTTGGGTTTCTCTTAAGAAATCTAAGGACTCCCTCTCTTGAATCATCGATAGAACGGATTCCAAAGCCGTGTATGGTCTGCCACAGGCTGTACACCTCGTCATAGTCATCAATCGTCATAACCCTTATTTCATATTTATTCTCATTGCTCATTTTATTAAATCATCCTTATATTTTTATATAACTATCAGCATTGTAAAATAGCTCTCTGATAATTATTCCCATATTATTACGGGAACATAGGAACCATATTAAGTCCCTCTGCCTCATCAAAGCCAAATAACAGATTCATATTCTGTACTGCCTGTCCTGCAGCACCCTTTACCAGATTGTCAAGAGCGCCCATCATGATAATCCTGCCTGTTCTCTCATCAATCACAAAGTTTACATCCACATAGTTGCTGCCCTCAACCCACTTTGTCTCAGGGCAGACACCCTTTTTAAGCACTCTGACAAACTTCTCATTTGCATAATACTTATCGTAAACTGCCTTAATCTCATCATAAGAAGGAAGGGTTCCGTCAGGCTTTTTCTTAAGTGTCGCATACTCTGTAGCAAGGATTCCTCTATTCATCGGAACAAGATGCGGAGTAAAGTTGATAAGAATCTCTTTTCCTGCCGCATATCCAAGCTGCTCCTCAATCTCAGGTGTATGTCTGTGTGAGGCAACGCCATATGCCTTCATGCTCTCATTTACCTCGCAGAACAGATTTGGTGTCTTTGCACCGCGTCCTGCGCCCGATGTGCCTGACTTTGCATCGACAATAAGTGTATCTGTATCGATAAGTCCCTCCTTCACAAGCGGATATGCTGTGAGGATAGAGCATGTGGTGTAGCAGCCCGGATTTGCAACAAGTCTTGTCTCCTTTGTGACCTTGTCCCTGTTTATCTCACACAGGCCATATACAGCCTCATCAATAAACTGCGGAGACTTGTGCTCAATCTTGTACCACTTCTCATATGTAGCTACATCCTTTATACGGAAGTCCGCTGACAGATCGACTATCTTTACCTTACTTAATATATCCTCTGTCAGTACGCCTGCCAAAAAGCCCTGTGGTGTCGCAGTAAAAATCACATCGACAGACTCTGCAAGCTCCTCCATATTGTCATCCATGCACTTTGCATCAACTATCTGAAACATATTTCCATAGATATCGGCATAATTCTCATCCACATAGCTTCGTGAGCCATACCAAGCAATCTCTACCTCTTTATGATTCATCAAAATTCTCACGAGCTCTGCTCCGGCATATCCGGTGGCTCCAATAATACCAGCCTTTATCATAGTATTTCCTCTTTTCATATTGTATTTCTTGTATTTCTTATATTTCTGCATAACCATATAAAACAGGTCTGACGCATCATACATAATAATATAGTACAGTATTTTCAATCCGTAAAGAGAAAAATTATACAAAATTATGTATATTTATACATGAATAATGTATATTTTTTCACTTGCAATATGTAAAGAACTGGTATATATTTATTCTAAAGTAATTATTCAAGGCTTTTTTTCACAAAAGCAGTTAATGGTTACCATCATAAAGAATAAACGAAAAGAGGACACGCACTTATGAAAGACAAAGTTGTATTAGCTTATTCAGGCGGACTTGATACCACTGCTATCATTCCATGGCTTAAAGAGACTTATGACTATGACGTAATCTGCTGCTGCATCAACTGCGGACAGGGAGAGGAGCTTGACGGACTCGATGAGAGAGCCAAATTATCAGGAGCTTCAAAGCTTTACATAGAGGATATCTGTGATGAGTTCAGTGAAGACTACATCGTACCTTGTGTACAGGCCGGCGCAGTTTATGAGCACAAATACCTCCTTGGAACAGCAATGGCAAGACCTGGCATCGCAAAGAAGCTTGTTGAGATTGCAAGAAAAGAAGGCGCTGTAGCCATCTGCCACGGTGCAACAGGTAAAGGAAACGACCAGATCCGTTTCGAGCTCGGTATCAAGGCACTTGCTCCTGATATCAAGGTAATCGCTCCATGGCGTCAGGACAACTGGAAAATGGATTCACGTGAGGCTGAGATCGAGTACTGTAAGGCACACGGAATCGACCTTCCGTTCGGCACAGATTCAAGCTACAGCCGTGACCGTAACCTCTGGCACATAAGCCACGAGGGACTTGAGCTGGAGGATCCTTCACAGGAGCCAAACTATGACCATCTGCTCGTATTAAGTGTCACACCTGAGCATGCTCCTGACGAGGGTGAGTATGTTACAATGACATTTGAGAAGGGTGTTCCTACATCTGTAAACGGCAAAAAGATGAAGGTAGCAGACATCATCAGAGAGCTCAACCGTCTCGGCGGCAAGCACGGCATCGGCATCATCGATATCGTCGAGAACCGTGTAGTAGGTATGAAATCACGTGGCGTATACGAGACTCCGGGTGGAACAATCCTCATGGAGGCACATGACCAGCTCGAGGAGCTCTGCCTTGACCGTGCCACAATGGATGTCAAGAAGGATATGGGCAACAAGCTCGCCCAGGTAGTTTACGAAGGAAAATGGTTCACACCACTTCGTGAAGCAATCCAGGCTTTCGTAGAGTCAACACAGGAATATGTTACAGGAGAAGTTAAATTTAAATTATATAAAGGCAATATCATCAAGGCCGGCACTACTTCACCATATTCACTCTACAGTGAGTCTCTTGCAAGCTTTACTACAGGAGATCTGTATGACCATCATGATGCAGACGGCTTCATCACTCTGTTTGGTCTTCCACTCAAGGTTCGTGCAATGAAGCTTCTTGAGCTTGAGAACAAGAAAAATAATTAATTGTAACAGCAAATAAAAGAAAAAAGAGATGTGAAATAACAGCAATTATTTCACATCTCTTATTTTTTTAATAATTTCATTCTTTAAATCAAGTGCCTTATCCTTAATGTGTCTCGAAGCACTTTTCGATATAAGCACTCTTGCAACAAGCTTTGACGCCACATCCAAATGGTCTAGCTTATAATTCATCTGAGCTAAAAGCAGCTCAAACGTATCCTGATTCATCCCACATATCGGGAAATGCTCTGTCTCAACCGCTCTGGTCATTCCATCAAGCGCCTGCTCGTAATAATTTTTTTCTGCCTTTTGTGCGCTTAAAAGCTCCTTACTGTCCGCTGACCTGCCACAAACCGCAAGCTGTTCCAATAAGCCTCGATAAAGCCATGACAACTTAAGACAAATATATGCCTTTTCGCTGTGCTGTGCCCTCTTAACAATTGCCGAAAAAAGTGCCAGCTTAAATCTGTCTATCGCCTCATCATACGAATATAACAAAGGCACGTCCTTGCTGCCGGGCTTAAATTTAGCGGCTACCTGTTCCTTAAGCAGCCTTATCTGGGTAGTCGACACATGTATAAAGTCACCATTCATTGCACTATAACCACAATGCGGACATGAGGTGACACCATACTTTATTGTATCAATCCCCTTGTATACCGGTCTGAAATCGTCATCAGAACCAACAAGACGCACCTTTGATGCCCTTACCGTCAGGGTCTGAAAGCTCTCATCACACACCGGACATGTAACGCTCTTTGCAAAGACAAAATCCGTTTCGTCCTCTGTCTGAACAGTAGCTGCCACCGGAGCATCCCCGGTGGCAGCTTCTTTATCCTCATCGTACAGGTCATTTATATCTTCGGGATTCAAACCGAATTTGTCAAGGCCTGACATTAAATCCATATTTTACCTCTATTCTTCTCTTCTGTCTATTTTATTTTTAGTCAAAACTATTTAGCTGCCGGAAGCTTGAATGAGCTCTTTAAGGAAACGATTCTGTTAAATACAGGCTGTCCCTCCTTCGAATCCTTGCAATCCGCACAGAAGAAGCCGTTTCTGACAAACTGGAAGCTGTCATAAGCCTTAGCATTCATAAGCTCCGGCTCCACTACACAGTTATCAAGCACTGTAAGTGAATTTGGATTAAGATTTAAGCTTCCGTCCTCATTGTACACTCCAAGCTCCTCATTTACGATATTCTCGTAAAGACGAACTGTTACCTGCTTTCCATACTCGGCTGAAACCCAGTGGATAGTTCCCTTGACCTTTCTGCCGTCAGGACTGTTGCCACCCTTTGATGCAGGATCATATGTACAGTGAATCTCTGTAACATTGCCGTTTTCATCCTTAACACAGCTATTGCACTTCACAAAGTAAGCGTTCATGAAACGCACCTCATTGCCAGGGAACATACGGAAATACTTCTTCGGAGGCTCCTCCATGAAGTCCTCTCTCTCCACATAAAGCTCTCTGGTGAAAGGAACCTTTCTCTTTCCAAGCTCAGGATTCTCCACGTTATTATCCACCTCAAGATACTCAACCTGTCCCTCAGGGTAATTGTCGATAATCACCTTGACCGGATCAAGCACAGCCATCATACGAGGGCGCTTAGCCTTTAAATCCTCACGGATACAGTACTCAAGCATAGCGTAATCAACAGAGCTGTTGGCCTTTGATATACCACACAGATCAACAAAATTCTGGATAGACTCAGGTGTGAAGCCCCTGCGTCTAAGTGCTGCTATAGAAACAAGCCTTGGGTCATCCCAGCCGTCAACAATACCGTCCTCTACAAGACGCTTGATATATCTCTTTCCTGTAACAACATTGGTCAGATAGAGCTTTGCAAACTCAATCTGCTTTGGTGACTCCTCCGGAGAATTCTTAAATCCACATTCAATAACCACCCAGTCATACAGTGGTCTGTGGTCTTCAAACTCCAGAGTACATATAGAATGTGTGATGCCCTCGATAGCATCCTCTATAGGATGAGCAAAATCATACATAGGATATACACACCATTTATCACCTGTATTGTGATGAGTCATATGAGCCACACGGTAAAGAATCGGATCTCTCATATTGATATTTGAAGAGCTCATGTCAATTCTCGCACGAAGCACCTTTGTGCCATCCTCAAACTCACCGTTTTTCATGCGTTCAAAAAGATCCAGGTTTTCCTCAACGCTTCTCTTTGTGTACGGATCCTCCTTGCCGGGCTCTGTGAGTGTACCTCTATACTCTCTTATCTCATCAGGTGTCAGGTCAGATACATACGCCTTCCCCTTCTTTATAAGCCCTACTGCACACTCATACATCTTGTCGAAATAATTGGATGCAAAAAACTTCCTGTCCTCCCAGTCAGCACCAAGCCACTTAACATCGGCCTCGATAGACTCTACAAACTCAAGGCGCTCCTTGGTAGGGTTTGTATCATCAAACCTGAGATTGAACTGTCCATCATACTTCTTTGCCAGTCCATAGTTTAAAAGAATAGACTTCGCATGACCGATATGTAAATAACCGTTTGGCTCCGGTGGGAATCTGGTCTTTACAGTCTTGCAATGACCCTCTGCCAAGTCCTTCTCAATAATCTGTTCAATAAAATTTTTCGAAACTGTTGCCTCGTTCTCCATAAATGTTCCTCCGAAAATAATACTGTGTCCATTATAAATTCATCGGTTTACTTTGTCAATGAATTAAAAAAAGTAGTGCATGTATGTTATACGTGCGTATGTGTAAACAGATGATCCTGACAGTATTCCTTGTTGCCTGTGCACTTTGAGCAGTATCTGAATGTTAATTCAGGATTTGATAACTCGGTTCTGCCGCATATATAGCACTTGTGGCGTGAGATACCGCTGCCCGGACGAGGCTCTGAAAACTGAGACTTAAACTGAGCCTTTCTCTTCCTCTGGTGCATATTCTGTCTGAATGAAAGCCTGTGCTTGCAGCCATAAATGAATACTAACAGATTTATAAGTGCAAGAACGATTTCTGAGCCGTATGCCAATCCAGTCGGCCATCCAAAGCTCATATAGGTATACACATCATATGCAAACATCACGAAGTAAACCAGCACCATCCACTTCATCTTTATAGGAAGCACAAAGTAAAGCCTCACCTCTGCCTCCGGCATCAAAAGACCAAGCATCAGATACATGGATATAAGTATATAGTACATAGTCAGCTTGATGGATACACCCGTCACTGCAAAAATAAGCATGCCTGCTATATCATACAGCAAAAAGCCTCCGAAAAAGTAAACATTCATCCTGAATGAGCCAAGATATGACTCCATGCTGTCTCCGAGCGTCCACAGACAGAATATAAACAAAAGCTGTAAAAATGATATACTGCCACTCGGCACAAACACCCAGCTTATAAGGCGCCATACCTGTCCGTGCAAAATAGCAGAGGCCGAAAACTGCAGATAATAAAGGACCACATCGCCCTTTGTCAAAAGCAGCACACTGCCTATCAGATTCGCAGCGATAAATATTCTCGTAATATTTGGAATCGCTTTACTTCCATATTTTTGTTCTAGTTTGTTAAGCCAGTTCATACATTTTAGCAGACATGGTTTTGGTGCAATAAAAAACCACGAGTCTGCATCCTCCTGTCATATTATTACTGCCTTTTACACTATAGTGCAAAGGGCAGCGATCATTACAAAATTTATTATGATAGTTAAATCATACTTTGTCAACGAGACTACGAATTATTCACAAATTCTTTATAATTATAGTCATTGTAATTTGTCGATATCTGTCGTATAATAATCTCTGTTTTGAAAATAGAACAATTATATATTTTAATAAGAAGAAAGATATATAAAAATTATATGAGTAATATATTAACGGAGGAACGAACCACTATGGAAAATAACAGCTTACATAAGTTGGGCATTGATATCGGCTCAACAACCGTCAAGATTGCACTTCTTGACGCCGATGACAATATCCTCTTTTCCGATTATGAGCGTCATTTTGCAAATATCCAGGAGACACTTGAGTCCCTTATCAGAAAGGCCTACGACAAGACAGGTGACCTTTCAGTTTGTCCTATGATAACAGGCTCCGGCGGACTCACTCTTGCAAAGCACCTTGAGGTGCCATTCGTACAGGAGGTTATAGCTGTATCTACCGCACTCACACACTACGCACCACAGACTGATGTGGCAATAGAGCTGGGCGGTGAGGATGCCAAAATCATATACTTCGAGGGTGGCAACGTGGAGCAGCGTATGAACGGCATATGTGCCGGCGGTACAGGCTCTTTTATCGACCAGATGGCATCTCTCATCCAGACAGACGCTACAGGTCTAAATGAATACGCCAAAAGCTATAAGGCCATCTACCCTATCGCAGCCCGCTGCGGAGTATTTGCAAAGACAGATATCCAGCCTCTCATCAATGAGGGAGCCACACGCGAGGATTTATCCGCTTCAATCTTTCAGGCAGTGGTAAACCAGACCATCAGTGGTCTCGCCTGCGGTAAACCAATCAAGGGACATGTTGCTTTCCTTGGCGGTCCTCTGCACTTTTTGTCAGAACTTAAATCAGCATTTATCAGAACCTTAAACCTCGATGACGAGCACACCATCGTTCCTGAGAACTCTCATCTGTTTGCAGCAATAGGCTCTGCATTAAACTATAAAGACAACTCTGTCACTACACTCTCATCCTTAATCGACCGCCTCTCAAACGGCATCAAGATGGAGTTTGAGGTGGCACGTATGGAGCCTCTTTTTAAGGATCAGGCTGATTACGATGAATTTACAACGCGTCACGGCAACAATCACGTAAAGACCGGTGACCTTTCTACATACAAGGGCAACTGCTATCTCGGAATAGATGCAGGCTCCACCACCACAAAGATTGCTCTCGTGAGCGAGGACGGAGACCTTTTGTACTCATTCTACAGCAACAACAACGGAAGCCCTCTCGCAACAGCCATCCGCTCTATCCAGGAGATTTACGCAAAGCTTCCTGAGGATGCGCACATCGTACATTCCTGCTCTACAGGCTACGGAGAGGCTTTATTAAAGGCAGCTTTAAAATTGGACGACGGCGAAGTAGAGACCGTTGCCCACTACTATGCAGCAGCCTTCTTCGATCCAAAGGTAGACTGTATCCTCGATATCGGTGGTCAGGATATGAAGTGCATCAAGATAAAGAACCAGACTGTCGACTCAGTACAGCTCAACGAGGCCTGCTCTTCAGGCTGTGGCTCATTTATTGAGACCTTCGCAAAGTCCTTAAACTACTCGGTTCAGGATTTTGCAAAGGAAGCTCTTTTTGCAAAGAACCCTATCGACCTCGGAACCAGATGTACGGTTTTCATGAATTCAAAGGTAAAGCAGGCACAGAAGGAGGGCGCATCTGTCGCAGATATATCGGCAGGACTAGCCTACTCAGTAATAAAGAATGCACTTTTCAAGGTTATCAAGCTGTCTGATGCAAGCGACCTCGGTGAAAATATCGTAGTCCAGGGCGGTACCTTCTACAATGATGCCGTGCTTAGAAGCTTCGAGAAAATCGCAGGTGTACATGCCACAAGGCCTGATATCGCAGGTATCATGGGTGCCTTTGGTGCCGCACTCATCGCACGTGAGCGCCACGAGGCTGATTATAAGACAACAATGCTCACAATCGACCAGATAAATGAGCTCACATACACCACAAAGCTCGCACGCTGTCAGGGCTGTACAAACCATTGTCTTTTAACTATAAACAAATTCTCCGACAACAGACAGTACATCACAGGAAACCGCTGTGAAAAGGGTCTGGGCAAGGAGAAGAACAAGGATAACATACCAAACCTTTTTGAATACAAAAACAAGCGTATATTTGACTACGAGCCACTTGACCCAAAGGATGCGCCACACGGTACAGTCGGCATCCCAAGAGCCTTAAATATGTACGAGAACTATCCGTTCTGGGCTACATTTTTCAAGCGTCTCGGCTTTTCTGTAGTGCTGTCCCCACAGTCCACCAGAAAGATCTATGAGATGGGTATCGACTCAATCCCAAGTGAGTCAGAGTGCTACCCTGCAAAGCTCACACATGGTCATATAAGCTGGCTCATAAAGCAAAATGTAGATTTTATTTTCTACCCGGCAGTGCCATACGAGCGCAAGGAGTTTGCTGATGCAAACAATCACTACAACTGCCCGATTGTCACATCATACTCTGAGAATATCAAAAACAACGTGGATGAGATAACATCCGGCGAGGTTAAATTCATAAATCCGTTTATGTCATTTGAGAGCGAGGAGACTCTCTCCCAGCAGCTCGTTGCCACCTTCTCAAAGGGTGATTTCAGCCTGCCTGAGTCACAGATTCGTGATGCAGTTGCCGCAGGCTGGAAGGAGCTTGCCATGACAAGGCTTGAGATTCAGCGAAAGGGCGAGGAGGTGCTCGACTACATGGAGGATACCGGACGTCGCGGAATCGTGCTCGCAGGCCGCCCATACCATGTGGACCCTGAAATCAACCACGGTATCCCTGAGCTCATAACAAGCTATGGCATCTGTGTGCTGACAGAGGACTCCGTATCCCATCTGGGCGAGCTGGAGAGACCTCTCATCGTTATGGATCAGTGGATGTACCACACCAGACTGTACTCAGCAGCCAACTTTGTAAAGACCCGTGATGACCTTGACTTAATCCAGCTCAACTCATTCGGCTGCGGTCTCGATGCGGTCACAACCGACTGTGTAAACGATATCCTGACAGGCTCAGGCAAGATATACACCTGTCTGAAGATCGACGAGGTAAACAATCTGGGCGCAGCAAGAATCCGAATCCGTTCGCTCCTTGCCGCTATAAGAGTCAAGGAAGCCAAGCATGAAAAGCGTGAATTAAAGCCGTCTAACTACGAGCGTGTCGTATTCACCGAGCAGATGAAAAAGGACAACTACACCATCATCTGCCCTCAGATGTCACCTATACACTTTGATCTCCTCGTGCCTGCCTTTAAGGCAGCCGGCTACAACATGGTCATACCGGATATCCCTGCAAGGGAATGTGTGGACGTGGGACTTAAGTTCGTAAACAACGATGCCTGCTACCCTTCACTAATCGTCGTGGGACAGATTATGGCAGCCGTCAAATCTGGCGACTATGATATGACACACACAGCCATCCTCATCTCACAGACAGGTGGCGGATGCCGTGCGACAAACTACATCGGCTTTATCCGAAGAGCCCTCGAAAAGGCCGGATATCCTGATGTGCCTGTTATCTCAATCAACATGGTTGGTCTCGAGAAAAACCCTGGCTTTAAGTTTACTCCAAGCCTCATCCAGCACGGACTGTATGCGCTGGAGTTTGGTGATATCTTTATGCGCTGTCTCTACAGGGTACGTCCTTATGAGAAAGAGCCGGGAAGTGCCAATGCGCTCCATGAGAAATGGAAAAAGAGAGTCATTGATTTTGTCGGCAACACAAAGATGCTCTCTCACAAGAAATACAAGAAGATGTGCCGCGAAATCATAAGAGATTTCGACAATCTGCCTATGACAGATGAGGTTAAGCCGCGTGTCGGCGTGGTCGGTGAGATTCTCGTCAAGTTCCTTCCTGCAGCAAACAACTATGTGGTTGACCTGCTTGAGGCTGAGGGAGCTGAGGCTGTAGTGCCTGATCTGACTGATTTCTTACTCTACTGCTGCTACAACACGAATTTCAAGGCTGACTATCTCGGAGCTTCTAAGAAAGCGAAGTTTATGAACAACCGTCTTATCGCCTTCTTCGAGTGGCTCAGAAAGGATGCAAGGGATGAGCTGGCTAAGAGTAAGCACTTTGAGCCAACTGCTCACGTGCAGGATCTCGCAGAGTATGCTTCTCCTATCGTTTCGTGCGGTAATCAGACCGGTGAGGGCTGGTTCCTGACAGGTGAGATGCTTGAGCTCATCAATGAGGGCGTCACAAACATCATCTGTGCACAGCCTTTTGCATGCTTACCAAACCATATTGTGGGTAAGGGTGTTATAAAGAGAATCAGACATGATCATCCGGATGCCAATATTGTGGCTATCGATTATGATCCGGGTGCTTCTGAAGTAAACCAGCTGAACCGTATTAAGCTGATGCTTTCAACGGCACAGAAAAAACTTAAGAAATAAAAAGAACGCCCATGCATTCATGCATGGGCGTTGTTGACTTTCGTATGCAATTTAAGTCTGCTTCAGATTAAAGTTTTAATTAAGCTTAGATTTAATTTCTTCCATCCTAGCATCATCCAGCTTATAAAATCTCTTAAATACAAATATGCCCACGATGAGCAGAATAACAGACGGAATCGTCATCCACATGCGAAGAGCATCAAGTGTATCCTGTGTCTGTACCGCAACCGCGGTATCCAGATGAATCCAGTCAACTACCAGCCCCGCCAGAAATACTGCCACACCGGATGCGAGCTTTACCGTAAATGTCTGCATCGAAAAAATGACGGACTCCTCTCTCGTGCCATTCATCACCTCACCATAATCAACAGAATCTGATAGAAATATGGTCATGATAACATTGAGCATACCATAGCCCAGATAAATCAAAATACCCGGCAGGCAGAGTATGTACCAGCTCTGAGGAGTGTAGAGCTTTGCAAATGCCATGATAAGTATCACCGCAAAGCCCGCTATCTGAATAATAAATCCTGATATAAAAAGCTGACTTTTGCTGAATCTCTTGCGAAGCAGCGGTATAACCATCATGACAAGCACCTGTGCTGCAAAAGCAACTGCAGCAAATATGGAATATGCCCCCTCGTTTCCCACATCAAACCGGAAGAAATAAAGCACAAGATTGCCACAGATATTGATTGATGTATACACGAGAATGATTGAGACCACAACAGTCATAGCCTGGTCATTCTTAAATAAGGCTTTAAACATATCAGATATCTTTCCGGGCTTCTCATTACAGGCAACCGGCCTTTCAGGCACACAGGCTACACACACAAGCTCAGAAATCACAAACACTACCGCTATAATAAGCGCCCACCACTTAAATCCAATCCTGTAATCAGCCATAGAGCTACCAGCACCAAGAATAGGCACCACTGTCATCGTGAGCACCGTAGGGATAGCATCACCTATGCCTGAGCAGGTCCTCGCAAGCGATGTAAGCTGCTCCCTGTCGCTGCCCGGCTCAGTGATTGCGGGAATCATAGACCAGAACGGAATATCCATAAGCGTATATGTAATGCCCCATGCAAAGTAAAACACCGTAAGCCATACTCTCTGAGCTGAATCACCCATAGACTCAGGTGTGGCATATAAAGCATAAATGGTCACGGCATTGAGCACCGTGCCGGCAAAAATCCAAGGCCTGAACCTGCCCCACCGGGTACGCGTCTTTGCTACAATAATGCCCATCACCGGGTCATTGAATGCGTCAAAAATCCTGGCAGCCATCATCACCGTACCGATAAACACACTGCTCATCCCAAGCACTACATTGTAGTAGTAGAGCAAATACGATGAAATAAGCATATACACAATATCTTTTCCGAATGCGCCAAATCCGAATGCGCACTTTTGTCCTGTTTTAAGCTTCATAGAAATACCTCCAAAATAATCCGCTATACTTTGAGCGGGGTTGTTGCTTATAGTTTTTCAACTACGACTTTACAACGCTTTTTGCAGAATGCAACTCCATACGCAAGAATATCATTCCGTCCGTCCTCACGTAGTTCTGTGTCGTATCTGCGATCTTTGATTTGTTCCACTGCTCTTTCACAGGCCTTATCAAGCTCGTTCATGGAACGTGCATACTTCAATTCTATTATGATACCAACATCAGGATTCTTAGGTTTAATCAGAATATCTGCAAATCCATCACCAGACTCCTTGTTCGATTTAACCGCCCATCCGGAATAGTTTTTCAAAATACCGATTAAGATGCCATGGTAGAAGTTTTCCTTTTCTTCATTTCTGGCTTTCGTATCCAAAATGCTAATCGTTTCGCCAAGGAACATTGTCAGTTCCAGCTGAATATCATCGGTCTTTCCTTCAAGAAATCCAGCGATGATTTTCTTTGTTGAGAAGCTATCTTTTTTCACAACTCCATTAAACCATTCATTGATTTGAGAAACGAAAACCTCTCGAACTTCCTTGTTAGGAATAACCAGACTATACACATCGTTCTCGTTCTTTCCAAGCCTTGTAAGATAGCCAGTTGTAAAAAGTACGCTCCATACGTTGTCTATGTTGTTGTCAATCTCATCATAAGTCAAATCCAGCCGAATTTTCTTTTCAACTGCCTCCCCAGCAATCAACTGCTCGATTTCATCTTTTGTGGTTATATCAGCCTTGTCAATAAAGCGTTTAACCAAGTCATTTCCGCTACTGTTAATCCAATATGATTTTGGACGTGCGTCCGGGTCAGTCAGCCAATCTGAAACATAGTTTATTACATCCCACGGGCAGTAAATGTCCACATTCCCAAAATGATAACCGTCATACCACTCTTTAACTTCCGAAAAATGCTCTTGCATATTGTAGTCAGCTAAGAGTTTTTCTACTTCTTCTTTTGTGAAACCAAATTCTTCTTCATACTGAACATCATCAGCAGCATAAACCTTGAAATTATTTAAACCGGTAAATATACTTTCTTTGGAAACCCGAAGGCATCCTGTCAACACAGCAAACTGCAAAAAATCATTTGTCTTTAATGCCTCTCCAAACACGCCCCGGATTAGAGATACCATCTCTTTATAATAGCCGTGCTGAAATGCTTTGTCGAGCGGCACATCATACTCGTCAATCAGAACAATTACTTTCTGATTATAATGTTTATATAATAGCTCTGATATTTTCTTTAGTGAAAATTTAAGCTTTGCCGCAAGTACAGTTTCTCGCCCCTCTTGAAACGAAATCAAATCACGATACAATTTCTTTTCATCGTCATCTAATCTATCACTATTCTGCAAATACTTAAAACGTCTAGCCTCACTGGCAATCAGCTCACACAAGGAGTACTGTGCCTCCTCAAATGTGAGCCCGTCCACGCTTTTTAAAGACAAGCAAACAACCGGGTACTTTCCCATATATTCCCCGCAAAGTTCTCTATTCTGTGAGATATAAAGACCATCAAACAATGTTGCATCTGTTCCAATTTCAAAAAAGCTCTTAAGCATACTTATGTTTAAGGTTTTCCCGAATCGGCGAGGTCTTGTAAACAGATTCACTTTACTCCAATTTTCAAGAAGCTGCTCTATCAGTTTCGTTTTGTCTACATAATAGCATTCTAACTTCCGAATTTCTTGAAAACTTTCAAACCCAACCGGAAGTTTTTTCAATCCCAGCATACTTTAAACGCTCCTTTCCGAAGCTGTACTTCTGGAGTAATGTGCAAAAGAACTGGTTCTTCACCATCCACCCCAGTGTATTTTGATTTTACCATTTAGCAGGTCATATAGCAATACTCTACCGTCAATGGTTGCCCAACCAAAAATGAAATTTTAAATTCCACCACCACATTTGGTGGTGGAATTTACTCCCGCACAGTAAAGGTTTACTCTTTCATATAAAAATGGTAAGGTTATCTTTCTTTCTGACAGCAGTAGAAAGAAGG